>DATEPG010000249.1:0-47778 GCA_035273265.1 Polyangiaceae bacterium
CGCCTCGACTTTTCTCGGTGGCCCATCGCTCGGTTCGATCATCAACAGCGCTCCACCCAGGTCCAACCACACCGACCGCAAGGATCCATCGGCATGTAGGTGACGCGTCACTTCACGGAGCTCGAGTATGTCGATGTAGAAACGCGCGAGCCGTTCGACGTCTCGCGTTCCAAGTGCCAGATGGTGCAGCACGCTCACCAGGAGAGCCTCACCGAGCGCGTGTAACACAGCAACACGAAACGTAAGCAAACCAAAACAGGCCCATAAATCTGGACAATTCAGGGAGAATTGACAGATACGACGTACGCGCATTGCTCACATTGCAAAACTTACCGCTGCTGCGATCCGGCTAGCTCACTCGCCTGTGTGGGTTTGCTGGAACGACTGACAATCCTCGTCAATGATCGCTTTTGCACCGCGCGAACACAGATCGGAATGAAACGTGCAACGTCTACGTTCTGAAAGTAGAGGCCATGAGCAATCGCCCCGATAGGACAGAACTCGATCGCCCGTCTAGGCCCCCGCTGAGTGACGAGGGCTCGTCCGTTCGCGAACGAGCACCTGCTGCCCAACGCCCCGGCAGAAGGTCGGATCCGAATCTGTCACTCGACCAACGTTTGGTGGGCAAGTTGGCCGAAGCAGCAGCGCTGCTCGCGAAGCTCGAAGCGCAGGACGCGCGGGCACGTTTGCTCCACATCGCGATGTTGCGCCGCGACGAAGCCTTGCTCGACGGCATCCTCGACGAACTCGCATTGCCGCCGCAGATCGCACGCCGCTCGCGCTGACAAAGGCTTACCCACGCTGTTCCGCGTTGAGACACGCGGGACTCGACGTGCGCCGGTCAGCGCGCCGTTTTTTCTGACGATTGAGCCTGAACGTCCGGCGCTTTCGACCGTTTCGATAAGCATGACCAGAAGGCTGAGCGCGCTCGCGTTGTTCGCTGTAGTTCCGACGTTGTTTTCAGGAAACCTGTTAGCGTCCGAAGCGAAAACGCCCGCACGCGCCGATTCAGCCAAGACAGCAGAAGGCACGACCAAGCAGCTCCCGGGCGGCGCACTGCTTCACCTGTCGCCCGGTACGCGCATCGAATTTGCCGGTTCGGTCAAGCTGCAACTGGCCGCGACGAGCTCACAGCAAACGGTGACTCAAGTCGTGAAGCTGATCTCGGGTCGTGTCGATGTCGACATTCCGTTCAGCAAGGTTCCAAAGACTGCCGTGCTCTTGCAAGGGCCGCACAAGGTGAACGCGGTAGCCAAGGGCGGTCACAGCATTGCAATAGCCGATGCAAATCGCGTCACCATCGCCGCCGTCGATGGCGACATGCTCGCTGCGTCCGGCAACGACTGGAAGACGTTGCCGAGCGGTCTGATTCGCGGCTTCGTCGGCGCCGACCCAGCGTACCAAGAACTGAAGGTGCCTGGCGTTCCGAGCCTGCGAGTTCTGCATCCGCTCCTTTTGGCACTGGGCGCTGATGCGCCGAACGCACACGCCGAAGCCGGTGGTGTGAAAGAAGCGAACCACTATCAATTGCGGATTTGGCGCGTCACCGAGAAGGGCAACGAGTTCGTTCGTCAAGTCGAGGCGCGCGGCGTCGCGGCGATTCCTGGGTTGCTGCCGGGCCAATACCAAGTGACCGCACGCGCCGTGGACTCGAGCGGGATCTTCGGCCAGGAAAGCGCGGCGAGCTCGCTGCGTCTGGTGGGCGCCGAGCTACCTCCAGGTGCGCGCTGCGAGGGCGGCAGCATCTTACTGGGTCAGCGCGCTCGCGCGAAGCTGATCGGCGCGGCGGGGCTCGAGGCGAGCTACAACGCTTCGCAGCACTTCGTCCCCGTCCCGGGCAGTGTGGGCTTGTCGCGCGGAGAGAGCACGCTCCTTCGCCTGCGTGAACCGGGTACGGTGGAGGAAGTCCGCGTTGGGCTCGAACCGCGCAGCTTGCACGCCGATGTACAGATCACCCCCAAGCACCCGCGCTGGCCCGACGACATGATCGAAGTCACCGTGCAGCTGTTCGACGCTCGCGGGCGGCCCGTCGCCGAGTCGACCCCGGTCAAGCCGAAGGTGCTGGTCAACGTACAACCCATGGAAGTGACCTGGCTCCGCTCGGAAAACACGATGCACACCTTCATCCCGGCCCCGAGCAGCCGTGGCCCGTGGGTGGTACGCGTAGAAATTGCCGACGAATTCGGGGATCCCGCGGGTCGAGACTTCATCGAGGTTGCAGGACCCGATAGCGACCGCGTGAGCGCTCGCTGAATCGCGAAAGCCTCGTCGCGAGGCGAGCCCTGCGCTAAGGTCGTGGAGCGTGAACCTCTCCGACTACACCCACCTGATTTTCGATCTCGACGGCGTGCTGCTCGATACCGAAAAGCTGTACACCGAGGCCACCCAGTGCGTCGTCGGCGAATACGGCAAGACCTTCGATTGGGCTCTGAAATCGCAGATGATGGGGCGCCATGAGCGGGAGGCCGCCGAGCTCTTGGTCAAGACGCTCGAGCTGCCGATCAGTGCGGAAGAGTATCGGCGCCGCTCGGCACCGATCGCCGAGGGATTGTTCAGGACCGCGAGCGAACTGCCCGGCGCCGAGGCGTTCGTCGCCAAACTCGCCGAGCGCGGTCATACGCTGGCGGTAGGTACCAGCAGCACCCGCCGCTTATATGATCTAAAAACCAGCCATCTGCCCTGGTTCCGCCTCTTTTCGGCGGTTGTCTCCGGCGACCACCCGGAAGTGCGCGCGCTCAAACCTGCACCGGATATCTTCCTGGCGGCTGCACGCGCGATAGCCGGCGAGCCGGCGCGCTGCCTGGTGATCGAGGATTCGCCAGCCGGCGTGCTAGCCGCCCGCGCGGCAGGCATGAGCGTGGTCGCGATCCCGGACGCCGCGCTGTCCGATGAGCGCTTCGCGGAGGCTCAGCTGATCGTCCGCAGTTACGCCGAGCTGCGCGCTCACCTCAAGTGCTGACCGGTGTGCCCTGCTCGGCCGCGCTCAGGTCGTACCATGAAAAAAACTCGGCCAAGTAGGCACGCTGCGCCGGCGGCATGTACTCGAAGTTTCGACCGCGATCGATGATCTCCCAAAAGTCCTTGCTCTCCACCCCCTCCAGCGCACGCCGGATCGAGAGCAGACGGTCGCCGGGTTCGTTCTGCATGTCGTGGGAAATGCGGCGGGCTTTCTGCTGTTCACCGCGCATCAAGTAGTAGGCCGCGAGCTTGACCTGGGCTTTGCGTACGCCAAGCAGCGCGCTTTCCTGGCTGCTGACGCGCAGTGGTCGGTCGAGCTGCAAGAAATGCGTCAGCATTTCCTCTTCCTCCGCAGACCCCTGCTCGTTTGCGTATTGGCAGAGCGCAGAGAGATCGTACGCCACGGTCTCGGTGACGAAGGTCAACTTCATGTCGAAGCTGACGTGCCCATAATAGTTCATGTGCCTGACCCCCTCTACCGCGGCTCGCCCGTTCTTCTGACGAATCATGGCTTCCACGAGCAAGCGATACTGGTTCAGAACGTTGTACGCCGTACGAACGTCGCGCGCGTTCAAGGTCGAACGCATGTACGAGTTCATGAAGCGAAAGACCAGCACGATCAGCTCCGCGTCTTGCGCGAGGCCGGCAGCTTCACCGATGTAGCGGGTGTCGATCGCGATCAAATAGTTGATGTCCCGCATGCTGCCCAGAGCCTCGTTGTAGATCCCGAGGTACTGGCGCATCACCTTCCACTCGACCCACGTGCGGCGCTGCTCGAGATCCAAGAGTGACTCGGGATCCATGGCCACGAAGTCCGGATTTTGGCGGATCCCGGCGCCGATCCCGAACCACACGTCGGAGGCCTGAGGCTTTGCCTTGAGATAAGCCAGCGAGAAGTCCTTGAGCGCATCGACCGCGCCGCTGGCGATGATCTTGTCCTTGCCCGATATCGAGTTGCTGGTGATGTCCGTGAGCTCTTCCATCGCCGCCAGGGTGGAGGCCTGGGCGCTCGCCGAGCGATCCTGGTCGCGTTCATCTGCGCCGCGGCCGGCGACGCCCACCGCTTCACTGCGAATGCGGGAGATGATGTTCATCGGCTCCAGAAACCAGAATACGTAGCGAAAGTACGGCGCCATCAGCACCAGTCCGAGCGTCGTGGCGCCGATCATCACCAGCAGAGCCAAGCGCGGCACGTAGTCCCGGTGGATGGACACGCTGAGCCAAACCCCACACACGCAGGTGATCAGGTAGTAGCCCATGACTACCAAGTTGATCCGATCGCGAAGGAACATGCGTGCGACGCCTGTGTAGCGATCCGCAGACAGCTGCACGATGATGGACACGACGGTGATCACGATGCCGAACACCGCTGCGATCATCCCGGCCAGCGAGCTCACCGCGTCGGTGATGCTGCTCGGGTCGAACTGAACGTAGCGCCCAACCGGGGTCTTGAATGGCGGCGCGGCGTCACCCCCGGTGACGAAGTGGTCGAACGAATAGAACCCAGAAAATACCAGCAGCGAGACCGACATCAGGACGACGATCGGCACCAGCCACTGCTTGCGAAAGTTACCCAGGCCTTCGGTCATGATTCGCGAGCAGTCTAACGCGATGCGCAGAGCCGGCGCAAAGGCAGGGCCATTGCCGCCGCCAGCAGCGTCAACAGACTCAGGCGTACCTGCCGCGGCCGTGGCTGCACCGCAGTGCCACGGCGGAGGGCTGCGCCTTTGCCTCCACCAGAGTTGCCGTCGGCAGAGTCTCCCGAGCACGTATCGCCGTCGTATTCGCTCTTGCCACAGCCCGTGTCGTTGCTGCTGGAATCGCTACCGCCGCTACAACCATCGGAGCTCGAATCGCTCGCGTCGCCGCTGCAAGAATCCGGTCCAGAATCGGCGGAGCTCGAATCACCGCTGCAAGAATCCCGTCCGGAATCGGCGGAGCTCGTGCTACCGCTGCAAGAATCCCGTCGGGAATCGGAGGAGCTCGTACTACCGCTGCAAGAGTCGCGGCGCGAATCCCTCGAACTAGTGTTGCCGCTGCACGAATCTTTCGCTGTGGAGTCGAAGGGGGTGACCGCGCAGCTGCCGTCGCTCCCGGACGCGGGCGTACCGGTCGTGGGCTCGCGATACGCTTCGTCCGGAGCTCTGACGACATTGGGGACGGTGCTCACGGGCGGCGGTGTCGTCGAGTCAGGCAGATCGCCCATCGCGTTCGGCGGCGGCAAAACGGCGTCGGGACAGCCGCCCAAATCGAGATCCGTAGCGACCCAGAGCGGGGCTCGAGGGCTGCCGGGAGCAACGCGAAATGCGCCTCCGGCAGGATTCATCATGCCGAAGAATCGGCTCAGTCGAAGCTCCGCAAAGCCGACCCCCGCCAGGCTCCGCGAAAGGTCATCGGCTCCGTCGCACACGAAATCTGCGGCGTTCACCGAGGAGCGTAAGTAGGCGGCCTGAACCCGTGTCAGACAGGGACTTGTCGGCGTACCGGTCAACTCCTCGAAATAGCGCGAAACCACGGGCGCAATCCGTCCCCCCTGGGAAAACACGGTCCATGCAAACAAGGTAGCGTTGGCCTGGGCTTCGTTCAGCCAATGCGTGGGCTGATGACCGAGCCAGGCGCCGCGCGCTGCCAAGTAGTCACTGCTCTGGTCGATCGCCCGATAGATGATCGACAATTCGCTCGGATCTGCGACGGGTTGCTGGAGCGGTAGCACGCCCTGCTTAGCCAGCGCGATCAGGCTGAGCGGCAGCGACTTTGCGCCGGAAAGTGCGATCTCCGGCAGCTGCTCGGGGTGCCCGGGGTCGGCCAAGCGCAGCGCTTCAGTGCTGCCGCCAAGCGCTGGTGCGTCATAGATCACGACCTGAAACGGCGGCCGTGCGTCACTCGTGAATTGCGCCACGCTGCTGACATCCGCCGCGAGCCCCGCGTCTGCCAAGAGACGACGGAGCTCGAGCTCCGAACTGACGCTCGCGACCTCCAGCGCCGCCACGCGCCGCGACTCAGGCAGGCCGCTGTCCGCGAGTTCGAACTGCGTCAGCGATCCGCACCCGGCAAGCGGTCCCGGCGGAGGGGCGACGCGCACGCGCGTTGCAGAGTCGAGCGCTCGCAGCCACGCGTGTGCAGCCGGCGCCACCTCGACAGCCGCTTCAGCGACTACCAACGCCAGCCGGGTTCGGCCTTTGAGTCGTACACTGAGCCAGAGCGAGGAGTCGTCGGCCATGACCTTGGCCAACTGCAGCTCCGAGAGCTGCGTCGCGTCGCCTACGGCGAGCAACGCTGCTGTTCGTGCGCTACCGGGGGACGAGACCAATAACGAAGCCAACAGCGCGAGGCAGGTAAATTTTTGCAGCACGAGCGGGCTGCAAAGCAACCGACGTGCCCGGCTCGACGCCGCATAATCGGGCACAATCGTCGACCATCCCCGGAGACTGTGAACCGTCGTCCGACACTGTATCCCAGCTGCGACAGTACCGACCTTCGCGGGCGATCGAGCTCGACTAGAGCTCCTAGAGCAGCGAAGGCCCCACTTGCAACGGCAGATCCGCTTCGAGGGCAGCCAGCACGCGGCACGCGGCTTCTGGCTCAGCGCCCATGCCGAACGGCTGTGAGACGAAGGGAGCTGAACCGAGCGCCGTCCGCCACTGCAACGAAGGTAGACAGCGATCGCGCAGGCCGTGCACGAAACGCAAGGTCCGCAACGAATCGAACCAGGTATGAATGCGCCGCCGCAAGACCGCGCCAGTCGGCGCCTGCCCCGCGGCACTCACCAGCGCCGCAAACGCGCCGAGTCCGCTCAATACCTGCTGAACTGCCTGCGCGATATCTGGCACGCCGCGCTCGATGGCGCGCTCGAGCGCGGCGACTTCCGCGCTTCGCGCAAAGTCATCCAAACCCTGCAGGACCGCCGCCAAGGCTTGGAAAATGCGCGGCGAGTAGAGCTCGAATTGCCGACCAACCGCGAGTTCACCGGCGATCTCGCGCGAGCGCCGTCCAGTGCCGAAAGGCACGCGCTCGGAAGCGCGCGCTCGAATTTCGAGGGGCTGAACGGAAGGACGACGCAGCGGCCCGACCTTGGCCAGCTTGTCCAGCAGGTAGAAGTCTTCGGCCGCTTCACGCTTGGGCACGCCACGCACGCTCGAATACGCTGCTGCGTGCACGGCCAGGGTGCTGCCCACAGTCTGATATGCATACGAGGAGCCCGCGGCTGCCAAGCCGAGCACGTAGTAGCGAAGCGAGATCTCGTACAGCACGGTGGCAGCGTCAATCGCCGCGTCGCCGCCAGCTCGGTGCCGGTAGGGCCAAAGCCACGCCGCGCTGGGCTTGCTCTCCGAGACTGGTTTTGTCAGCTGCTGAAAGTAGTCGACAGGCAGCGTGACGTCCGCGTCGCTCGAGGCGATCAGCGGGCAGCCGAGCAAACCGCGCGCCCAGAGCGAAGCCGCCAGATCGCCGCCCAATTTACGAGCCATGCCCACGCCTTGACGCGCGGGCAAGCGCGCGCCCGGACTCGCGCGATCGAGCCACAAAAGGTCATGAGATTCGGCGCGGGCGAGCCAACCCCGAGTAGCGACGCCTTCACCAGTGAAGGGCCGCCGAGCCGGAAATGTTGCCTCGAGATGCGCGAGCAATCGCTGGTTTTCGACATGGATCGACGCGCTGCTCGCGTCGCTGGCATTCACCACCAAAACCAAAAGGACGCGCTCAGTTGCTCGTGAAAGCGCGCTCTGAAAGCCGTCCAACAACGACGGAGCTTCGCCGCACACAGGCACGACCAACGCGGCCAGGTAGCGCTCGGAAAACTCCCTGGCCAGCAGCGCCTCCGGCTCGGCATAGCGCGCGAAGTACTTGGCCCCTTCGCCGGCCGCGAACGCGCTCGGCTTCAATGCACGGCTGCGCGGTGGGGCAAGCGCCGCACGAGCTCAGCCTCGTAGTCGAGCAGAGTCGCCGCGCGCTCGTCGATCAGCGGATCGTCGAAGCAGGCGCGGGCGAGTCGAAAGAACAACCCGTGGTGACGAGCTTCGGCTCGCGCCAGCTCGAGATAAGGCTCCGCCAGCGGTGAATTTCGAGCCTTCAGAGCTTCAGCCACCATGAACAAACGCTCACAGCCACGCGCCTCGACAATCCCCGCTACCAGCAATTTGTCTAGCAACATGCCGGGGCCGCCATTGCGCACCTGGGAGCGCAATGCGTTGACGTAAGGATCCTTGTAGTCGTCCGACAAGATCAGACCACGCGCGTGGATGATACGGTACATGATCTGAAAATGCTCGAGTTCTTCCCGCGCAAACTCGATCAATGGTTCGATCAGCGCGCTCTTGTCGGGGTAGCGCACGACGAACGACATACCGGTCGCGGCCGCCTTGCGCTCACACGCCGCGTGATCGAGCAAGAACGCATCGAAGTCGGAAAACACCACATCCAGCCACTCGGGCGGAGTCTTGAAACGGAGATCGAGCATCGGACGGAAGAGGCTATTGCAGAGACCGGAGAATGCCGCAAATGCCCGCGCACATCGGCCAATTTTGTCGCTTATTCGCCAGCCACGTGCACCAGCAAGCGACGAGCATGGGGTGCTCTGCGATGCTCCCACAGGTAGAGCGCTTGCCACGTGCCGAGCGCCAGCCGGCCGGCAGTGACCGGAATGGTCTCCGATGTTTTCGTCACGGCGGAGCGCGCGTGAGCGGGCATGTCGTCCGGGCCCTCGTCGTCGTGCTCCCAGGCGCGTGACTCGGGGGCGAGTTCCGCCATGAAACTCGCTAGGTCGCGCAGCACCGCGGGATCCGCATTTTCCTGGATCACCAGGCTAGCCGAGGTGTGTTGCACGAAGACCGTGCACAACCCGGTGGCGATCCGACTGCGAGCAATCGCCGCGTTCACCTCGGAGGTGACGTTCCACAAACCTGCGCCGCGCGTGCGGAGTTCGAGCGTTTCCTGGTGCAGTGCCACGCGCTCTGGTATGCGATCATTTCGTCTTTTGTGCCAGATCTCTCGATGGGCGATGATTGGATAAAGAGCTCGGTCGAATCATCCCCACGAACTGGGCGGTGGGAGCGCGCTTCTCTGCTCGCCGCCGAGGCGTTCTGCGCAAGGCCGTGGCGTCACAAACTGTGGCTGGTCGGGCGCGGCCTCCTCACGCGCGATACGCTGCAGGCCGCCAGCGCCATGGCCTTCGACCTTTTCTTGGCCGCTATTCCGATGCTCGCGCTCGCCGGCTGGTTATTTGCAGCCCTGTCGCGGGGCAGTGACGCAGTATTGTTGAGCGCTTCCTTGCTGGTCGATCTGACCCCGCAAGAGGTGCGTACGCTGATCTGGAATCAGCTCGGCCAGTTTTCGGTGACCGCGGTCGCGCCGCTGGCGTTGCTCGGCGCGCTATGGTTGGCCTCATCCGCGTTCAACACGTTGATGGCGGTGCTCGAGGTGACGGTGCTTGCTCAGCGCCGTCCCTGGTGGAAGCGTCGACTGCTCGCGCTCGGTTGCGTGGTCGCGAGCATCTTGCTGTTTGCCGCCAGCGGCACGGTTGCCGTCGCCCTCGCGGGCGGGCCCTCGACGGTCGTTCGTCTGCTGGCTCGCGGCGATTTTCCGTTTTTGGATCACGCCAGCCACTTCTTACTGCTCGGCTTGGTGGTATCGACCGCGACCGCGTTGCTGTCGGGTTTCTTTCGCATCGCCGTGATCCGCCCGGGCGTACGCCGCCGAGTTTGGCCGGGTGCGATGCTCACGATCGCCGCTTCGGGTAGCGCGTCGGTGGGGTTCGCTTACTACGCCAGCCACCTAGCGCGTTTTGCCTTGTTCTACGGCACGCTCTCGGCGGTCGCGATCACCTTGGGCTGGCTCTGGATCATGTGCCTGACGCTGCTGCTCGGTGCCGAGCTCAACCTGCAGCTCGAAGACTTGGACGCTCAGCCGCCGCCAGGCGTGACACCGACGCACACACCCCAGCCGTCAGGCAGCTCCGACGCCGCCTGACACTTGCCGTCGCCACACGTACCGCTGTCCCGGGTGTTGCAAAGCTTGAGGCACTGGCTCGTCGAGGCGGAGCAGACGTGGCCCCAAGCGCACGGACACGCTTCACCGGCTTTACCGGTACCGGGCACGGCACAGGTGGTCGTACCGTCCGAGCGCACGACCAGGCAAGCAGTACCGGACGCACAAGCGCACTCGCTGCCCTTGGGACAGGGGTAAGGCGCACTCAAGTCGCAATTTTCGGCGTGTACGCAGACCGGGATCAAGAGCGATACGCTGGCTGCCGAAGTTCCCTTGGGGATTGCATTGACGGTCGCGTCACGCATCGGGCGCGCGGCGCAGTAGCTACCCTGTTCGCATTCGTCCGCGTCTTGGCAGCAGTACCATTGGCACAGGCCTCCGTTTTGATCGCCGACGCAACCCAAGCCGGCAAGGCAGTCACTGGCCGTCAAGCAGGGCGCGTTTTCGCCGCCGGAGCCAGCGAGTGCACAGGCTGACCCGGGCTGGAGCGATGCACTGTCGAGCCGCCGAACCTGACAACCGTAATTGCCCGGCGACAGTGCGGGGCCCCCTGCAGCGCCCGCAGCGCCGCCGGCGCCACCTTCACCGGCAGCCCCGCTCGAGCTGGCTGGGCCTGCGTTATCGCCGCCTTCACCCCCCTGACCGATCGCCCCAGCTTGCCCACCGGCAGCGGCATCGGCGCTCGGACCCGCGTCGTCACTGGCTGCGGCGGGCGGAACGAATTCGTCACAGGACGTTGGCAGCTCCGGCACACATTTGATCGTGTCCCCATTGCCGCACAGGGGGTTTACGCCGAGTTGCCCCGAATCTTGGGTGCCACTTTCAGGCATCAGCAGATCGGCATCGTTGCCCGCCTCACCCAGGGCATTGCTGCCCCCGCTCGCCAAGGGAGCGTCAGCGGCGTTGTCCGCAGCGGAGCAGCCCCAGGCCAGGCCCAGCAGAAGCGCCGTCGAAAATAAGGCTAGAAAGGCACGCCGGAAGGTCATGGAACGATAAGCTCGCCGCCAAGCCTAGCAGAAGCTGGTCACCGCGGCCGGTCGACCGCAGCCGCTATTTCATGATTAGGCTGCGTACGACGGAGTTATTTGCCTTGTCGTACACGCGCAGGCTGAGCAGCGCGGGCACTGCCGGTACGAGCTTACTCACGTCCGCGTCGAATTCCTCGCGCTGCTCGTCGAAGATGCCGTCGGTCGGGTAGAACGGAGTCCATTCGTCCGAACCCGCCAACGCAATTTCGATGCGAGCGATTGGGCCCACGCCATCCAGCGCGACGCCCTGCACACGCTTGCCGACCCACTTCAGTCCTTCGACCACGGGCGGCGTATTGTCGACCAAGACGACGCTGCTCTCCATCGCATCGCGGGTGACTCGATCTGGCGGATTGGAGAGCTCATCGGTCGCCACCAAGCGCAAGCGATAGCGGCCCTCTGGCAGGTCGGCCGTGTCCCAGGAGTAGCTTTCTTTGGTCAGCTTCTCTTGCGGCTTCAGCAGCTCGAACCAGGTGTTGCTGCCTACCTGGCGAAACTGCAGCCGATAGCGCAGATCGTCTTTGTCCGGGTTGTCGACCTTCCACGACAGCGCGATCGTGGTCTCGGGCTTGCGCGTCACCGGGCCGCCTGATGAGCGAAGCGTGTCATCGCCGTCGGAGGTGTCCGCGTCTTTGGCTTCCACGCTGGTGATCACCGCCCGCAAGTTGTCGGTCACGAACGAGATGTCGATCTCACTGAGCACGGCGCTCGGATCGGTCGCGAAGCGACCGCGGACCTGCAGGTAGCGCGCCGCTGGACTGTCGATCAATGAGGGCTTCGTGACGCCCGTACTCCAGGCGCTCCAAGTGTCGTCCGGCTCCTTGGTGTTGCCGGTGCGAGTGGAGAGTTGGATCGGGCCGGTTGCCTCCCAATCGAGCTTGCCGAAGCGCGCGCGGAGCCCGGCGTCCAGCACCTTGCTGGTCCACACGGCATCTGGTCCCCCGATCCCTTTGACGGGATGAGCGACCGCCGGATCGCTGGCGACGACCAATTGATCCTTGCCGGCCAGCACCAAGGCGCTCACTTGCCGCTCGTCCACATCAGCCACCAGGGCCGAGTTGTGGCTGGCGTCGACCGTGTATACGCGGCCCTCGACCCCGGTGCCGACGTATGGCCGACCGTCGTCCGAAAGCGCAAGGCTGGTGTAGTGCTCTTCGGAATCCTCCAGCAATTGATCGGGCGCGCCTTCCGCGCTGAACTTGTACAGCGTCCCTTTGCCTTTGGTCTTTGGCGCGGCGCTCGCTGGCGCGGCGGGGGTGCCATCACCGCGGTTGCTGCGGCTCGGGGCTTGGCCGCCAGTCTTGATTTCGTTGGCGATCGCGAACACCTCGCCCTGCTTGTTGACCGCAATCGCGCGAACCTCGGTGCGGTCGAAGTCGTACAGCACGCTGGCTTTGCCTGGCGCCGTGATCTTGTAGAGCTTGGCCTTGTCGCTTGCGCCCGCGTAGACGGTGCCGTCCGCCGCGATCGCCACGCTCATCAAGTGCTGCTCCGGCGCATCGAAATAGAGCTGTGCGTCACCCGTCTCGCTGATCCGGTAGAGCTTGCCTTCAGGACCAGTTGCCGCAAATAGCGCCTTCTTGCGCTCGTCGTAAGCGACCTGCCACACATGCTCGGTGCCCTTGAGGGTCACCAGATCGGTCAGCTTGCCGTGCTCCCACTTCATCACCTTGCCGTCGGGCAAGGTGCCCATGACGACGGCTCCGCCCCAGGCTTCGGCCAACGAAGTGATCACGAGGGCTTTGGTCTCCGCGAGTACGCTGACCGCTCCGCCAGCCAACTTGAGCAACTTGCCCTCGTTGCCCGTGCCGAACAGCACCGAACCATCGCGCAAAGGCAACGCGGCCCAGATCGCATTGCCTTGCGACACGGGCACACTTCCGAGATTGAACCCAGCGCGGACGTGGCCCGCTGCGTCGACGGCGACCCCCTTCAGGTCACCGCCTTTGAAGTCGGCCGACTTCGAAAGCGAGAAGCGGCGCGTGCCGACAGCCGAAGCCTGCGCCGCAGCGAGCAGGCCAGCACCCAGGAGCGAATAGCGAACGAATCGATTCATGGCTTCATCTGCGAATAGAGGAGAACGGAGGGCGATTTCAGAAGGACGAGCTCAGCGCAACACGGGGCGAACGGTGACCGACACGCGGTCGCGGCCCACCATGAACTGCGGTAAATCGACCACCACGCGCGTCGTCGTGGCGAAGGTCTCAGGGGCAATCGAGGACGTCTCGGGGCGAATCACGTCCAGCGCACCAGGGGGAAGGTCATGCGCAACGCGGCCCTTGAACGCAACTCCGGCGTCGCCGGTGCCGTAGCTGACTACGGCCGATTTCGCCGGATACACCGGGTTCTCGAAATTCTTGATCAGCTCGGCCAAGGTGTCCGGCGCAGCCTGATCACGCTCTTCGGCGTAGCCGGGTTCGATTTCGAGATTCACGGTTTGACCTGCCAAGTGCGCTGGGATTGGCACGGACACCACGCGCGTGACGTCCGGCCCGGAGTAAGGCACGAGGGTCAGGCGGATGCGCGCGGGCGCACCCGCGTCAATCTCGGACTCCAGCACATCTGCGCCGCGCAGGCGCAGAATGTCCCGGGCATAGCGGAGCTCGACCGCCATCGATGCCGATTCGACGATCGCCGGCTGCCAGGGGTTGTTCAATACGGTGCCAATCGCGCGCACCAGGTTCGAGCGCGCGAACTCACCGGCCTCGGGTGTGCCACCCATGGCTACACCGTAATCTTGCAAGGTGATCTCCGGATAGCCCTTGACCTTCAGCTTGCTGGTCGCGGTCCAGCTCACGTCTTGGTGCTCGTTGGCGACAGCCTGCAGTGCGCTGCCGAGCGCCACCGAGGCGAACGACGGAGTCATGAATTTGTCGTGCGCCACTTCGAAACTCCAGTTGGCGTTGGGAAAGCCGGGAGCCCCGTGAATACTCATCTTGATCGGGATCACCGGCGCTTTGGCGCTATGCGAAACGACGATCGCCGACTGGCGGTCATTGACCAGCGCGCCCATCGTGCGCACCGCCATGCCGATCTTGAAGGAGCGCTGATCGCTGGCCAAAAACCACAGCACGCGGCCAATGGCCGTAGGCAGCGCGGTCACTCCGAGTTCGCTCATCGGATGCCCGAAGGCAACGAGCTTGTCACCCTCCACGCGCGTCACGGTCCCGAGGCCCATGGCACTCATGTCTCCGCGCACCAACTCGACACCGACGGCGCCGCCGTCGACATAGCGGGTAGGAGCGGATGCTTCGGGGCTGGCACCGCCGCCGGCCTGGAGCGGCTCCAGGCCGAGCGGCGAAAGCAACTGCTGAGCGAAGGCGACCGAGCGACTGCTCATGCCGCCCATGAGGATCGGCGTTGAAACCGGCGTGAGCGCACTCACGACGTGTGAGTTGTCGAGACCGACCGCACGCGCCAATTGCGATGCGTGTTCGCGCACATCGTAACCACCGAGAGCGCCCTGATAGCGACGGCCGCTCTCGGTGCTCGCTCGGTGCTCACGCGGCGCCGACGGTTTGCCGGCTACCGGCATCAGTTTGAGCGGCCAGCCGTCGATCCGTTCCGGCAGCGGACGCGCCATGTCGTCCAACATGTTGCGGATCGGAGTGACGCCAGCAACCGGTTCGGACCCGAACGACCAACCGTAGGCATATGCGCCAATCATCTTGTCGTTCAAGTAGATCGGGCTGCCGCTCATACCCGCCACGACCTTGGTGATCTCGAGCCGCGGGTGCTTGGTCTTGATGAGGACCAGATCTTGCTTCGGTCGGAAGTTCTTGAGCACGTCGATCACTTCGACGTCGAAGCGTTCCGGCTTGGTGCCTTGGAACACGGTCAGCCCGTAGCCCTTCATGCCTGCGCGGATATCGCTCACCGGCATGATGTCAGGCCGGTTGGAGGCGCCATCCGCCTGGGCCGGACGCAGGCCGAGGGGTAGCGGAAGGAGCAAGCCGACGAGCGCGGCAGCGAACAGCAGGGAGGAGGAACGCACGGTTTTTCGCAGTGTAGCAGGCTGTCAGGGGAGTCGCGCAAACCGCCAAATCGCGGGGGTTTGGCCGATATTGCCGGCCGGCCAGGGAGCTTCGGCTATCTTTCGCGCCCCGTGGACCTCGCCCTCATGCTCGGACTTGCGGCCTCGCTCGGCCTGCTGCTGGCAAGTCACGTGGCGTTGAGCGTGGGGCTCGCCGTGCTGGGACCTTGGCACCGCGGGCTGATCGCGTTCGTGGTTCCGCCGTTGGCTCCCTTCTGGGGCTACAGCGGCAAACTGCACGCTCGCTCGTTGCTCTGGATCCTCTCGTTCGTGACACACCTCGCCTGCCTCACGGCGGCGGCCATCGGCGGCGCCGGCGGCTGAACGTGAAACGATCACGCGCGCACGCTCGATCGAAGACGGCAGGCCATCACCTCGGCGCTCACCGCACTCGCTGACGGGCCCGCACCGCATTTGACGCGCTCGCCCCACCGTGGCGGAATCTCTCGCATGCTGGAGCCGTGTGAGCAAAAGTGAAGATCTTCTTGGCCACCCCGCTCGATGACGGCCGCGTGCACCACAGCTACATGATGGGCACGATCCAAATGGCCTTGGAGTTCCAAGGAGAGTTGATCGTCGGCAAGATTGGCAGCTCGTATCGACCGCAAAATCACGATCGCTTGAGCTACGCTATGACACTGCCACCGGCCCCGCGTACGCGCTGTGGTCGCCTCGCTTCGACGGCCGGGTCTATTCCGAAGATCGAACATCTTGCAACTATTGGCGCGCTCGGAGGCAAAATCTGGGCGCACACGCGGGTGCTCTTGAAGCGCCACGGCGAGACCGTGCACGCGCCAGATGGCTTCATCGGCTGGGGCGCCGCTGATTTGGAAAAGCTGCTTTCGGCCAACAAGGACTTCGTGTGCGGCAACTACGCACGCAAGCAGCAAGACCGCGGGCTCGCCAGTGAGCTCCGTGGCCGCCGAGAGGGCAAGCTGATCCAAGCCAAGTACGCGGCGGCCGGCTTCGTACTGCTGACACGCGCGTGCGTGGAGCGCTTGGTGCACGCGCATCCAGAACTGAAGTACGAGACCCCGCACGGTCCCGCTTGGGCGCTCTGGTCGCCGATATTTCAGCGTGTACCACGCAGTGAAGACATCTCCTTCAGCAAGCGCTGGCAGGATTTGGGGCAGAAGATTTGGGTCCACTCGGAGGTGATCTTGCGGCACTACGGTGAGACCATCTACTTACCCGAGCCGGCGGAAGACTCGTCGTGAAGCTGATTTTCGGCTTCAAGTCCGAGCAATTGGCGGGCAACTCCGACTGGGAATACGCCGAGACCCAGCCGCTCGGCGGCTCGGAGACCGCGCTCCTGCGCATGGCCGTGACCTTCCGCGATCTGGGGCACGAGGTCGAGGTCCTCAATTATCCGCCATCGATCCCCGAGTATCAGCAGCTCTTGGCCGAGAAACACTGCGACGTGTTCGTCAACTCACGACGGCCCGACGCAGTGCTGCTCTTGAAGCGCTTGCCAGGCCGAGTGAACTACTACTGGGCCCACGACGACGCGGATCAACCGCTCTTGTCTCCGCTGGCCGACGACGAACGATGGCGAAAGGCGTTCTATCGCCGGCTCACCGGCGTCTTCTTGCTCTCCCACTATCAACGCGCTGCGTGGCTGCGCAAGCTCGAGCTGCCGCTCGCCAAGGCGCACCTGATCACCAATCCAATCGCGGGAGAGCGCTTCAAGCCGGACCTGACGAAGCTGCGGGAGCGCGCGCCGCGAGCTTACTTCGCGTCCACGCCCTATCGTGGACTTTCGTACTTGCTCCAAGCTTGGCCGCGGGTCAGGCAAAGTGTGCCGAACGCGGAAGTGCACGTGTATAGCGCGCTGACCGTGAACGGCGTGCCCGAGACCGAACAGTCACGACAGCTGTACGACCAGGCCCGGAACACACCAGGCGTGCACTATCACGGCGCCGTGAGTCAGCGGCTGATTCGTGAAGCCGCCGAGCGCGCGCGGGTCCTTGCTTATCCCTGCGTTTTCCCGGAAACGAGCTGCATTGCCGCGATGGAAGCCATGGCTTCTGGCGCCGTGGTGGTGGCCACCGAGCTCGGTGCGTTGCCCGAAACCGCCTGGAGAAACCCGCTACAACCGCTGACCGAAGGTTGGCTCGAGCGCTGGGGGGCAGACGTCGTGCGCGTGTTTTCGGACGACGACCATTACGAAGACTTGGCGCAGCAGAACGTCCAGATCGCGCGTTGCTACGACGCTCGAGTGGTCGCGCGTCGCATGAGCCAGGTGTTTCGCGCGGATTTGGCGAAACTAGCAACGAGCGACACGAGCTAACGCTTCATTTGCCTTTCATTTGCGCTCGGGCCGCGCGTCGCTGGCCACGACCATCAACGGAAAGCCCTCGCTCACCCAGCGATCACGCAGCTTCTGGGCGAGCTGTTTGTGCTCGCGCCAAGGGACCGCCACCGCGAGCACCAAACAGCCGTCGGCGTAGGCCGGGTACGCGGCCCAAGCCCCGGAAAACTCGGAAGCGCTGAAACCAAGGTTCAAGCGGCCGTCGACCGCGCGTGATTCGAGGATCTTACCTTGCCATTTGCCGAGGCTGGTCTCGAACGGACTGAACTTGACGTCGAAGGGATGCGTTTGAGGCAAGCCCCAGGCCTCGAAGTTTCGCATGCAGGTATCGCTCTTCATGGGCGTACCCGCGGGCAGCGGTCGCGTGAACGCGATCACCATCGCGTGATGATCATCACCGTAGCGAAAGCCGACGAAGTGCTCCACGCCGAAGTAGCGCACGCGCTTCCAGTTGTCTGAGTCGGGCAATGGCACGTTGACTTGGCCGTCTCGATCGTTGCGCGTGCCCCAGGGCGCGTTCGCCAAGCGTTCCAGCGCAGCGGCGTGCGGATCGGCGGCATCGCCGCCGGGTTGCTGGACTGTCACTGAGGCCGGCGCAGGTCCAGCGCTGACGGCCTGCTTCGGCGCCGGGGGTCCGCCACCACACGCCAGCGCCAGCCCAACAGGCACGACGCACAAACCACGAACCATCACGCGATTCGCCCAAGCTTGAAATCCGAAATCCGAGCGCACATCAGTTATACGCCGCACCCGGCAGAATATGACTCATCCCGCTCCAATACGCTGCGACGCGCTCGTTTCGGCATGGATAGAGGGCGATTACCTAGACCTACATCGTTGCAGGGGTGCCGGTGTTGGATGTGTTGAATGTGTTCGATGGCGCTCTTCGCCATACCCATAGGAGTTGTGTCAGAGCAGAGCCGCAAACCTTGCGGAGCGCAGGGGAGACCGTATACTCCCAAAGTTCCGGTGGAGCGGTCATCGGGCACTACCGAGGCAAGCCTAGCAAGGCGGCCATTTCGGCCCCGGAGGGATCAATCACCTGTGACCTCGGTGGATTTCGAGCACCGATTCAAAGCGCTGGCTGACTGCTCGGCCGACGCGATCTTCATCACCGACTTTGATTCAGCAAAGTTCGTCGAGGTGAACGCGAGGGCCTGCGTGCTGTTCGGCTACACGCGCGAGCAACTGTGCGGCATGACCGGCAGGCAACTGCAGCCTGCGGAAGACGCGGCAATCGTCGGTACGATCGGTCGGGAGCTCATCGAAAACGGAAACGTGCATCGTCCGGCCATCCGTCTGCAAAAAAGCAACGGCGAACGCTTCTTTGGTGAGCTTCGAAGCAGCGTCTACCACGCGGAGGGCCGCAAGCTGTACGTCACGCTGGTGCGCGACATCTCCGCGCACCTGTCGCGAGAAGCAGACCTGGAGGAGGCCTATCGAGCATTGAAGGAGATCGAGGCGCACCTGGTCCGTTCGTCGCGGCTCGCCGCGATCGGCGAGATCGCCGCAGGCATTGCGCACGAGGTGAACAATCCGGCCGCGAGCACGCTCACCAATTTGGAGCTTCTGCACGGAGATCTGCAGAAGCTCTCGGTAGAAGTGCGGAACCCGAACCGAACGGTTTCCTCGTTGGTCTCGGCGATGGAAACGTTTTGCAGCGAAGCCCGCGAAAGCGTACGCGATTCACTGGAAGGAATTCAGCGAATTGCTTTCATCGTCAAGGGCTTGCGCGGCTTTGCTCGGATCGACGGCGACGACGTCGACAGTCTCGACATCAACGAGGTCGTGCAAACGGCGTGCAACTTGGTAAGGCATCAGATCCGCCACATTGCCCACGTCGAATTGGAGCTAAAGGCCAGCGATCGCTTGCCCGCCAGTCGAGGCCGTCTGATCCAGGTGGTATTGAACCTGCTACTGAATGCCTCTCAGGCCATCGAAGAGGGCGGTGGAGGCACGATCCTCGTCACCACCAGCAGCACGAGCGACGGCGTCCTGCTGCGTGTCGAAGACGACGGGCCCGGAGTACCAGCCGAGATCTCGCTGCGAGTGTTCGATCCGTTCTTCACGACCAAAGGCGCAGAGCGCGGCACGGGCCTCGGCCTCTCGGTCTGCGCCGACATCATTCATCGTCACCGCGGCACCTTCCGGCTGGGCAAAGGCCGGCTATCGGGTGCTTGTTTCGAAACGATGATCCCGCTTCAGACGGGCCTCTCGGCGCGGCCCATGTCGAGAAGTTCATTGCCCCCATCAGGCCCGCCGCTGCGAATCCTGGTGATCGACGACGAGCTGATGCTGATTCGCGCCTACCGCCGGCTCCTCGGGCGCCAGCACGACGTGGTTGCGGCCTACGGCGGCGAGGAGGCGCTCGCGCTCCTTGCCTGCGACCAGGAGTTCGATCTGATCTTGTGCGACCTGATGATGCCCGGAACGGACGGAGTGAGCGTGTACGAAGGCTTGCAGCGCAGCCACCCCGACCTGCTCGAACGCGTGGTATTCTCCAGCGGTGGACCAACCACCACCCGCGCTCAAGAGTTTCTGCGCCGCCCCGGAATCGTGTGCCTCGATAAGCCAATTGCCAGCGAAGCCTTGATGGATTTCGTAGCGCGGCGGCAGTCGGGAACGATGCGGATCGTTCGGCTCGATCCTCTCACCGTTCAGCGAGCCTGAGAGCAGTACGGGAAATTGAGACCGAATTTGAGCGACGATCCGACGCCCCCTATCGTTGCCCCGCTCGAACGAAGCCTGTCACCGGCGGGGCTCGTGATGCACGCGGCCGAACGCTTCAACGCGACGGTAGGCCATGAAAATCGCGGTTTCCTCTCGTGGGCCCAAGGTTTCGTGCCGACGGTCGCGCCACTCACCCGCTTGAGCCGCGATTTCGCAGCTTGGGATCAACTAGCCAGCGAGCTGCCGGTGCTGTATCGCGACCTCACGTTGCGTCGGCGTGTCGAGCAGCTCCCGCTCCTAGACGCTTCGGAGCAGAACCTCGACAATCGAGAGTTGCTGCGGGCCTGTGCCCTGCTCGCGATCGTGGCGCATGCCTATTGGTACGTCGAGCCGAAAACCGTCGACGCCTTACCGCCGGCAATTCACCTCCCCTGGCAGCAGCTGCGCGCTCGACTCGAGCGGAGCCAAGAGGTGTTAACTTACACGGACCTGGTCGTCTACAACTGGCGATTGCAGGGCCCACCAGCAGCAGGCCCGCTGCGAGTCGAAAATCTCGCACTCCTGATCCCCACGATTGGCAATCGCGAGGAGAGCGTCTTCTACCTGACTCAGCTCGAAATCTTGTCCCAGTCGAGCCAGCTGGTGCGCGCGTTCGTCAGCGCTCACGAAGCCGTACTGCGAGGGCACGAGGCTGGCGTCGAGCGCGCGCTGGTCGACATCATCGATGGCCTGGACCGCGTCGTGTCTGAATCGTTGCTCAAGATCAGTCCAAACCCTTACAGCCGGACGCACGTAAATCCCGTGGTCTGGGCCAAGACGGTTGCGCCGCTGGCGGTGCCGATTCACGCGGGGGACCAAGGTCCGAGCGGCACCTCCTCGCCGATTTTCAGCGCGCTCGACGTCTTCTTCCGGCGCTCACAAAATAGCTCATTTTTAGGGCGAGAGATCCAGCAACTCCGCCAACACTATCCGGCCTTCTGGCGGCAGTTTCTAGACGCGCTTTCGGGCGTCTCCGTGGTCGATTTCGTGCACGCCACGCAGAACTCCAACTTGCGCGGCGCGCTGCGTGAAGCCATGGAGCTGTACGCTGGCGACCACGGCTTCCTTGGCCGACACCGGATGAAGGTCTACGGGTACCTCGAGCTCGCGTTCAAGGTCGGGCGTTCGGTGACGATCGGCGGCTTCTCCGGCGCTTTCAAGGATCGGACCTGGGACCAGGTCGACAGCGAGCTCGAAACCGCGCGCGTCGAGCGGCGCGCGCATCGGCCGTCCTCGTACCAGCAAGCCGAGGTCGAGAGCGTCGTCCCGCCGCCCGAACGAGCGGCATCAGGCGCTCGCCGCGTGATCTTAAATGTCTCGAGCAGCGGCGCTCGCTTCCGCGTAGGCAGCCGCTGCGCGGTGCTGCCGGAGAATCGCCATGCCATCGTCGACCGCACCGTTCGCGTGCTCGGCGCAACTGGCAGCGAGTTGATTCCGCTCACCCAGGAGTGGCAAGAATCCATGCGGCTACGGTTCGACGAGAGCCAGCCTGGAGCAATACCGCTGCGAGACTTGCTGCGCTTCGGCGCGATCCGTCCCGTGCCCCCCCGCGTCGCGGAAGCGCTGCACGCGAGAACCCAAGATCCCCGACTTTTGGCACAAATCCGTGCAGGCACCAGCCAACGCTGGGAGCTCGGAGACTTGCTCGAGCTGCTCTCGGGGGCTGGTCTTTCCATGCCGCTGCTCTGGCGAGACGAGGCGGGTGAAATCGACGAGCGACTCGCGCGCCTGATCCCACCGGAGCGCCCGCGCCTGTATTCGATCTCCTCCGTGGAGCAGGACTCGCCGAATGCACCGCCGCGAACCATCGAGCTCACGGTTGGGCAGCTCCGCTACTCCGCCGAGCCGGCGCGATTGACGATGCCGCCGCCAGGCATCGTCCAGCCTAGCCATCGCGCAGCGCATTGCCCGGGAGGTCCTGGCGCAGAGCGGGAGGGGACGGCTTCCTCATTTCTGAGTCACGCCCTGGAAGATCGGCGGCGAGTCGCCTTCCGAATCGAGCGACCCGCGCGTTTTCAGCTGCCGCTCGACGCATCTCGCCCAATCGTGCTCTTTGCAGCGGGCACCGGGGTCGCCCCCTATCGGGCTTTCATCCAGGAGCGCGCGAAAGCCGCCTCGCCCGGAATTTGCTGGCTGTTCTTGTCGCTGCGCTCCCCGGAAGAGTTCTTGCTCGGCGCGGAGTTCAAGGCCGCTGCCGAAGCTGGCTTTTTGCGCCTGAATGTCGCCTTCACTCGCGAAGGCGGTGATCTGCTGCTCGACCCGCAGCGCGGGTTCGTGCCCTGCCCCGGAGCGCGCAGGCGAATCGAAGACTTGCTCGCCGCGGAGGGTGTCGGGCGCGAGCTCTTTCAGCTGGTACGGGCGCGAGACGACGGCGGCGCGGGCGCCAGCGTTTACGTGTGCGGCAGAAGCAGCTTCGCCTCGACGGTGGTCGACACGTTGAGCCTCGTGCTGCAACGCTCGATCGAGCAAGCCGCCCCCCCTTCGCGCCACGAGACCGCGGTCGATCTGCTGCGCCAGCTGTCGGGAGAGGATCGCCTGGTCTTCGAGCTTCACACGGACGCTAAGCCGATCGCCGATGAATCACGCTGGATTTCGACGTCGGAAGTAGCCCAGCGCAACAACGCCAAGGCCGGCTACTGGTTGATTTTCGATCAGGTGGTGTACGACCTGACTGAGTTTGCCGAACTGCACCCGGGAGGTCGCACGATCGTGCACGCGTACGCCGGCATTGACGCTGGGCACGGCTACGCACGAGCGCACGCTCACCAGCCGGACGTGGATGCAATGCGCGAGATGTACCGAATCGGTCGCATCCGCCCGTTGTCGTTCGAGAACTTTGCCGCCATCGTCCAAGCTCCCAACGGCCCGGCCAAGATCAGCTGCCGCGCTTCTCATCAAGCTTGGGTGCGCGCGCTCCATCTGATCGTCGAAATGCAGAACGCCCTGGCGGCCGACATTGGTCTTCAGGATTCCCCGGCCAGCCCAGTCGAAGCAGCGCACGAAAAAGGCCCCTTCAAACTTGCGCGCGCCGCAGAAACCCACCTGCGGTTCCTGAGCAACTACCTCGAGTCGTTGCGCAAGGAGACGTTACCGGCGTTGTGGTCGATCACCCGAGGCATCTTCGCTCCTGATGCCAGCGAGTCCTGGATGCAAGAACGCCTGCGACACGTCAGCCGCGACCAACGAGGCAGCTACGTGAAGGCCATATCCATCGAATTGGTGGACGAGAACCAGCGCTGGTTGGAGCACGAGGGGCAGCTGGTACGCGCGCTGGCAGCCGCGCGCGAGGAAGATACGCGCTTGTTGGAGGAGCTCAAGAATACGCTCACCCACGGCGTGCAGGTCTTCGAGGAGTTCGAGACCGAAACCCGAACGCGCGGCGCCGAGGCGCTGATCGCGAGCTGCAGAAGAGCGATGACCGCCGTTCAGGAATACTACGAGCGGCTCGACGCGAAATGGCGTTGCATCTTCGATGCGCCATTGCTCCGTCACGGTCGCACGTCCTCGCATTGGCCTGCTGCGAACATTCGCCGATTGCACGACAGCGAATTTTGGCTGCTCGAGGAGTTTCCCGAGCAGCAAATTGCGGTGCTTCACCGCACGCCCCTGCCAGCCTCCTCGCTCGCCGCGCTAGCGGCAGACAACGACGCGCTGCTCGCCGCCTTGCGCGAAGAGCACCAGCATTTTGGCCTGGTTGTCGACACTCGCGAGGCGCCCTTGCGCAATGACAAGGCCTTCGAACAAACGATGGAGAAGCTGCGAGTCGAACTGACCTCGCGCTTCCAACGCTCGGCGGTGCTGCTCGACAGTGCGCTCGGAGAGCTCCAGGTCAGCCGCTTGGAGCGCGACGAAGGCCGCAAGACCTTCATCACGCGTAGCGTCAGCGCGGCGTTCCGCTTCGCCGCCGGCGGTCGCTAGAGAGCGCCAAAAGCGCGAGAATTTTGGGGGCGATCGCGATCCCGCAACGCAGCTCGCAGCCGCATCGGGTTCCACGCGGGATCGGCGCTCGCGCTGCCCCCGCGCGAGCTACGGAGGTGCGCCGTAGACGGGTCCCGGACCGCCACCGGCTCTGCCTGAGCCGCCAGCGCCCGGGCCGCCACCAGCGCCCGAGCCGCCGCCTGTGCCGGAGCCACCCTTACCTGCTGCGCCAGGCTGCCCGCCCGCTGGTGCACCATAGACCGGAACCGAGCCGCCAGCGCTGTTGCTCGTGCCGCCCCCTGCCGTCCCTGGTGCTCCGCCGGCCGGTGCTCCGCCAGCCGGCGCGCCATAAACCGGAATCGGCGTGCTGCCCGCGATCCCGTTGGCACCGGCGGCTTCGGAGCCGGCAGCTCCGGCGTTGGTCATGCCCGGGCTGCCGGCGTCGGCGGGAGCACCGTAGACCGGAACGGCCGAACCGCTGCACGCTGCCAGAGTGGCCGCTGACGCCAGAGTGGCCCCGAACGCCAGCGTGGCCGCGCGCGACAAGCGCCCGCTTGGCAGGCGCGGCGCCGGAGTATCGGCGAGGTCGAGCGGGAGCGCACAGAAGGGGCATTCGAGCTCTGACACCCGGACGTGACGGCTGCACTCTGGGCACGGCACAAGATGATTCATTCGCTCGCCTCCTCTGTTGCCCCTTCGCGCCCCTGCGCGACCGGGTCGTCTTCGACCACGATTTCGAAATGAGAATAATCGAACGGCGCGCCCGACGCCACCTGGGTCTGTACCAAGCGCTCCCGTTTGCCCTTCGCGCGCATCTCCAGGGCGCGATGATGACAATAAGGGTTGTTCCCAGGCCGACCGAAGAACACGTGACTGGTCCAGGTGCAGCCCGCCATGCACTCGGCAGCGTAGTAACAAGTACGGCAAAAACCCCACAAATCATCGATCGTGCGATCGCGCACGTAACGCAAGGGCGCGGAGCGTTCCCAAATCTCGCGCAAGGAATTGTCGCGCACGTTGCCGCCCGTCCAAGCCTCGGTGGGGAGCGAGGGACAACCTTTGATCGCGCCGTCGGCCTCGATTCCCAGCGTTGCGCGGCCCGCCCCGCAGGTGGCCATGTGACCGCGCGGCATCCCCCCTTTCAACACACTCTCGTACGGCCCGAAGTAGCCGACGTTGTTGCCCGGCCAAAGCCGTACGCCGAGCTCGTCACAGCGCCCTTTGAGCCGTGCCAGTAACGGAAAGAGTTCGAGCAAGTCCTGCGGCCGCAAGAGCACTTCGGGCTCGTCCGCGGCGCGACCCATGGGGACCGTGAGCGCGATCTGCCAGCTGTGCGCGCCGTGAGCCGCGATCGTCTCTAAAATTTGCGGCAGCTCCGGCATACTCAGCCGATTGATTTGCGAATTGGCGGATACGTTCATGCCGGCGGCTCGCATGGTCCGCATGGCTTCCAGGGCAGCTCGGTGCGAGCCGACTACACCACGCAAGCGATCATGAGTCGCCTCGCTGCCGTCGATGGATACGCTCACGCTGTCCATACCGGCGGCCTTGGCTTGCTGTGCGCGTTCGGCCGTCATCCCGCGGCCCCCGGTGGTCATGGTGGGTGACATACCGAAGCGCTTGAGCTCACGCACGATCTCCAGCCAATCCGCCCGCAAGTAGGCTTCACCACCGATGAGCGTGGTCTCGCGGACGCCGAGTTCGGCCATTTGCCGCACTAAATCCAAACACTCGGCGGTGCTCAGCTCGTCACTGCGTTCGTGCCCAGCACGCGAACCGCAATGCCGACAGGCCAAGTCACACTTGAGCGTGATTTCCCAAACCGCGTAGATCGGTCGCGCCTCTTCATCGACCGGGCGCGCGCTCGGCGCGAGCGGCAGCTGGCGGCGGGCTCGCGGTGCGTGCGGCGCGATCGGCAATTGTCGGGGCCGCGGCCGCAGCATTTGCTCCGCCCGCTCGTCCGCCGTCATCGGATCGTGGCCCGCCATCGTTCAATCCTGCGCTTTCAGCGCCGGATGTCCAGCACTGAAAGGCAAAAGGCCCGCCCTCAAACCTCGAAAGTCGTGACTTTGACCGCGTTGAGATCGTGGATACCGAGCCCAAACTGGCCCGCGGCGCGGATGTACGCGGGCTCGCGACCCGCCTCTTTCAGCGAGGGCAAGTTGCGAGCCTTGCGCTCTTCGTCGATTACTTTCCAGCCGTAAGTGTCCATCGCCACGGGATCGGTCGCCACGTACACCGCGCCATGGGGGATGCGCGTCTTCGGGTCCTTGTCGAGGGGGCCCTTGTCGTAGGTGACCTTGAACGCATCGGTGATGTGCAGCCGCACCCGGCTGGTCACGATCGGGTGATTGTAGAGCATGGCGATTTGCGGGCTCGCGCTGTGCTCGTGATGCTCATGCGGGTTGTTCACGTTGCCGTGAGTGATGTTTTTCAGCGTGCCCGTGTAACCGCAGATGCCATGATCCTTCATCATCGTGAGGTTGATGACGGCCGTTGCCTCCGTGAAAAATCGACAATAACGAGTCTTGATGCCCTGGTACACCTTGATATCCGGCATCGGATGGTCGTTGTTGTTGTGGGTACCCGAGCGCACGCCGTCCGGCAGCTTCCAGTCGCGCACGTTGACGCGCGTGCCGGCGAGGAAGGTGGGATACTGCTCGTAGACCGTGATCTTGTCAGCGGGCACGCCGAGCTTCAGCAGGCCCTGCACCAGCGGCAGGATCAGCTCGAAGTTCGTGGCCATCGTGTAGCCCTTTTGGCCGGCGATACCGTTGGGCTTGATCGCCACCACATCATCCTTGTGGATGAACTTACCGAGCGCGTCCGTCAGGTTCGTGGTCCCCGTGAACTCGGTGAGCGCCTTCTCCAGCATGGAGCTTGCAATCTCCTGCTTGGGCCAGAGTTGGTTCGGCTGCATGTAGGCAGCAAAGTCCCCTTTGGCGGAGACTTTCACGATCTTGCCGGGCACGTTCAGCGGCTTGAAGCCGGCCGGGGGTTTGGCGGTCAGCGCTTCGATCTGCGCCGCCTCCGCGGAGGCGGTGTTGGCCAGGGCGCTGGCGGCGAGGCCAGCGGAGGCGACGCGCAAGACTTCACGGCGAGAGACGTTCGTGGACCGGGTAGAGCGCTTTTGCATTCGTTGCCTCCGTCGAAATTCCGACATCGGCAAATATCACGCTGGGCGGACCCTCGCAAACCCCGCTCGGCCTGATTTCGGCTGCCGCCACCCCATCACCCGGCGATCGCCAAGCCGATTCCCCCGTAGGTGCCCGTTTATGGAGGCCTCGGCGCCCGGCACGGCGTTCGCAAAGCCCTCCATCAGGCGCGCGGTGAAGTCCCGCGGGCACAAAAGGAGAAAAAGCAGATGGAACAGAACAAAATGAAGATCGCGTACGTCATCACCCAGCGCAAAGACCGCAATTTTTGGAATCGCGTGGGCGTCGCGTTCGTGAACAGTGACGGGTCAATCAATGTCAAGCTCGAGGCAATGCCGGTCAGCGGAGAGATCCAAATCCGTGACTACCAGCCTCGCGACGAGCTCGCCGCGAGCAGTGGTCGGGGCCACTCGCGCGACTCGATCGAGGAAGAGCCGTACGCGGAGCTCGCCTAAGTGTCACCCGCGGCTTCGACCGCGCGAGACGCAAGCGCACTCGGTGGCGCTTGCATCTCGCCGGCAGGGGCCGAGCCTGGAGGGGACGATGGTGGGGGTCTCGAGGCCCCCGCCGCTCGGCCTTCGTGGTTCGGGCGCACGCGGGCGACATTTCGAAATAGCGTTTGGGCGCCGGTCGCGCTCAAACTGGCTGGGCTGGCGCTGGCCATGATCGCGCTCTCGGGCGTAGGCGTAGCATCGGCGTTGAGCGGTATGAA
Source organism: Polyangiaceae bacterium (assembly GCA_035273265.1). Taxonomy (GTDB): domain Bacteria; phylum Myxococcota_A; class Polyangia; order Polyangiales; family Polyangiaceae; genus PMG-095. Next base: position 27,806 of record DATEPG010000249.1, read on the forward strand.
CGGCGTGCAAGTGCCGCTGGCAAGCATGCTCGGCGCAGACATCCACACAGGCTGGCTAGCCAACAAGTCGGCAGCAGGGCCGCGCACGAGTAGCGGAGCGAGCGCGCCTACGGCACACGCTTCGTCCAAGCCGGCCACAGCGGTTGCCGCAAACAACGCCGGCACGAACAACGCCGGCACGAACAACGCCGACACGAACAATGCGGAGCCGACTACTTCTTCCGCGCCCACAGACTCGCGCGTCGGTACGAAATCGTCCGCGAGCCCGGGCATGACCGCGGACGGCAAGGTCATCCTGAATCTGGCAGGGATGGAAGATCTGCGACACCTGCCCGGCATCGGTTCCAAGCGAGCGAACGCGATCATGGAGTTGCGCGCTCGATTGGGACGCTTCAAGCAAGTCAACGACCTGTTACGAGTGAAGGGTATTGGGGTGCGCGGCCTGAAAAAGCTCATGCCCCACATCGTGCTCGACCCGCCGAAGCCTTCGAACCAGTCGTAGCGTACCGGTACACCGGTGTACCGGTGTACCGGCGTACCGGCGGGCCGCTCCACCGAGCAGCCCGCCAGTATGTTTGTTCGCAACGTGGGCTGCGTGTAGAAGAACTCAGCGTGACTCGAGCCAGAATCTTGAATCTTTGGGCGCTCACGGGCTGCCTGATCGGCTGCGCGGGCCGACCGCTCGATCTGCCACCTGCCGAAGCGCGGCCCGCGTTACCCGCTGCTGCGAGCGCGAGCAGCGCGTCGCCAGCGCTCGCCACGACACCGGCAGAAGCAGCGGAACCAGTCAGCTCAGATTCCGATGACGGGACACCCCCCGCGCCGGAAAACGCTGAAAATGCTTGCCCCCAGGGTATGCGGCACGTGCGCTTCGAGCACTGCCCCAAGCTGCTGCGGCGCTGCCTAGACAAAGAGTACGACAAACCGAATCTGATCACGATTTGCAATCGCTTCGCCAAGACCAAGCCGGAATGCAAAGAGCCGCGGGTGCCGCTCGATTTTTGCATCGATGAGTACGAGTACCCGAACCAGGCTGGCGCCAAGCCCCCAGTGATGGTCAACTTTTTCGAAGCGAGTAACCTGTGCGCAGCTGCGCACAAGCGACTCTGCTTCGAGCGCGAGTGGGTCACCGCCTGTGAAGGACCGGAAGAGAAGCCGTTCCCCTACGGGTACGTGCGGTCGAGCGAGAAATGCAATTTCGACAATCGTTGGGTCGACCCACACCTGTCCCGCGTCTACTCGGAAGAGGCCGAAATTCAGCGGGCCGAGCTCGAGCGTCTGGATCGCAGCTTGCCGAGCGGCCAAATGACTGGCTGCGTGAGCGATTACGGAGTGCACGATCTGACCGGCAACGTCGATGAGTGGGTGCAGGCCGATCACGAGCGCCCCCGTGCAAAGGCCAAATTTTCAGCCCTGAAAGGCGGCGCCTGGGGACACGTCCGAAACGCTTGTCGCCCCGTCACCACCAGCCACACGCCCGAGTTTCGCTACTATTTCATCGGCTTCCGCTGCTGCGCGGATGCTGCTGCCCCCCAGCGCGAAGGCAAATAACGAGGGCCTCGCACGATCGGACGAGGAGCGCGCTCCACCGCAACGTAGTCGTGGAGAGTCTTCTCGTAACGGTAGCGAAACGGCGAGCCTGCTCGAGCAAACTGAACGTACACTCGATCTCGGAGCGCGCTTTGTCGAGGTCCTTGTCCAACGGAAGCTTCTGGGCTCGGCTGCCATTCGAGGGGATGATAGCCCTCGCACCTTCCTCGGCCCCGCGTTTCTGCCAGGATCGCAGCGATCTTCGCCCAATTCCGATCGTCCAATTGGAGCCGAACCAGCGACTCCCCATGGAGCACACGGGCCACCCAATGGAAAGCCATTTCCCACCTTCCGGGCACGGGCACGGGCACGTTTACGGGAGGGCCTGAATGCGGGGACAGACCCTAGTCCCGCAGAGTTGCCCCTGCTACCGTCGGGGCTTCGACGATGCAAGCGCAGCACGGCATTGACGGCAAGGGATCTGGCAGCACGGCGCTGCAGGCGCAGCAGAGCAGGCCCTCGCAGCAGTCCACGGGCCCACACCTTGTCTCTGTTCGCGTGCCATCACGACTTACCATGACGCCCCTTCTGGCCATGCCCGCCGCCTTCTCGGGCTGCCTATTCTTCGCCTGTAGCGTCGCTCCGAGCCGCGCGCCCTTGGGTGGCGACTACACCTTGCCAACGTCCGCGCCGATTAACGACCGGCGCGCCGAGCCCGAAGCCTCGACGCAAGCAGACGCCGCGGCACCGGAATCAATGGCGGAAATGGCGGTCGCCAGCGCAACCCCTGCCGCGATGGCCCCTGCCGCCGCTCCGAGCGTCCCCGTGGACGCCATTCACTTCGTGCCATTCCAGGTTGGCTCTCGGATCGAAGCCAAGGTTACCGTAAGCGCCTCCGCCGAAATGCACGGCGGTCCGCCCAGCATGAGCAACCAAGCCAAGCTCGCGTTGGATAGCCGGCTGAGAGTGGAGCTCGAGGTGCGGAAAACGTCCGCGCAAAGCCTCGAGGAGATGATTGTCACGCTGAGCACGCTCTCGATGCACAGCGAATTCGGCGGTCGCAATGTGGACAGCAAGCCGAAGCCGCCCGAGAGCTACGACATCTCCCTATCGGGGGCCGCGCCGACCATCCGCCCGCGCAACGGCTCCAAGCTCGACCCCGAGGAGCGCGTGAAGCTCGCGCTCTTCATCGTTCCCTTGGTTGAATTTTATGCGCATTGGGCTCGCTCACCGATGCTCGAGCTGAAGCCGGGCTGGACCAGCAAAGTATCCCTGCCGTTCGCGGCTACTCTGTTCCCGACGGCCAGCAACGAGACTCTGCGCGTCGGGCCACTCAATACCGGCTTCACTGGACGCGTTCCCGCCAGCGAGGACGTGCCATTCGAACTGACGCTGCCCGTCGAGTACGGCAGCAGTTTAGGCAGACTCGCGTTCGATCTGAGTGGCTCAGCCAAACTGAACGCGAACAGCGGTCGACCCACGGCGTTCGACATGAGCGGACCACTCAGCGCAGCGGGGGGACCACGAGACGCGCGGCTGAGCATCACTGGCACGGCGAAGCTCTCGGGTACACTCAGCTATCCCTGATCGAGCGCTGGTCGTCGAAGCTCAACCAGCGAACTCGAGCGGCGAACTCAGCGCCGGTCTGCCAGGGCGCGGCTACTTGCGGATGCCGATTGCGGAGCGCACGCGATCCATGGTGCTTCTCGCCACTTCACGCGCTTGCGACGAGCCGTGTTCCAGCACCTCGTCGAGGTACGCTTCGTCAGCCCTCAGGCGCAGGTAATGCTCACGCTTGGGCGCGAGATCGGCCTCGACGGCTTGATACAAGTCCTGCTTGGCGTGACCCCAACCGTAAGCCGGATCGCGAGCCAGCTGCTCGACCATTTGGGCAGCTCGCTCGGGCGTGGCGAGCAGTTTGAACAGTTGGTACACGCTGGACGGTTCCGCCTCCTTTGGCGCGTTGAGCGGCTCCGAGCCAGTCTTGATCCGTAAGATGGCCGCACGCAGCTCCTTGTGCGGCAAAAACAAGGGCACAGTGTTGTCGTACGATTTGCTCATCTTGCGCCCGTCCAGACCAGGGACCAACGGGGCCTCGCCGATCACGACGTTCGGCACGCGTAGGACGTCACCGAAGGCGTGGTTGAAGCGCAGCGCGACATCCCGCGCAACTTCGACGTGCTGCTTCTGATCTTGGCCCACCGGAACTTGGTCGACGTCGTAGAGCAAGATATCGGCGGCCATCAGCGCCGGGTAGGCGAACACGCCGCCGTTCGGTGCCTCGCCGCGATCGAGCGCCGACTTGTAGGCATGGCCACGCTCGAGCTGGCCGCTGGACAAGCAGCACATCAAGACCCAACACAGCTCGAAGGTCTCTGGCACGCGCGACTGCAGGAACAAGCTGGTTTTGCTCGGGTCGAGCCCGCAGGCAAGCCAGGTCGCAGTCACCTCGTAGACACTGGCACGCAAGGCGGCAGCATCGTGCATGGTGGTGAAGGCGTGATAGTCCGCCACGAAGTATAGGGCGCGGTGCAGCGGGTTTTCGGCCAGGGCTAGCGCAGGACGAATGGCGCCGAAATAGTTGCCGAGGTGCGGGGTGCCCGTGGGCTTGATGCCGGTCAGGACGGTCTTCATCGGATCGGCGGGACTCTAGGCCCTCGTGGCCGGATAGGCCAACGTCGTCTTCTCCAAAGCGCTGCCTTCGTGTGCTAAAATCCGAAGGATGCTTGCCCACTGCCCCAAGTGTGCCTCGCAGTTGCTGGTTCCGGTGGAGGGCGTTCGCGCCAGCAGCGGTGCGTCCGCGCTCCAGTGCCCTAGCTGCTCCGGGTTCTGGATGCCACCGGAGGTAGTGCTTCTGCCGGCCAGCCTAGAGGTACTGAGCAAGCGAGACGTTCGCCCCGCGCAGCCGCCCTTGGAGAATCAGCGCACGGGCCAGTGCCCCGAGGGCCATGGCCTGCTGCGACGCGCGCGCGTCACCTGGCACGATCCGTATTTCCTGGAGCGCTGCGCCCGCTGTGGCGGAGTGTGGTTCGACGCCGGTGAGTGGTCGCGGGCAGTCACTGACGAGTTAATCGGCAACCTGTCGGAGGTCTGGAGCCCCGCCTGGCGCAAGCACCTCTCGGACCAGCAGTCGCACGATTCCCTAGAGGTCGACCTGCGAGCCAAGCTGGGGAGCGACCTGTTCGGCGCCCTGCGCACCCTGGCCGACAAGCTGGAGGTCCACCCGCAGCGCGGCGTGGCGCTGGCGTACCTGAGCGAGCGCCTCAAGCACCCGGCTGAAGCAGACGACGACTGAGTCGGCCCCGAAACGCAGAGCATGTCCTCCGCCGAGCGTTGTCGGTGCACTCGGACTGTGATCCATTCCCAGGTCCCAAGGGACCCCCCCTCGCCCCCCCGGTCCCCGACCCGGCCCGTTTCCCACCCTTCTGAGCACGCCCGTAGCCCGAATAGTCCGGCATTGCCGGCAATTCCGTGCTCAGTCTTGTGTCTACAGATACCTGGCCGGGACGCGCCCGGGATAGAACGATCTTGCGCGAATCGACAGGAGCGCGAGGGAGCGGTGCTAGAAGGCGGCGATGGATCAGGCGCTCTTCACTGCAACGGGGCTGGAACTCGACGAGGCCCTGCTGGCTGCATTCCAAGCTGACGGGATCTCCACTCCCACCGCAGTGCAGCAGGCGGCCATCGCTCCGATTTTGGCCGGGCAGCACGTGATCGTTCAATCCGGTACCGGCACCGGCAAGACCTTGGCCTATTTGCTGCCGATTCTGCAGAGGCTACGTGCCAAAGAGAGCGGACGCTGCGTGATCTTCGCGCCCGCCACCGAGCTCGCGCTGCAGACTCAGCGCGTCGCCGACCGCTACAAGCATTCGAGCATCAACACCGGCGCTCTGGTTTCCACGACCAACGCTCGGAAGCAGAAGGCCAAGGTGACCCAAAGCACACGGCTGATCGTGGGCACGCCGGGGCGCATCCTGGATCAGTTCGCCGAGCGCAAGCTCAAGGGCGTGACGACTATCGTCTTGGACGAGCCGGATCCGATTTTGGCTACCCAAGGGGCTGACTACCTGCGAGAGATTTTGTCTCGCCCTGAACCCAAAGTGCAGCTGATCTTTGCTGCGGCCACGCTGGGCGCGAACGCCAAGCGTTTGGCCGACGAGTTCATGGGCGACGCACGAGTCCACACACAGGTCGCCTCGGACCCGCTGCAGACGAACATCACCCACCAATACTTGAACGCGCGCACCGAGAGCACGAAGGACATTCAGCTCGCCCACTTCATCGAAGAAGCCAAATGCAAGCGCGTGATCGTATTCGTGAACCAGCCCAACCTGATTCGGCATTTGTATCGCTTCCTGTCTGAGCGCAACCTGAAGCCGGTGAGCTTGAGCACGGATCGCTCGAAGCTCGACCGACAGAACGCTTTACGCGCTTTCGGGGCGTCGGAAGCTCGCGTGTTGATCACGACCGACCAAGCGATGACCGGCATCGATATCCCAGACGTCGAATGGGTGCTTCACTTCGAGCTACCGAGCTCTGGACTAGCCTACGTGCATCGCGCGGGCCGGACCGGACGCGCCGGAAAGAGCGGACACTCGGTCGTGCTCGTCACGCGCGAAGATCGACCGCTGCAAGAGCGCATCGCCAAAGAATTGGGCATCCGCTTCAGCTCGGCGCGCGACTCCGACTGAACCGAGCGCGTGGATGCGCTCCAAAAAGGCGAATAGACGCGGACGGTCGCTTGCCAGCCCGGCGCACGCCCGAGCAGCTTCCAGCGGGAAGCTCATGGGGAGGTCGGCCGCGCTGAACTCGTCTTCCGGCGAACCCAGACCTCGGGCCCTAGCGGCAGCCGCGCACTTCGCCGCAACTCCAAGAACACGGGACCTATCGCCGCGCGCGCTGCTCGGGTGTGACAGCCTGCCCCGCAGAAATCGCGCAAATGCGCGAGATTGCTCCGTTCCTGCGGCTGGCATCGAGCTTGCTACCTGAGTGACTGAGAGACGATGAATGCGTGCAAGAAATACGTCGCGCTTGGTTTGCTCGGCGGCGCGCTGCTCTCGGTGAGCGATCACGCCGCCGCGCAAAACCAGAACAAGAGCCGCCGCGCCCAAGCGGAGCAACTCATCCAGCAAGGGCAAGCGTTGCTGGACTCCGGCCGCACCGCGGCCGCGTGCGTCAAATTCGAAGCGTCGGAAGCGCTCGAGAATGACGTAGGGACGTTGCTCCGCTTGGGCGATTGCTATGAGCGAGCGGGTCGCAGCGCGAGCGCTTGGCACACCTTCCTTCAGGCAGAAGCCGTCGCCCACGAGCAAAAGGATCCCGAACGCGCAGAACGTGCAGCCGAACGAGTTGCCACGCTCGAGCCCAAGTTGATCCGCGTCGTGTTCGTGGTACCGCGGACCAGCCGCGTACCGGGACTGACCATACGCCTGGGCGCGAACACGGTTCCGGCGAGTTCCTGGGGGACCCCGATTCCGGTCGATGCGGGCGTGCAGCGAGCCACTGCATCGGCCAAGGGCTATGCGCCGGTGAGCGTCGATATCGACGCTTCGCGTGGCGAAGGGAAAGAATTTCGAGTCACCGTGCCCACGCTCGCACCGACACAGGGCGAGCCGGCGGTCGGCGCTCGGAGCAACGCCTACCGCACTGCGGGCATCGTCACCGGCAGCGTCGGTCTTGCGGGGATCGGCGCGGGCGCATTGTTCAGCGCTTTGTCGCGCAATGAGGACGCTGCCAGCACGTGCGTCAAGGGCGTGGTCCAATGCACGCCGAGCAAGTCCAACAGCCCGGTGTACACCGACGCCGCCACGGTCAGCGTGGCGGTGGGCAGCGCACTACTCGCCACCGGCATTACCCTGTTCGTGCTCGCGCCAGGCCCCGACGAGAAGGAAAAGAACGCACTGCGCGTTGCGGTGCGTTACGCGGGCCGCGGAGGGAGAGTGCAGCTCGAAGGCGTGTGGTAGCGGCTCAGCCGATGGCGCTGCGAAGCCTGTCGATTAATGGCGCGATTTCGGCGTGGCGCAGCTTGAACAGCGAGCGGTTGGCGATCAAGACGCTGGAAATCTGGCAGATGGTCTCTGTCTCGACCAAGTTGTTTTCACGGAGCGTGGCGCCCGACTCGACCAAATCCACGATGGCGTCGGCGAGTCCGACCAGCGGCGCGAGCTCCACCGAGCCCTGCACGTAGATCACCTCCGCCTGAACGCCCTTCGAGGCGAAGTGCTCGGTCGCGATGCGCGCGAACTTGGTGGCAATGCGCGGTAGCTCTGGGACTACCGCGCCCGCCACGGTGGCCACGACCATCCGGCATTGACCGACCTTCAAGTCGAGCGGCTGGTACAAATCGTAGCGGCGCTCGAGCAGCGTATCGCGCCCGGAAATGCCCAGGTCAGCGGTCCCGTATTCGACGTACGTCGGCACGTCATCAGGTTTAAGCAATAAAAACCGATATTTACCGTCGGCACTTTCACGGATCAAGCGGCGATCGTCGGCCAGCAGCGCAGCGGTGTCTAGGCCGGCTCGCTCGAACAGCGGTGCCAGGGTTTTGATGATGCGCCCTTTGGGCACGGCGATGGTCAGCGGTTTCATCAGTCTTCGTCCGCAATGTTGATGCGCGCGCTGTCGGCGCCTACGAGAGCTAGTTGCTTTTCAATGGCTGGGTAGCCGCGATCGAGAGCGTACACGCGGCGCACGAGGGGCGTAGGCCGGTTTGCTGACACACGCAAGAAATGAGGCGCGCGGCCGGTCAAATCAGTACTAGCCTCGGCCCCCATGCGGATTGGCCGGTTCGCGGCGGCGTTGGGTGTTTGCTGGTTTCTCTCGCCCGCGGTCTCAGCCGATGAGGTGCCGTCCCTGGATTTGCGAGGCTTTCGTCCCTCGACCGATCCTGCGGGCAATTTGTACCTCGAACCAACGGCCACCCCCGGGCACTTGAGGTGGAACGTGGGAGCCTGGGCGTCCTACGCGCACCGGTTGGTGACCATCACTGACGCGACCGGCAAAGAGGTCGCCGTGCCGGTCCAAAACCAGCTGTCGATGGACTACGGCCTCGGTTTCGGCATCGGCGATCGTTTGGCCTTCGGCGCCTTACTGCCGTCCGTGCTCTACCAAGATGGGTACGGCAGTGACCTGATCGGCGGGAACCTGCCTCATTCGGCGCTGGGCGATCTGCGGCTCGACCTGAAGGCGACCTTGCTGCCCGGCGGCGAAATGGGCGGTTTCAGCGTTGCTGCGCTCGGAGCCGTCACTCTGCCCACTGGCAACGCCTCCTCGTACATCTCGGAGCAGGCAGCCACGGGCGAGCTGCGCGTGCTCAGTGAACTTCGCTTGATCGCCATCGCCCTGCGCGCGACGGCCGGTGTGAAGGTGCGAGGCGCGGAGCAAACCTACGTCGGCCAGACTTTTGGTCATCAGTTGCCTTGGGGCTTTGGCTTGGTGCTGCGCCCGCAAGTCTTTGGCATCGACCAAAAGGGACGTTGGGAATGGGCCCTCGAGGCCCACGGCGCACTGGCTGTCACGCCGAAGTTCGGCTCGCAAGCTCAGTCCCCCGCGGCGCTCGGCCTATCTGCGCGCTACACGCCTGGCACCGTATCGCTGATCATGGGCGCGGAAGTGCCGCTCGATTCCGCGGTCGGTACGCCCGCGGTGCGCGGCATCCTGGGGCTCGGTTGGGCTCCGCGCGTGCATGACCGAGACACGGACGGCGTGCCGGATGAAGTCGACCAGTGCCCCGAGCTGGCCGAAGACAAAGACGGCTTCGAGGATAGCGACGGCTGCCCCGATTTCGACAACGACGACGACGGCGTACCGGACGACAGCGACCGCTGCCCGGCCGAAAAAGAGGACAGCGACGAGTTCGAGGACGACGACGGTTGCCTGGATGCGGACAACGACCACGACGGCGTTCTCGATGCACAGGATGCCTGCCCCAAGGAAGCCGGGACCGCGTCGAGCGATCCGAAACAGAACGGCTGCCCTGAGCGCGACCGGGACGTCGACGGCATCTTCGATTCGAAAGACAAGTGCCCGGCCGTGGCCGAGGATCGCGACGCCTTCCAAGACGAAGACGGCTGCCCCGACCCTGACAACGACGGCGATCACCTGCTCGACACCGACGACGCTTGTCCACTCGTGTCCGGCGAACAGCGTTCGGACCCGCTATTGAACGGCTGTCCGAGCCCCGACAAAGACGGCGACACGTTCGACGACTCGGACGATCGCTGCCCCGATCAAGCCGAGGATTTCGAGGGCATCGAGGACGGGGATGGCTGCCCGGAAGCCGCCTCCGAAAAGCAAAAGCCCAAACCCGCGCTCGTGGCCCTGGAGACCCCCGCGGGCAAGCATCCCGCGCTCGTGGTGCGCGGACCGATCGCCTTCCAGATCGCTGCCGGCGGCGTCGAATTGGATCCCAAATCAGACGCCACCGTGCGCGCCCTCGCGCAGATCTTGAATCAAAATCCGAACTTCGTGGTGTTGGTCGGTGCGCGCGCCAAGGGCAACACGGCAGAGGCCGAGCAACGTGCACTCAACCAGTCCTTCGCGCTCGTGTTCGCTTTGCGCCACCTCACCCACCGAGACCAGGTCGCGGAGACGGTCAGCTTTCAAGTCGTGAAACAGACTCCCGGGGCGGCGGCCCGCGGGATCGGCTTCGGGCTGCTCGAGTGATGCGCGCCGGGCTACGCTGCTGCGGGGTGCTCCTCGCGCTGTTGGTCGCGCAGCCCGCAGCGGCGCAAGTCCGAACGACGCGCAGCACACAGCGCGTGGCCGCACCGACCCTGCGCCGGAGCACTCTGCGCACGCGCCTCGGCATCGAGGTTGCCGCGGCCTTGCTCAAGGAACAATCGGCCGAACAGCGCCAGCGTGGCTTCGAGCGCTTGAGCAGCATCGGCAGCGCGCAAGCGCTCGATCTGTTGCTGAAGAGCTTCGAAACCGGGGGCGCCGCGCGCTCCGCGCAAGACCGGTTGATCGCCGTGCGGGCGCTGGCCGCCCACGCTTCGGTGCCGCAAGTTCGCGAGTTTTTGGTGCGCGTGATGGTCGGCGTGGGCAGCAATCCGGGCCGCTCGGAGGCGATCGACGGGCTGATCGAAGACGCCGCGGCCCTGGCGCTCGCGCGCACGGGCGACGACAGTGCGCTCACCGCTTTGGGCAAGGTGCTGTGCCAACCTGGGCACGTCGCCGAAACGGCGAGCTTGGCCCTGTTGGCGTTTCCGCCACGTGATTTGCGGCCGGTGCTGGCCGGCGCGCGCGCACCAACACGCGCGGCGGTCGCGCTATTTGGCGAGCTGGGCGATCCGCGCGCGATGGCTCTGCTGCGCCAAAGCGTACACAGCGCCGCGAGCGATGTGCGCGCCGAGGCGGCCGTTTCACTCGCGCGGTTGGGGGACACTGACACCTTGGATCTCGCGCGTCATTGGCTCGTGCACGAAAGCGGCGTCGAATTCCGCAACGCTGCTGCGCGGATCCTAGTCACGCTGCGTGCGCCGGATGCGGGCCGCGCCGTGGTCAGCCTGTTCGGCGAGGAGCGCACGCGCAATACTGCCCTCGAGCTCGCTGGCCGCTCGGTGATTGCCGAGCTGGCCGGGCCGCTGATTCGCGCGGCCAAGGGCGCTTCCGGCGAGGACCGCGAGCTGCTATTCGCAGCCCTGGGCCTGTCGGGGACGCGCGAAGCGTTTTCTTTTTTGGGGGTTGCGCTCGGCTCGCGCGAGACGTCGTCGGCCGCGGCGCTGGCGCTCGCGCGGGCGCCGTCAAAGCAAGCAGAGCTCCTGCTCGAGCAGGCGCTCCGCGTGCCGGCCACGCGACGCGCGGCGCTGCGAGCCAGTGTGGTCCGTGCGCTCGCGCTCGGCCGCACTCCGAGTGGCCTGAGCTCCGCGCTCGGCGAGCTATCCGCCTCCCGCGACGCCAGCGATCGCGCGTCATTCGTGCAAGCGAGTGCGCTATTTTCGAGCTCAGACGTGCCAGCGTTGCTGAAGCAAGCAAGCAGCGTCGAGCTTCGGGCCTTGGCCCGCTGTGCGCTCTTGCCGCAGCTGTCGCGCGCGCTCGCCGAACGGCTAGCGGTGGAGCCGAATCGCCAAGTGCGCGAGGCGCTTTCGGCCAGCCTGGCCTCGCTCGAGGCCGCCAAACTCGTGCCCAGCGACGTCCTAATCGAGCTAATCGACGCTCGCGGGCTGGCGGCTCCGCTCGCGGCCCGCGCGCTCGCAGCTCGCGATTCACGCAGCCTGCGGCCCAGGCTCAGCACGCTGCTTGCCAGTGAGGACGCCCTCTTGCGCAGTCAGGTTGCGCTGGGGCTCGGGCACAGCAGTGAGAGCAGCGCGCTCGGCGTGCTCGCGCGCGCTTACCGCTTCGAGACCGACGCCGGCGTGAGGCTCGCGATCGTGCGCGCCTTGGCGAGCCGTAGCGAGCCCGCGCGCGAGCGAACGCTGCGCCTGGCGCGAGACCTCGACGGCTCGCCGTCGGTGCGGCAAGCTGCCACGCTCGCGCTCGCTTTCGCAACACCGGCGGGCGACCCGCCGGGACCGGATAGCGTCTGGCTCGAGCTCGGCTCGGCCGAAGGCGCAGGGGCGGAGCCGACCCAGCCTGCCCTGCGAGGCGCGTTGGTCGTGACGGCGAGCGGCCTTGCGCTACCGGCCTTTGCCGATCCGGACGGAGTTTTGCTGCTCCCCGCGCTGCCCAGCGGGCCTTTCGAGCTGAGGCTTGCAGCGCCGGCCAGAACCGACAACGCTCAGGATCGACCATGAGCCGCGCGAAAGCTGCACGATCGGACGCACCCACGGAAGCGGGCGAGGGCCTCGCGAGCTTCGAGGCCAGCCTCGAACGCCTACACCAGATCGTCGAACGCTTGGAGTCCGGTGAGCTCGATCTGGAAGATTCGCTGCACTTGTTCGAGGAAGGAGTGCGACTCTCGCGCGCCTCGCAAGCGCGGCTCAATTCGGCTGAGAAGCGGATCGAGGAGCTGCTCGCGATCGACGCTCAAGGCCAGCCAATCGTGCGCGAAATCGACGTCCCCGTCCCTTGATTCGGTGAGCGGAGCATGAACCCACGCGTCGTTCGTACCGCTGCTGCACTAGTGATCGGCAACGAGCTGCTCACCGGGAAAGTCCTGGACGCAAACGTGCACGCACTCGCGGGCTCGCTGCGCGCGCTCGGAATTCTGCTGTCGCGCGTGGTGATGTTGCCGGACGACGTCGGCATTTTGGCCGACGAAGTGCGGCGGCTGAGCGCCGACTTCGACGTCGTATTCACCAGCGGCGGCGTCGGTCCAACCCACGACGACGTGACGGTAGAGGCAGTCGCGCGCGCCTTCGGAGTCGAGGTCGTCTTGGATCCGACGCTCAGCGATCTGTTACGCAAGGTCTACGGCGAGCGAATTTCGGAAGCGCACTTGCTCATGGCGCGGGTCCCGCTCGGCGCCACGTTGTGCGGCAGTCCAGAAGTCGAGTGGCCAACCCCGGTGATGAACAACGTCTGGATCCTGCCGGGGATCCCCGACCTATTCAAACTCAAGCTGCTCACTGCCCGTGCTTGGCTGCGCGGGCCCACCTCGTTCGTCACTCGCGCCTTGTTCTTGCGCTTGGAAGAGCCGCTGTTGAAGCCACTGCTCGACGCAGTGGTGGCGCGCCACCCGCAAGTGGAAATCGGATCCTACCCCAAGTGGTTCGATCCCAGCTATCGCACCCAAATTACTTTCGATGCCGAAAGCGCGCAGGCAGCACAAGCCGCGCTAGACGATTTGCGGAGTCTGCTCGCGCCGAGCGACGTCGTTCGCGCGGAGTAATCAGCGGCCGGCCGATGCCTGGCGATCGCCAGGCACCAGCCCTCGAAATTCGGCTTCGGACGAGCGCGTGCTCTCGGCATCGTTCGTGCAGCAGCTGACTACATCCATGGCAGATTTGAGAGAACACGCGCTCGCCTTCGGCGTCCAAACCTTGGGCGATGTCGATTTACTGACCCTACTGCTGGGCACCGGCAGCGTCGGCGAATCGGTCGCCCTGTCCGCTGCTACGTTGCTCGACCGGAGCGGCGGGATCGAGGGCATTGCACGGCTCGGCCCGCATGCGCTGGCTCGCCGCGGCATTGGTCCGGCCAAGGCAACGCGCATCGCTGCCGCGCTCGAGCTCGGTCGGCGCGCGCTGTTGCGCGCTCTGGCAGAGGATCGCGATATCCTCGACTGCTTCGAGCGAGTCGTGCAATGGGCGCAGCCCCGCTTCGCTTCGCTCGAGCACGAAGAAGTGTGGCTGCTCTCACTCGACGGCAAGTATGGCCTCAAGTCCGCGCGCCGCATCGCCCAGGGCGGGCTGCATGGCTGCGCCCTCCTCACGCGCGACGTGTTCTCACCCGCCCTGCGTGACGGCGCCAGCGCCATCGTCCTGGTCCACAATCACCCGAGCGGCGATCCCACGCCCAGCGCTGAAGACCTGGCCATGACGCGAGCCGTCCGCGCCGCTGGCGAGCTGCTCGGTGTCCCGCTGATCGATCATGTAGTCGTAGCTCGCACCGGCGCTCGCTCACTATGCGAAACGGACAGCGCGAATAGCTCGTGAGCGAGCCACGACAATTGCGGAATCGTCGGAAATATCCGGTCGCTTTCCTGGGCGCTTCCCGACCGGGAGCGGCTTGACTATCCTGGCCTGTGATGAGCGCACCCGAGGTCCAGTTCGCAGCATTGACCGACGTCGGCAGAGTGCGAGATCAGAACGAAGACAACTTCTTGGTCGACAAGAAGCTCGGGTTGTTCATCGTGTGCGATGGCATGGGCGGGCACGCAGCGGGTGAGGTTGCCAGCGCGCTCGCGGTGCGCACCGTGCACGACGAGCTCAAGAAGCAGAGCGATCTGATTGCCGACTACGCCGCGGAAGCGGTGGGAGCCGCCAAGGTCACCAAGAAGGACATCCTGAACATGCTGGAGTTCGCCGTGAATCGCGCTTCCCAGCGCGTGCACGCCGAAGCCGTCAAGGACAGCAAGAAACGCGGGATGGGCACTACCTTGGTCTGCCTGCTGGTGATCGGCACGCAGGCATTCATGATCTACGTGGGTGACAGCCGTATCTATTTGCTGCGCGACGGCGTGCTCGAACAGCTGACCGAAGATCACACCGTATACAACGAGCTCATCCGGCGCAAAAAGATGCCCCGCGAGCAGGTCGAGCAGCTCGCGCAAAAGAACGCCATCACTCGCGCGGTCGGCGTATACGAGCACGTAGAACCGGACACGTTGGTTTTGGATCTGACCGCGGGCGATCGCTTCTTGCTCTGCTCGGACGGTCTGTGCGGCTACTTCGAAGACGATCTGGAGGGGCTCGGCACACGGCTGGCCAGCCCGAACGCGGACTTGGCCTGCAAATCGCTGGTCGATGCCTCCAATGAGCGCGGAGGTAAAGACAACATCACGTCCGTGATCGTCACCGTCGGGGACGTGACCGCGCGCGACGAAACGCGCGCCAAACAGCTGCAGCTCAAGCGCGACATCTTGGCGCGCATGCCACTATTTCGCCCGCTCAACGACCGCGAGATCCTGCGCGTGCTGCAGGTCACGGACGTGCAGGACTACCAGAACGGAGAAATCATCATCAGCGAGGGCGACAAGGGCGAGGAGCTCTTCATCGTGCTTTCGGGGCACGCCACCGTCGTGCGCAACGGGGCCGAGCTCGCGACCTTCAACGCAGGGGATCACTTCGGTGAGATGGCGCTGGTGCGCAGCCAGCCGCGCTCTGCCACCGTACGCTCATCGGGCAATAGTGAGCTGATGGTGATTCGGCGGACCGAATTTTTCGAGATCTTGCGCAAGGAGCATCAGCTCGCGGTCAAGCTCTTGTGGCAATTCTTGGGTGTGCTCGCCGATCGCCTAGCCGACACCAGCCGCGAGCTCGGCGCGGTCAAAGAAGAGCTTGCGCTCGAAGACATCAGCGTCGAAATCTTCTCCGACGACGACGACGACAATCGGAAAACGCTGCTCATCCCGCCTCCCCCGCCTTCGCTGCGCGGGGGTTGAGGCATGCGCGCCATCGGCAATCGCCGTGCCTGGTTCGCGTTGGGTCTGGCCTGCATCTGTGCCTGCCAAAAGCACGATCTTGCTGGCAAGCCCAGCGCTGCCAGCGCTTCGGCCACGCCCAGCTCCGCGCCAGCCGCCTCCGTCGCCAGCGGGCCGAGTGCCGTTCCGCACCTTTCACAAGCCAAGCCTGCTTGCCGTGCGCTGGCAGTCACCGGTTTGGTTACAGTCGAAGGCGCGCCCCTCTCGACCGCGGCATTGCTGGACGGCGCGCACTGGGTCGAGCTGGGCCCCGGTGCCTCGGTAGCCCTTCGTCACACGCAGACCAGCCGCGAGTTCAAGCTCGTTGGCCCTGGCCACGCGCTGCCCTGCCGTGACGGCTCGGAACAGATCCTGCTCGCCGATGGCCAACTCACGACCTCCGCCAACCTCGGCGCGCGACCGGGAGCGGAGGTTTTGATCGCGACTCCCGAGGGAGTGGTCCACTACGGGGATGCCGCACTCGACCTGGCGATCAGCGCCAAAGGCCTGCGCGTGCGGGTCAAACAAGGCGAGGCCTGGCTCGAGCCGGAAGAGCGGGGCAAGCCACCGTTCAAGAACCCAGTGCGCAGCGGCAGGGAGGCGAGCTTGCCAGGAACACGCCCCAAGACCCAATCGCTCGTGGACGCCTGCCAGAGCGCTGCGGAAACAGCGGCAGACCGCGCTCGGCGTGTGCTCGGGAGGCAGGGGACCGGAGGCAGTGACTCGCCGTCGCTGGGAGTCCGCGCCGCCACCCACATGCGCGAACGGGCGAAGGCGCGGACGGCCTGTGCCATCGCGGCTGCTGCAGCCTATGGCGAGAGCGATCCGGCCAAGCGGCAGAGCCTGTCGGCGCTTGTGGTACAGGCCGACGAGCTCTGGCAGATCGTGCCGCGCGCCGCCCGCTAGGGCAATCCAAGCAGCTCTGCCGTCGCGTTTAGCGAGCGATCGCGAACGGGGCCTTGTCAAAGGCCGCAGCAGTAGTGCTACCGTCCCGGCCGGGCGTATTTTTACGCCGCATTGCACTCGAATGAGTCTCCACAAGCGCTTCGCCCTCGACGCCCCGCTACTGGGCCTGTGCTGCATCGCACTGTGCACGGCCACGCGCGCCCGGGCCGAAGAGCCGCACAAAGCCAGCGAGCCCCGGGTGCTGAAGGAGCCGGCTGAAATCACTCAAGTCGCGGACGCATTCGACGATGACGACGACATCTTCGATCTGAATCTGTCGCTCGGCTACGAGAGCACCTGGAGTTCCGCCGTGATCCGCAGGGACACCACGATCGACCAGCCCGGCCTGGGCGGCGGAGGGTACCTGCAGAGCGATCTGAACGTCGCCCAGTACAATCAGGTCACGAGCCGACTTTTGACGCGCGCTGACATCGGTCTGTACAAGGACCTGGCGCTGGTGGTGCGCGTGCCGATCATCCTCTCGGACGACCGTGAATTAAAAGGTATCGCCGGCAGCGAGAACCAACAATCGGTGACGCTGGCCGGCGCGCCGGGGGAGCAGCTCTTCAGCTTGCCCTTCAAGTCACCCACGCGCAGCGGCATCGAGTACCTGGCGTTGGGCATCGATGCCGGCCTCATGAATCAAATGCGCAACAGCGCCCGGCCGACTTGGGTGATCGGGGTCGAAGGCCGTTTCAATGTTTCAGAGCCGATGCATGCCTGCAACCCAAACGGCAATGGGCTGAATCAGGCGTCCGGACAGGTGCAATGCGCGTACCCCTCGGACCTCAACCGCAACGGCAAATCCGGCGAATACCCGAACGCCGATGCTGGCCCTTTAGAAGGAAATTTTAGTGGCTCGCGCTCGCCCGGGGTCAGCCGCGGCACGACGGCGATCGAAGCGCACACTTACCTGTCGCGCCGGCTGAAGTATATCGAGCCGTACGCCGGCTTCCGCGCGTTGGTCGAGTTTCAGAACAAATCCACGGACTACGGCTCCACGAATTTGAAGGGGGTGCTCGCCAATCATCCCCCGCTGCGCGGCACCCTGTTGTTCGGCGTGAACGTGATCCCGTGGGAAATCCGCGAGCAGTTCCAGCGCATCACCTTGGATTTCCGCTTCACGGGCACGTACGTCTCCGAGGGTCGCGACTATTCAGAGCTGTTCGACGCTCTCGGCTCGAGCGACGCGCCCTCGCTGCGCGTGCCGAACTACGCGGAATATCAGCAGAACCCGAACTGCACGGCGAGCACGCCCTGCGACCAAGCGCCCTCGGTGATCAATCCGCGCTCGGAAAAGGTGTACTTCACCGGTATCACCGGCGTGCAGGCGCACGGCACTTATCGCTTGAGCGCCGCATTTACCTGGCAAGCGGGCGAATACATCAAGTTCCACGTGGGCAGCGGCTACACGCTCGTGCAATCTCACTTCATCACCGTCGATCAGGCGTGCAGCCCTAGCTCCGGGGGCGATGGCGCCAAGGCTGGCCCATGTCGCGGCGGGGGCGCGCCGGCGAGCTCGGCGAGCACCGCCTCAGGGACGCCGAATCCGAACTTTCGACGTGTCATCGACGATCCCGGACATCGCTTCAAAGTGGATGAATCCCATGCCATCGACGCATGGATCAACGCCACGGTGATGTTCTAAGCTAGCTTGCGGGTTTGTCATGCGAAAGCTCGCTGTATTAGCTGCATTCGGCACCGCGCTCTTCGCGCACACCGGGGTCGCGCTGGCCTCCCCGAACGAAGCCATCTTGCTGCCGACGGCAGTACCGGAGAGCCCCGAGCTCGCGCTGCAGCCGGAGAACGCCGAGCAATTGACCAAGCTGGCCCGCCAGCTCGATGCCATCCTGAGCGAAGCGGTTCAAGATTTGGGGCTGACCCTGACCGTGTCGAATCGCTCTCGCACGCTGCCTACAGACGACGCACTGATCGAGCGCGCACATGATTCGTGGCTGATTTCGCCGCGCGTGAGCCTGGAGGGTGGCGGCGTGCGGCTGCGCATCGTCGCCGTCGCACCCGGCGAAAATGTGCTCCGTGAACGTTCGCAGAAGGTCGATCTGCAAACGCTGGAAGTCCGCGCCAACGTGATGATGCGCGACGTGGTGCACAGCGCCCACGCCATTGTGGAGCGCGGTTCGCAGAGTCCCGCGCCGGAGCGAACGCTCGACAGTGAGGCCCCGCGCTCGCAAGGTCGCGCCGTATTGGCGCTGAATGCCGCGGTGCTGGGCGGCTATGTCGGCTTTTCGCTGCAGCGCGCGAGCGGCTCGGTCGACGCGCGGCTGACCTACCCGCTCGTGGCGCTCGGGACGGGCATCGGCTTGGGTGCCTCGATGCTGGTGGCCGACGAATGGGACATCACGCTCGGCGACGCTTGGTTCATGTCTGCCGGTGCCTGGTGGCCGATCGCCTCCGGTGTACTGATCGCCAAGAGTTACAACGTCCCTAACGAGGACCTGTACGTGTATGGCCTGGTGGCGGCGTCCGCCGGCGTTTCATTGAGCGTCGCCGCAATCACTCAAAAGCCGATGACGGAGGGCGGCGCCGTGTTGGCACACTCCGGTGGCGCCGCCGGTACCCTGCTCGGCGGCCTGACGGAAATGGCCTATCGCGGCAGCACCGATTTTACTCCTGAACGCGGCATGGGCTACGGCGCCGGCATCGGCGTATTGACCGCTGGTGCCTTGGCGACCCAGGTGAAGGTCAGCTCATCGCGCATGTTGCTGATCGATCTGGCCGCCAGCCTGGGTGCGCTGACGGGCGCTGCTGCCGCAAGCCCCCTGCTCTTGGTGGACGAACAGGAAAGTCCGACACAAAGCCGGCTGTGGTTGGCGAGCATCGCCGCGGGCACCGTGATCGGCGGCGGCATCGGTTGGCTCTCGACCCGCGGCAGCAGCAGCAAAAATGAGAAGTTCTTGGGCGCACTGCCGTATTTCAGCATGGAGCCTGCGAATCCCACACGTGGCACGCGCTCGTTCATGAGTCTCGGACTGCAAGGCGTGTGGTGAGCGCACGGCGTATCGAGCTCCTGGCAAGCGAGGCGGACAGCGGCAACCGGCTCGACAAGTTTCTCAGTCAGCATGTCGCCGGAGTCGGACGGCACAAGGCGTCGGAGCTGTGCGCTCTCGGGCAGGTGCGCATCGATGGTCAGCGCGCAAAAAAGTCCAGCGTGCTCCGCGCGGGCGCCAAGATCACGATCGAACTCGACGAGCCTGAGTCGCTCGAGCCCGAGCCAGAGCTGCCCCTCGAGTTGCGCTTGGAGCGAGCCGAGTTCGTAGTCGTCAACAAGCCAGCGGGCATGCCCACCGCACCGCTCGCCACTCGCGAACGTGGCACGCTGTGCGGCGCGCTGCTCGCTCGCTATCCCGAAATGCAGAGCGTCGGCTACCGTGCGCGCGAGCCGGGCATCGTGCATCGGCTCGACACACAAACCTCGGGTTTGGTGTTGGCCGCGCGCAGCGCCGAAGCCTTCACGCGCATGAGCCGAGCGCTGGAG
>DATEPG010000250.1:0-2372 GCA_035273265.1 Polyangiaceae bacterium
TGCCACGCAGCCGCCGTTGCGCGCGCTCAGCGAGCACTATCACCGGCACAGCTGGAGCCCGCGCCGCTTCCCGACCCCGATCGACGGCTTCGTCGAGTTCGTGCGCGCGGCGCGCCCCGAGGCGGTGGTCTTCTACTACTACGTCGAGGAAGAAGCGCTGACCTGGGACCACGTGCCGCAGCGAGAGGCACTGGACGCACTCTCGGTGCCGTGGTTGTGTCTGAGCATGCAGCCCTATCCGCCGAGCAGCGCGATCGGCGCGCAGCTCGCAGCGTTCTTCGAGCAGCTCTCGGACGAAGCACCATGAGACTTCCTGTGTCAACCCCTGGGCTACGCAGCCGGGGTAAGGAATCGCTTGGCGGCGCGGTGGTTGGCGGGTTGGTAGGAGGTCTTGTTGACCCAGGCTCGCCACAGGATTCGTATCCAAGCGCGGGCGAGGATGCGAACGGCGTGCGGGTGATCGCAACCGCGCGCTCGAGCACGAGCATAGACATCGTTGGCCCAAGGCGAAGCGCGCCTGGAGTTATCAGCCCAGGAGGTGATCGCGCTGCGCAGTCGGCGGTTGCAGGCCCAGCGAAAGGTTACGCCACGAGACTTTCCACTTTCGTGCGTTACGGGCGAGACACCGGCTTCTGCAGCGAGCTGGTCTTCGGTTTGGAAGCGTTGGCGCACGTCTCCGAGCTCGGCCAGGATCTGAGCGGCGTTGATCCGGCCCGCGCGCGGAAACGACATGATGACTCTGCCATCGGCGAGCTGTGCGACCTCATGTTCGATCCGGGCAGTCACCAATGCGAGCTGGCCCACGAGCACTTCGAGAACTCGAGCGAGCATGAGAACGAGTTCGCCCTTGGCATTGGCCTCGGCAACGCCAGCGAGTCCCACGGGAGCCGCATGCAAGCGCTCGAGCAGCTCGACCGGACTACGGCGTCCGCAGTACTTATTCTGCGCCAAGAACGAACCCAAGCGTTTGGGACCGAGCGAGGCGGCCGCCTTCGGCGTTGGATAACGTTGGACGAACGCAAGCGCGATGGGCGAGTCGATGTCGGCGAAAATGGCGACTGCACCCGGCCAAAAGCTCTCCAACAGCGCACGAAGCTGATTAGCGATGGCAATGCGTTTGGCGACAAGGTCATCGCGCGTGCGGACCAGTGCACGCAGAGCCTTGATTGCATCGGATTGGGGCACGAGCGGGCGGAATCGATGGCCGTCGGTGCGCAGTACATCGGCAAGCAGGTACGAATCGCCCAGATCGCTCTTGCCGCCGGCGGCTCGATAGCGCGGACGACAGGCCTTCACGACGTTGGGGTGGATCGGAACGACGACGTGCCCCGCTTCGACCAGTGCGTCGATGATGAGGCCACTCGGTCGCTCGATGGCGATCGGCAGCTCCTGCTGCGGCGCGAACTGCACGAGCTTCGTGCGCAGCTCCCTCAGACCAGCAGCATCGTGCACCACTTCGAAGTGCGCGACGATTCTGCCACCGCTGTCCACGACGCATACGGCGTGTCGTTCACTGCCCCAATCCAAACCCGCGAACCATCCCATAGGCGACCTCCTTTCGAATGCGGTAGGTCTCTCCGTGCTGGAAGGCCTTGCGGGATGCTCATTGACCGGCGCTCTGGGTGGCTGCCCTTGGCGCTACTTCCTGTAGCCCGTCGAGGCCTTCCGGCACCCTCCAAGCAGCGGGTCTCATGGGGGTCGTCGAGCGACGAGCGACGCTGGCTGTCCTGGAGGGGGCACGGAAGAGAAGTCACTGCGGGCCGAAGCATCGCAGTGGTTTCGAGCTCGGAGGTTGCCCAATGAGCGACACCACGCGGCTCAAGACGCTGGTGGTCGAGGACGAGTGGCCGGCGCGCAACTATCTGGTCGAGCTGCTCGAGGGCTCGAAGCTGGCCGAAGTCGTCGGCGCCGTGCCCGGCGTCGAGGACGCGCAGGCCGTGCTGACGCAGGGCTCGGGGCTGTCGGTCGACGTGGCCTTCATCGACGTGCAGCTCACCGGCAACGATCGCGCCGGGCTCGCGCTCGCTCGCACGTGGATGGGCATGCGTCCGAGCTTGATGCTTGTGCTGGCAACGGCTTTCGAGCAGCACGCGCTCGAAGCCTTCGAGCTCGGCGTGGTCGACTATTTGCTCAAGCCGTTCTCCGAGGAGCGGGTGCTGCAATGCCTGATGCGGCTGCACGAGCGCAAGCCGGCGCTGCCCGCCGCGGCGTCGCCCTCGCGCATCGTCGCCCGCCGCAAGAAGAACCTGGTCTTCCTCGAGCCGAGCGAGATCTGGGCGTTCGAGGCCGCCGATCGGCTGACGTTCGTGCACACCGCGCACGGCCGCTTCGACCTCGATCTGTCGCTCGCCGCGATCGAAGTCTCGCTCGGC
>DATEPG010000251.1:0-4344 GCA_035273265.1 Polyangiaceae bacterium
CGGCGCGGAAGCGAGCGGGGCGGGGGAGGCGGGGGCGGGGTTGCAACCTTCATCGCCCGAGCCGGTAGCTAACGCCGCGGCCAGTTTTTCTACGGCGGCCTTGGCGTCGGGTCCGCTCGCCAGCACCAGCACCTTGTCGCCCTGCGCGACGTCCAGCCCCATGATCGCGGTCACGCTGCGCGCGTTGGCCTGTCGCTCACCAAGCTGGATTTTGATCGAAGACTGAAAGGCTTTTGCCAGGTTCGCGAGCACGGCCGAAGGTCGGGCATGCAAGCCGGTGGGATTCGGGATCAGGATCGCTTCAGAGGTAATGGTGGTCGCACCGCTCGTGGGTGCAGCGGCGGCCGCTCCGTCGACCGTGACGGTGAACAACACGTCCTTACCCACCGTGACTTGCCCGCTCGCGCGCTCCAGCCATTTCACGCGCTCGCTGTTGACGATCACGATTTGGGTGAGAAGGCTCTTCGCGCGGGTGGCGACCAAGTCGAGGTCGAACTCGATCAGCGGTTGGCCGACCTTCACCCGATCGCCGATCTTTACCAGCGGTTTGAAGCCCTCACCCTTCAGCCCCACGGTATCGATGCCGACATGCATCAGGAGCTCCACCCCCTCTGGCGTACGCAACGTGACCGCGTGGCTCGCGCCATGTAGCGCGATCACCTCTCCGTCACAGGCCGCCATGAGCACTGCATCCGTGGGATCGATGGACAGACCGTCCCCCACCATTTTCTGCGCGAAGACCGGGTCGGGGATGCGTTCGAGCGGCCAGATTTGGCCAGACAGCGGCGACATGATCCTGAGTTGCGACAGCATGCGATTTATTTTCCTTGCGGCAGCGGGCAGCCGATGACCCGCCCTCGGAGCGAGGTTTTCGGTGCCACCGTGAACTCGATGAGATTACCGTTCGCGATTCGGCTTCCGCATCCTTTGGGGAGGGACTCTACCCGGCTTCACCCATGACGAAAGTGCCAAAAGTCGTAGCCAGCGAGGGCTCGAAGCTCTAACTCTCCCTGCGAATGTTTTTTATCGTCATCTGCGCCATCTTGGGCCTGTTATTTCGCGGCTTCGCCGGCCTTGTCGTCGGCGGGATGGTGGGCGGCGTGCTCAGTTACCTCGCGCTGCGTGAACGGCTGCGTCGCGTGCGTCAGCAGTTCATCGAGACGACCTTTTCCGTAATGGGTGCGCTCTGCAAGGCCGACGGGGTCGTCTCTCGCGACGAAATTCAGGTCGTGGGGCAAATTTTTACGCTGCTACGCCTGGCCCCCGAACAGATAGAGACGGCCAAAGGCGCCTTCAATCGCGGTAAAGCAGCCGAGTTCGACCTCGACGCTGCGGTCACCGTGTTCGCCCGGGTTGCCCCCAGCGGGAGCATCTTGTTTCAGCTGTTCTTGCAGCTGCAAGTGATGGCCGTTGCGGCCGACGGGCAGGTTCACCCAGCCGAGCAAGCCATGCTGCTGCGAGTGGCTCGCGGGCTAGGTTTGGGAGAACGCGATCTGGCCCAACTCGAAGCGTTGCTGCGCGGCGCGACCCGATCTGGCTCGGCATCCGATGGGGTTTCGCCCCAGCAGCGGCTGACGGATGCCTATACCGTGCTGGGGCTGACGGCGGACGCGAGCGAGAGCGAGATCAAGGCCGCGTACCGCAAGATGATGAGCGAAAACCACCCGGACAAAGTCGCTTCCAAAGGACTCCCGGAGAGTATGCGAGCGGTCGCGGAAGCTCGCTCGCGGGAGATCAATGCGGCCTACGACCTTTTGAAAAAGGCGCGAAATTTCGCTTAGAGCGCAGCGCCGCGGCGCGCAGGCCTTGCAGCTTACGGCGAAGAAGTTGCGCGCTCGGCCATCTGATCAGCGTGAGGCGCCGAAGACCAAGGGAAAGTTCGTTTCGCTTCCGACCCGGTCGCCCTGGTGGTACGTGTGGCGTTGACCGTGGCGTTGGCGATGCTGCTCGCACCAGAACTCTGCGCCTTGGCTTGCAACGCGGGCTTCGACGCAACGAGGGCAGGGCGGTTCGATGGCCGGGAGTGGGACCGGGATCGCCTTCGGTCTCATGATCAGCACCGGGCATGGCGCGAGTCGGCTGACGACTTGGGCCACTGAGCTGAGCAGGAATCGCTCGATACCGTGGCGATCGTGCGTTCCGACGACGACCAAATCCGCCTCCAGGTCTGCGGCTAGCTGTGCAATCTCGGGTCCAGGGTCTGCCACTCGCACGTGGCTGAACACCTGGTCGGTTGGCGCAACGCCGTGTTGCTCTTGGAATGCCGCCCTGCGTCGTGAAACATAGGCCACGAGATCGGTGGCATTGTGCTGCAGCCCTGCCGTTGGCGGATCGACCGCAAGCCCCCGCATGGCGGCGAGGTCTGGCAACTGTACGTTGACTACGTGAACCTGCGCTCCTTCCGTCTTCATGGCGAGTTCGAGCGCTCGATCCAGCGCGAGATCGGACGCCTCGGAATAGTCGGTGCCTACCAATATGACGTATCGCATGACCCCATGTGGATGCATCGCGCGTGCCACGGGGGCCTCGAGTCGGCCTCCGCGGCGCTGTTTTGTGCTCGGTTGCTCGGATTCGAGCGGGATGCGACCTGGACTCAGCTCGTCGTGGCGAAGATTTCGCTGGCCGATTCCGGATCGAACGTCTTTGCTCGCAGGGCACGGGTGACGAAGTTCAGCAGCTTCATTCGGGCAGTCCGGGGCACGTGCGGGTACCAAACCGGATTGGCGAGGACCAGACAACGCCAAGCCAGAAACGGCGCGACCACCTCCAATAGCGCGCCATCTCGCGAGTGCTGGAGGTACTCCGCCCAAAACCGGCGCCATAAGGGTTGGAAGGCGGCTTGCCAGCTCGCCGGCCTGTCGAGCGCGAAGAACAAGAAGTTCACCGCCATCGCGGTCACGTCGTCCGCGGCGTCGCCAGCACAGCCACGGCTAGCGTCCAGGAGGCGTAGCTCGGAGCGCTCGTCGAACAGCACGTTGAACGGGTGAAAGTCGCCATGAATACGCACCAGCCGCGGATAACGGTGCTTGAGCCGTGAGCGCCAACTGAGACACAAACTTTCAATCAGATCGAGCTGCTCGCGCGACGTGCCGTCGGCGTGCGGCGGGTAGCCATCGACGATGCCAAAGATCCCCTCGCCGCTGCCGACCAAATCTCGGATCGAGCGCGTGTAGAGACTGGCGTCGGGCAACTTGATCGAATGGGTGCTGACCAAGTAGTGAACCAAGGCGTCCACGCGCTGGAGATCCTCCGGGCGCAAAGCGCCAAGCTCGGCGATCTTTCGCAGGTCGTGGGCATAGGGGCGCCCTTCGGCGTACTCCGTGAGCAAGTAGAACTCGCCGGTCCCGCGCAGCGATACGAAATCGTCATCGCGAAACGCCCCGACGTCGAAGACCCGAGTGTGACGGGGCACGAGCCCAAACGTGTCTGCCGCGATCAGCATTTCCTCAGCACGGTTCGCACGGTACTCGTGGCCAAAGGGATTGGGCGTCGCGCTGTGCAGCACCACCGACTTGAGTGCGCCTTCATGGCGGACATCGATACGCAGGGGAGCGCCGTAGCCGGTGTCCTTTGCCGTCACCGTCGCTTCGGTCGTGTCCGACTTGAGCGCGGTGATCTTCAGAATCTCAGCGCCGTCGAGCGCCGAAGCGATCAGGCGCTCCAGGCGAGGATCACGCCAATCCACGATTCGATGTCCGTGGCTCCGATGGGACTTGCTCATGCCCCAGCTCTTTCAAGAACCATGCCTCACGGTCGGGCGGCTGGCGCGCCGAAAAAGCGCGAGCGCGCGACGCAATACTTGCGCGGCCAAACGACGAACCCCCTGAAGCCGCTGGCGGCCGATGTGTCCGTCGAGTTTCGCCGGGCGGCGGTGAGTGCAAAAACTTCGTGACAGTTGCGGCTACCGGTTGCGTCTTTGCCTCTTTTGCCCGACTACCGGGGACGCGGCAGCGGAACCCGCTTCATTTGCAACGAAGGAAGGAATTACAGCCATGGGACTGCTCAAGACCAAGGACGGCACGGAGATCTTCTACAAGGACTGGGGTGCACCGAGCGCCCAAGCCATCGTCTTCCATCACGGTTGGCCGCTCAGCGCGGACGACTGGGACAATCAAATGCTGTTCTTCCTCGAGCGTGGCTATCGCGTGATCGCTCATGATCGTCGCGGCCACGGTCGCTCCAGCCAGACGGCCACGGGCAACGAGATGGACACCTATGCTGCAGACGTGATCGAGCTCGCGGCGGCGCTCGAGCTGAAGGGTGCCGTTCACATCGGCCATTCCACCGGTGGCGGTGAGGTGGCGCGTTATGTGGCTCGCGCCGAGAACGGCCGGGTGTCGAAGG
>DATEPG010000252.1:0-4667 GCA_035273265.1 Polyangiaceae bacterium
GGCGCCGGGGCGTCCCAGCAGTTGCCCGCATGTCAAGCGCGCATCGATGCCGAGTACATGGTTGACGAAATGGGCGCAGTGGTTTTGCGCATCATCCACGAACCGCACCGCGTTGCAGATGCCCGAGATGTGCAGACCCTCGTACGTGCCGAGCAGTTCGCGACTAATCGCTGCTGGAGCCATCCGCGATTATTAGCGGTTTTTCGCGCGCCTCGGGCTGACGAGCAGCGCCTTTGGGGCAAATGACTATGTGGCGTCGCACGCAGAAGTCAGCGGCCGCCGAAAGTGACGCGCAGCCCTCGCTCGCCGACGGTCGTGCACTAATACGCGATTCCCGCGCGAAGCACTCGCGCCACGAGGGCGAGCATCTCGCGCTGGCCGCGCACAGCGCACTTCTTGTACAGCCCCACCGCGTGGAAGCGAACGGTGGAGGCCGCGATGCAAAGCTCACCGGCGATCTCTTTCGGTGCTCGCCCCGCGATCAGCAGGTCGAGTACCTCGCGCTCGCGCTGACTGAGCCGGTGATTGTCGCAAAACACAGGCAACAAGTCGGGAGCCGAAGGCAATTCGTGTTGCGAATGATTGACTGACATCTGCTCTCTCGTCGGGGCGTTGCGCATGCGTCGAGTCAGCTTGGCGCACCAAACTCACTCGGCGCACCAAGTCCACTCCGCACGTCCCGCGAGAGCCGATAGCTAGCCGACGCGAACAGCGGAAGCTAGTGTCAATGGATGATGGTCCAGCAGCTCGACCTCGAGCGCTCGCTGAACCAAGTGATTCTTGGCGCTCGCTTCGTGGCGAATCTCGCCGGGATCGTGTCGAGTCACACACGCTCCCTGTTGCAGCCGTCGCCTGTCGGTTCTCGCGAGGTGCAGTGCTGTCACATTCCGAAAGCATGAGCCGCTGATGCCCGCAGATCGCTGGGTGAAGTTCCGAGGCCGCTCACTCCGCGCGCGCTCGATTCGCTTGGTTGCAATACACCCCCAACATTTTGACGGGTTGAGCCAGTCCACCGTCTTCCTTTAAAACTGCCGCGCTCGGTGCTCAAACCGAGTCGTGCGGTGCATTCACATTCGAGAGGGTCGTCATGCTCCAATCCAGAATTACTTGGTCATTGCAGCTTTCACTCGGCGCATTGGTTCTCGGGCTCGTCGGTTGCGGAGCCGAGGCCGCGCCCGGTAGCGAACCGCTAGCAAAGGCGCAGCAAGCGCTCGCGCCTGGCAGCGGCGCAGCGTTCGTTTGGTCGAGCAGCCCGACGGGGGCGTTCGCCGCGTCTTCGAGTTATTCGTACAACTCGACGGGTGGGACGAATTTCATCACGAACTTGACTACCGGTCAGTACCGCGTCGATTTTCCCGGGCTGGGGAGTGTGATCGGCGGCGATGTACAGGTTACGGCGTACGGGGGCGGCAGTGAGCGCTGTAAAGTTTACTATTGGACTTCTTCGGGTAGCACCCTGCAGGCCTTCATCAATTGTTATACGGCGACTGGAGCTCCGGTAAATACGCTGTTTACCGCCAACTACGTGCGTCGCAACGATCACCCGGGCATCGAGGGCAGCTACGTCTGGGCGAACGATCCATCGAGCTCATATTATACGCCCTCAGCCACGTACTCCTGGAACTCGACTGGCGGCGCGATCACCATCAGCCACACTCCTGGCAGCGGGGTCTACACGGTCAACCTCGCCGGTCAGAATCTCGGCGGGGGTACGGTAGAGGTCACCGCCTATGGCGGCAGCAATTCATACTGCAAGGTGGGGAGCTGGGGCGGAACCAGCGTCACGGTCGTGTGCTTCAACGGTTCGACTGGCCTGGCTGCCGAGTCGCAGTTCGATCTGATCTTCGGCACGCAGACACCGCCGCCCTTGGACTTCAGGTCGAGCTCGCCGAACAACATCTGGTCGTTCAGCTATGCCTGGGCCTACGCCCCGACTGCGGCCAGCTACACGCTGAGTGGTCCCTATCAGATCGGGAAGGTGTCGTGTTGTACCGATGGCGCTGGCTATCCATTCGGTCCGACGCAAGCGCCGGGCACCATCACCCGCTACAGCGTGGGCTCCTACAACGTGAAGTTCCCGGGGCTAGCAACCATGGCCGCTTCGCCCTCCAACGTGAAGGTCACCGGCTATGGGTACGGCTCGGACACCTGCAAGGTCACGGGCTGGTACACGAGCGGAATCGACGCCTTCGCAAACGTCGCCTGCTTTAGCGCAGCCGGCGTGCGGGTCGACGCTTACTACACGATTACCTATTCGTCGTTCGCCTACATCATCGGCTGAGCAGAACGAGCCACAGGGCGGAGATCGGAGCGCCAGCTTGCGGGGCGCTCCGGTTCTCCTCGATTGGACAGAACGAAGCCTGCCGTCCGAGTCGCTAATTCATCACGAAGGCGAGATCATCGAGATAGATTTCGTAGCTCTGATTCGGCGCAAATACGATTCGTACCGAGACAAGGCCGCTGGGCTTGAAAGCGGCTGGCATCGGAACGGTGCCCGCTTCGAGTATGAGCTCGGAAAAGGCGACCGTGTAACGCTGCCACTCCGTGCCGATCTCCACGAGTTTGTTGTAGTGATGGTCACAGGTGGCGCACAACTTCCCGGCGGGGTCCGTGTCGACATCGGGCAGGGCGACCGTCATCTTCGTCGCGCTTTCGGCACGGGCCCAGAATGTGATGCCCGTGTAGGCAGAAGCGTCGTACGTGGCCTTGCTGTCAGCTGAGTGACTCAGGTCGACGCCCACGCCGGAGCCCCAGGACATGAAACCCTTGCCTTTCGTGTATAGCCCGTTGACGCTGCTTGCTCCGCGCTTGATCGCGGATACGTCAAAGCTGCTGACCCCGGTCCCATCACCGTAAGCGTACCAGTTTCCCACGCGCCCTCCCAGCGCGGGGTTCACCGGCAGAAGCAGATCACCGTCCTCGAAGTCGTCGATCACGTCTGCAGGCGGAATCACGACGTCTGCCAAGCATTTGCCGGCCGCCGAGCACAGCCAGCTCGCGCAGTCAGCCGGGGTGTTGCAGCGCGCACCGATCGCACAGGGCTTGCTGGCGCTACAAATGCCGCCGCAGTCGATGTCGCTTTCGTCTTGGTTGGTGATCTTGTCGCTACAGGTCGCGGTCTGACAAATGTTCTTGCTGCACACGCGGCTCAGGCAATCGGCAGCGCCTACGCAACGCCCGCCGTCAGCACAAGCGCCGCACGTCGCGCCGCCGCAATCCTTGTCCGTCTCATCCGACTCTCGAACTCCGCTGCGACAGTGATCGCCACAAACCCCCTTCACGCAGTAGTGACCCGCGCAGTCGTCATTGGTCGAACAAACGGCGCCTTGGTCACAGGACGAACAGCCGCCGCCGCAGTCGACGCCCGTCTCGTCTTGATTTTTGACCCCGTCGACGCACGTTGGTTCCTTGCACACTTTGTCTTGACAGAATTCGGTTTCGCAATCCGCGTTGCTCTTACAGCGGCCATTCGCGGTGCAGCGGTCACATTGGCTGGTTCCACCGCAATCGACGTCCGATTCGTCGCTGTCTTTCAGGTTGTTCTGGCAGGCGTTGGGCGTGACACTGTCCGCCCCAGCTTTGCCCGCGGCAGCGACTCCGCCGGCTTCGCCCTTGCTACCCGCTGCTCCGCCACTGCCGCCGCAGCTTGAGTTATTGCCACAATCAGGATCACCCTGGACTCGACCCGAACAACCTTGCACGGCCAGGGTTGCTCCCAAGGTCGCGAGCACCGTCAGTGGCCAGAGGGAACGGTGCGCGTGCGATCTAGTCATCAATCCTCTTTCCTCGAATGTGCCCGCAGTCGGCAAGCGCTTCACTAAGCGCAAATCACAACTATACCTCAGCATGCGATTACGCGCTCTCATGCGCGCGATCGCGTCAGAGTCCGCGTGTGCGCGTCGGTGCGTGTCAGTGCGCGAGCGGCTGCGGAAACTTCGAACGCCGCGCGGCGCGGCTCTGCTCAGAGCACGGCTGTTTTCGTGTAGTCCTGCTCGGGTGCCGGCTCGGCGCGGGAAAGATCGCTCGTAACGGCTATGCTCCCGAGCTTCTCGAGTGCAGCGTCGATGCTGCTGGGGCTGCCGCCGACACCGAGGTGTCCCCAGAATCCTCGACTGGTGTCGTTGGTTCCGAGGCCGACCTTGGTCATGCCCTCGTGCTGCCAGTAGAGGTAGAAGGCGGCTGCAAGGAGCTTCGCCAGCCCACACTCCTCGTAATAGGACTTGATCGTCTCGACCCTGACCACGCCATTGACTCCGACGCCCTTGATGTGACCCGCATCTGTATCGAGATACTTCAGCTTGAGCTCGACGCCGAACTCGAGCTCGTAATTCGTTCCGTGGATGCGCGCCTTGGGACCGCGCTGGACAGCCTGCCGGATGTCGTCCAACGATACTGAGGTCCGCGCGAGTGCGGCGTTTGGCGACGGCTTTTTCTTCGTGGACGAGGGCCGGTCGAAGGACACGGAGGACACCGCGTACTTTTTCGCGGATGGTTTCTTGGGCCCTGTGACCGGCGGCTGCTCCATTCGTTGAGCCGTCGCGCTCGGTGCCTGCGAGCGCCGCACGGGATTAGCCGCGTGCGGCCGTGACGGCCTCTTCGCCGCCGACCGCTGGGCAGAGCCAGTCGCTGGAGCTCGGGGCAGCATCGCAGGGTGTGGAGGTCGCGCG
>DATEPG010000253.1:0-3338 GCA_035273265.1 Polyangiaceae bacterium
GGACCGAGCAATGCCCGAAGTCCTAGGATGGTGTAGCTCGATCACGCTCCTTGCTACGATCGTCGCGCAAATCGCCCAGCAGTGGCGGAAAGGCTCGAGCAAGGGCGTCTCGCCGTGGCTGTTCACTGGCCAAACAGCTGCGTCGCTTGGGTTCACCTTTTACAGCGTGCTGCTCAAGAACTGGGTGTTTACGGTCACGAACAGCGCGATGGTGGTGTCGGCCCTGGTCGGACTTTTGGTGACGCTTCATTTCAAGCGCCATCCACGGCCGGAGAGGCAGCGATGACTCGTCGGCCTGGCAGACAGTGGTGCCAAGCGCCCCGCCACCAGCAACCTTGTCGCGACCACCCGCGCCCGCGAACTGCCCGCCGCTCTGACAACCCTGGTCGTTCTTCCGCCCATTGCCCGGAAGGCTTCGCTTCAGGCTTATCAAAGGAGCCGTGCGAAGGTATCGTCGCGGCTTGCTAAACATCGATGTCCCCGCGAGCCCGAAGCTGCCGAGCGATCCGCAGCAGCCGGCGCCGGACCCTTCGTCCACACCGCCATCGAAACCAAGCCTGCTCGAGAGCTTGCGTTCTGCGCCGGTGGCAACGCTGATCATCGCGCTCAATGGGGTCGTGTTCGCACTGGCCGAGCGCAGCGGCAGCACGAGCCAATCGGAGACTCTACTCAGATTCGGCGCCAGCTGGCGAGGGCTGGTATGGCAAGGAGAGTACTGGCGCTTGCTCACGGCGAACTTCCTGCACATCGGCGTCATCCACTTGCTGTGGAACGGGTACTACGGCTTCCTCATCTCGACGCAGGTCGAAAGGACGATCGGCTCTAAACGATTCGTAGCGCTTTACTTGATGACCGGAATCGCAGGCTCCGCAGCCAGCGTGATCGGTCACAACGCGGTCAGCGCGGGCGCGTCGGGCGCGCTGTTCGGTCTGATCGGTTGGCAGGTGGCGACGATGCGCGCGCATCTCGGGAGTTTCCGCGCGCTGTGGGACACCCCCGCAATTCGACGTCAGCTGAGCTGGGTCGGGGCGTGGTTCGTGCTTGGCGCCTTTGCCGGCTTCGACAACTACGCGCACGCCGGAGGCCTCGCCTTTGGCCTGCTGTTCACCTGGGCGCTCGTGGCGCCGCCGGCGCGTCGGATGGCGAGGCTCTCGCTGGCTCTGCTCGCCTTTGCGGCGCTGGTGGGCCTTTCGCTACGTCCGCTGCCACTGATTCACACCGAAGAGCTCGCTCGTTGGAAGGCGTCTCGCGCTCCGGGCATTCCTGGGGGCTAGGGGCCCGCCGCGATCGATTCGGCTACGCTGCTTGGGCTTGGCGGCGCCTACGGAGTGCGGCTATGCTTGATTACATGAAAGTGTTCTGGGGGATCGTCGCGTCAGTCGCGGTCGTCAACTGCGGCAGGACGAGCGAGCTTCCTGGCGACGACGGTTACGGAGGAGCCAGCTCGAGTGACGGTGGGGCACCGCTCATTTCAGGTGGAAGCGGAGGATCGGCAAGAGGGGGTGACGCGAACACGCTAGGAGGAGCGGGCGGCAACGGGACGGTGGCCGTCCAATGCCAGACAGGTTCGTCACGCTCGGGCGATATCTACCTGAAGAATCAGAGCGATGTGGACCTGCTCGGCGGAGTGACTCAAGTTGATGGATCGCTCCATATCACGGACGATGTGGCGGACCTTGGACCCCTGGGTTGCCTCCGCGAAGTGACCGGTAGCTTGAAGGTCTACGAGGCCAAGGTACTCAAGGATCTAGCGGGCCTGGAGGGACTGACGACAATCGGCAAGGCGCTCGTCCTGGGGACGTTCTGTGACAAGCCGCAGGCCATGTGCGTCGGAAATCCTGCTTTGGAGAGCGTCTCGGGCCTCGGAAACGTGACGCACCTTCAGAACCTCACCGTGGGCGCTTGCAACGATGGTGAAGGCGCAAAGCCCTGCGGCCCTAACTCTGCACTGGTGCGTGTAGAGTTGAACGGTTTGCCCTCGGTCGAAAGCATCAGCGTGACAGGTAGCCCGAATCTCACCGAAGTCAGCTTCGGCGAGTTGACGCGCGCGACCTCGATACAGATCAGCAGCAACTCGAAGCTGCGCGCACTCCGTTTCCCCAAGCTCGCCAGCGTCGAAACCCTCAGTTTGTGGTATTCGGAGGCACTCGAGCAATTCGTTGTGGACAGCGGCATCGAAGCCGCCAAGTACGTGGAGATCTCCAAGACGGGCCTCACTGATTTGGGCTGGCTCAAGCTCAAAACGGTGAGCAGTTTGCGCATCATGGGCAACCCCCGTCTGCTGTCGCTCGACGGTCTACAGCAACTCCAGACGGCTGGTTCCATCCTGCTGGACGGCAACACCGCGCTGACGACGCTCGAGGCCCTAAGCGCACTGATCTCCGTTGAACATGAACTCTACGTCACGAATAACCCTGGCCTCACGTCGCTCACTGGTCTGGACGGCCTCATGACCGCGGGCCGCCTGTACGTGGATTCGAACGACCAGCTGTCGAACCTCAAAGGGCTGAGCTCGCTCGTGACGCTGCGCGAGCTCAGTGTGTTGAACAATCCGCAACTCGCCTCACTCGAGGGCCTCGAAAGCTTGACCGCTCTGGGCTCCCTGAGCATTCGCGACAATCCACGCCTTGCCGAGTGCGAAGCAGAGCGGCTTGGTCGTCAGATTGGTAGCGCCCTCACCGACATCGTGATCAGCGGCAACAACGGCGCTGGAGCGTGTACGCCTTAGGGACCCGGCCATATGTGTGCCACTGAGCTGTGCCATTGCCGACCAACGGTCCATGGCCGGAAGTCCTCGATAAGTCCGTCTCGAGTCCGTCTCGCGCCACGGAACCGTTAAAAGGCGCTGATTACCCGCCCTGCATGCGCGACGATCCTCAGGGGTTCTGACGGCACGGATTGTGCTGACCGGTTGGCATGAGGATAGGGTCCGCGTCATCAATCGCTCTCGGAACCGTGCTTTCATTGGTGGCGCTCTCGGCTGCCGGTGGTTGCGCTTCGGACCCCGTGGGCACGCCCGCCACGAGCGCCGGAACAAGCGCGGGCGGTGGCTCCGCGGGGGCGGCTCAGGGGGGTCGTTCGAGCGCGGGCACGAGCGGCGCGGGCGGTGCGCACTACCAGGGCACTGGCGGTATTTACGAGAACTGCTTGATCTGCGGCGGTGCGAATTTTGGCGTCGGTGGCCACGCCGGCAAAGGCGGATCAGGCGGCGCGAGCGGTGCCACGACTGCTGGAGCCGCTGGAGCCGCTGGAAGCGGCGGGATCACCGATGCTGGCTCCTGTCAAAGGTACTCGCCGGGGGATTCCAACTGCGCCACGGCGAGCAAGCCGCCATTCTC
>DATEPG010000254.1:0-7534 GCA_035273265.1 Polyangiaceae bacterium
CGAACTCGAGCCTGCGCTGGCTCGCCGCGCCGAACCCATTGCTGATCTGACGTCCACCGCGCTCATTAGCTCTCCGAAAGAGAGCGCGGAACCGCCGCCCGCTGCGCAAACACTGGCGCCGGTGCCACTGCCGCCGGCCGAGCTGCCCGCGCCAGTCGCAGTCGAGGTGAAGGGCGACGCCAAGCTCGACGCAAAACCCGAATCCAAGCCCGAATCCAAGCTCGAATCCAAGGTTGCGTCGGCGCCCGCAGCCAGAGCCGCGCTCGTGATTGCCGAGAGCGACGAGAGCGGCTCAGCCGAGGACGTGCACGACGAGTTTTTCTCCGCAGGCGAAGCGGGTAGCTACGCAGGCGGCCCAATTTCTGCTCTGCCCGGCGCGCTCGAGGATCACAACGAGCATGATTTCGACGACCTGTCCGGTGAGAGCCGCCGCGTCATGCAGCGCACGCCCGAACAGGAGGCGCGTCGAGAGCGCAACATCAAGGTCGTGTCTGGCTTGGTGGGCGTTGGCTTGGCCATCGCGTGCGTCGCGCTCTGGCGCTCGCATCGCGCCGATGAATCCGCGGCCGAGTTCGTTCCACCTGCTGCTCCCCAAATCAGCAACGAAGTCGTGCGCCCGCTGGAGCCGGCCGTCACCGCCCTGATCCCCGCGCCGCCCGCGCCCAGAACCGAGCCGGCCGAACCGGCGCGGAAAGTCGAGCCTACGCCGAGGCCAGTCCCTCCTGCGCCCGCGCCGCCGCCGCCCGCCGCCCGTCCCGCTGCTCCCGCTGCTCCCGCTGCTCCCGCGCCGCGGCTCGAGGCGGAAGCCAAGACCAAGCCCGCAAAACCTGCATCCGGCCCGCCTCCAGCTGCAGTACCTGCTGCGCCGGCTGTCGAAACTCGTCCCGCACCGACCAAGCCGCCCACCGCCGCTTTTCCGCTCTGAGAATCAGTACAGGGCCAGCGGCGGTTCGGCAGCGGTCGGTCGGTCGACGCGCCGCAGGCCCATCCCGCGCGGACTCGGCGGACCGAGGCGCGATGGCGTGCGGTTGGTCGGCTGTGCCAAGGCGCCCGCGCTCGCCCGAGCCGCGGGCTGTTGAGCGCTAGTGCCCGCACAGCCCACCAGAGCTATCGACAGCAGCAACAGGGCATTCGCGGAGTGCATGCGCGCAAGTTAGGCGGAGCCCGCCAGGCTGGCCAAATTCATGAGCTGAGCGCGCCAAGCCGCGCTCGAGTCGTGTCAGAACCGACTGCGTCGCCCGTCGTTCAGGAAGCGCTGCACCAGGCGCACGATTTCGCCTGGACGCTCTTCGTGCGGTGAATGTCCGGCATCGAGTAGTTCGAAGCCTGAGCCGCGGATCTCTCGCGATAGGCGTTGCCCGAAGCTGGCAGGCCAGACGCGATCGTGGCGGCCCCAGACGACCAAGGTGGGCGCGTGAATGCGCGTGGTCTGCGCGACGACGCCGCGTGTATCGACGGTTGCCCGCAGTGTCGCCAAGGCGCTGCTGCGGGCCGCCGGCGCGTTGAATGCGTCGTAGTAACGGTCGATGCGCGAGCTTCCCGCGCTCGAGGTCGGGCCGAACACCGTCTCCTGAAAGTGACGTCGGAATAGGCCACGACCCCAGAGCTGTTTCAACAT
This sequence comes from Polyangiaceae bacterium, assembly GCA_035273265.1. GTDB lineage: Bacteria > Myxococcota_A > Polyangia > Polyangiales > Polyangiaceae > PMG-095. The sequence goes on from DATEPG010000254.1 coordinate 1,619, forward strand.
CAGGCCGCCCACGAAGGGCAAGAGCGCAAGCTCTCCGTAGCGCCCGGTCCCGCTCTCGTAGCAAAGGGCGTCGATCAGCACGAGCTTCGAGACCAACTCCGGATGACGTGCGGCGAGCGTCAACGCGACGGCGCCGCCCAGCGCGTGGCCCACGACCGCGGCCGGTCCGAGCTCCAGCCCCGCGTACAGATCGGCGATCGCTTCGGCGAAGGCGTCGATGCCATAGGGGAAACGACTCGGCGGCGGCTTCTCGCTGGCCCCGAAGCCGGGCAGATCGGGTGCGATGACGCGAAAGGTTTCGGCCAGCTCGGGCATCACCAGATCCCAGCTCGTGTGATCCACGAACAAGCCGTGAATCAAGATCACGGGCGAACCCACGCCTGCTTCGGCCACCCGCAAGCGAACGCCGCTTGCGGTGACGTCGCGGTGTACCGGGCCGGCCATCCCGAGCGGCAGGCTACCACAAATGCGTCGCAGCTCAGAAGGCCGCGAGCTTCAGCGAGCAGCAGAGGCGCTCACGAGCGCGCAAAACTTGGCGCAGGTGTGCGGAGGCCCGGCCGGTTATTGAAGTGCTGCGAGGCAAACTGCGCCAACTCGCGCGCGTAGCGCGACGCTGTCTGCTTCGTCAAAAGCCTGACATGCAGCGCGCCCGGAGCCGTGTTCCGTGCCTTTCGCCGCGGACCGCATTTCACAGCCAAAAGCATGTGGTTCCATGTGCGCATGGACGACGTATGAGCTCCATGGACATTCCATTGAACATGACAGGAAATGTCATAGCTACGACCGCAAACAGCTTCCATGGAGCTCTTGCGTTCCATGCCCAAATATTTGCGCATAAAGTCCTTCGCGCACTCCACTGAGTAGAATATATTCGCACGCGCTGGGACCGGGCCGCCTGGACCCGCCCGCACTTGGTAACCCCGTGATCGATGACCCCACCCTCAGCCAGCTCGAACGCAAATACGCGGCGGGCCTGACCTCGGTGGAAATCTTGGATGTGTGTGCTTCACACGACGTGTCACTGAGTGAAGCAACGCTCCGCAAGTACGTGCAACTCGGCCTGCTCCCGCGCAGCGTGCGGGTTGGGCGCAAGGGCAAGCATCAAGGCTCACAGGGCGTTTACCCGGTGAGCGTGATCCGTCAAATCCTGCGTATCAAGCAGATGATGGCGGAGAGTTACACCATCGATCAGATCCAACGCGAATTTTTGTTCATTCGGAATGACGTCGAGCAGCTGGAGCAGATGCTGAGCCGCATCTTCAAGAAGCTCGATGGCGTGCTCAAAGAGCGCAAGCAGGAGCGCTCCGCGCAAGCGGTTCACCGAGACGTGCTCGATGCGCGTGGTATCAGCAAAGATTTGATGGCCCGCTTGGTCGCCATCGAAGACAAATTGACGAAGAGAAACAGGATCGAGAGCGTCGCGGCGTCCTGAGGGTGCCACGCATTTTTGCGGCACCAGAGTCCGATTGACGACCCAGATCGTCAGTCGCGACTGTCGCAAGCCAAAGTCACGAGAAGCTTAGAGTACGGCGATACCGCGCGGCCAGGCAGGGTCCGATCGCGATCGGTATTCGTGCGGGCCATCAACGACCGCAAAGGACAAGCGAGGCAGCCATGGAGTCGAACAAGCTCGGCACGGTAGAAACACAAATGCTCGAACAACCCGAGCTGGCCATCGACGGCGCGACGGCGCTCTCGCCGGACGAAGAGATCACGCGCGAGCAACGCCGCTCGCGCCGCAAGCGTGACGTGCGCGCTCGCACGATCAGCGTCAAGCGCATGACCAAGCGCGAGCTCGAGATCGGCAAGCTGCTCTATCCGGAGACGGACTACTTCAAGCCGAAGCAGCGAGCGGAGTGCGCAGAAGGTCCTCGCCCCTGTCCGTACGTTTCCTGCAAGCATCACCTGTTCATCGATGTGTCGCCGCGCACCGGCGCGATCAAGCTGAATTTCCCGGACCTCGAGGTGTGGGAACTCGGTGAGTCGTGCGCCTTGGACGTGGCCGATCGCGGTGGCACCACCTTGGAAGACGTGGGAGCAATCATGAATCTGACCCGAGAACGCATTCGTCAAGTCGAAGTCAAAGCTCTAGCCAAGCTCGAGGCGCTGCGTGACATGTCCTTCTTGCGCGACTTCGTGGATGAAGGCCCCGTCGGCAAGCGCCGCCTGCCGCAATTGTCGAAGGCCGACAAGGTAGGCACCAAGTACGACGCCGACGAGGCTGAAGACGACGAGCTCGAGAGCGTCGAAAAAGAAGAAGCGGAGCTGGCCAAAAAGCACCGCGGCGTCGTGGCAGTGCTGGAAATCTGAGCTCGCGCTCCGAGCTGCCGGAGCCGTGCCCGATCTCCCTCAGGGATCGGGCCGCATCCAGTTCGAGACGCTAGCCGCGAAGCTCGCGCACGACACGCAGGAAGTTCGTCCCCAAGATCTTCTGAATCACGCGGTCCGCGATCCCGCGCTTGGAGAGCGCAGCCACCAGCCGGGGCAGCTCGAGGCAAGTGGGCATGTCACGCGGCGTGATGATCGAGCCGTCCCAATCACTGCCCAGCGCGGGCGTCTCTTCGCCGCCGATCTCGAGCACGTGGGCCAAATGCCGCGCGATCGTCTCGACTCGCCCGGCCCAGGGGCGATCGCCCAGGAATGGCGCGTGGTACATGATGCCGACGACGCCGCCCGAGCGCGCAACAGCGCGGATCTGATTGTCGTCCAGATTGCGCCAGTGGCGATATACGCCCGATACACCGGTGTGTGTGACCACGAACGGCGTATCTTTTGCGTGCGCGTCGCAGGCCGCCCAAAAGCCGCGCGCGCTGATGTGCGCCAAATCCACCAACACCTTGCGCTCGTTCAAGAGCTCGACCATTTGCGAGCCGAACGCGCTCAGCCCCGTATCCGCCAGCCGCATTGGCGAGCTGGTCGAGCCGATGCGTGAGCTCGACAAGTGCACGAGCGTGATGCGCAGCACGCGGCCGTCGCACAGCCGCGCCATCTCGTCCAAGCTGAAGTCGAGCGCGTTCCCACCCTGAATGCCCAGGAACGCCGCGTGCTTACCGGCGGCGCGCGCCGTCGCGTATTCGCGCGCGTTGCGGACGATCTGAAATTGCGACGGCACGCGCTCGAACGTGCCGCACAAGTCCGCCAAATTGCGCTCGAATGCTTGCGCTCGATCGGCGGGCTCGCGCACAGGATTGGTGGTGATCACCCAGGTCGCGCCGCTGATCTCGGCCTCGACGATGCGCGGGAAATCGACCTGACCCAGGAACGCGCCCCACAGCGGCGCGCGGTGTCTCTTGGTCAGATCGTAGCCGAGCGTGCGCTGCCAGATGAACGAATCGACGTGCAGATCGATCACGTCGCTCGCGCGATACAGCTCGATGGCAGCCAGCGGGACGCCGAGCTCACGGGCCCAATCCGCGGAAGGTTTCACAAACCTTTGGGCACGTTGTCGAGGTCGATGGCGCCCAGCGCGTAACGAATCAAGGCGCTGCGGTTGGCCTTGGTCAGGCCGCGAGCCTTCAGGTCGTCGACCATGGTGTCGAGCCGCTTCAAGTCCTCCGTGTACATCGAGATGCAGATCACCTTGTAGTGAGTCGGCTTCTCTTGCTGTACCGGACCGGTCGAAAACAGCACCTTCGGCCGCTCCTCCGAGCTGGGCGCGTAGAAGCTGTTCGAGAGCACACCCTCGACCTCGTCCACGTCGAGAACTTTTCGTGCAGCTTGGCGTAGTTCGTTGCGATCGCTCATCACCCCAATCCTCCGGCTAGGCCCGCTTCGTCGCGAGCTGGTTCAACTTGCATCAACCGCTCGATCACTCGCCAGTAATCGCCGGCAGCGCTCGAATTCGGTGCGTACTCGAACAAAGTCTTGCCCACCGAGGGTGCTTCTTTGACCTTGATCGCGAAATGGATCGGGTCGAGGCACACGTCTCGGAAGTTCTTCTTCAGGGTATCGAGCGCCTCGTTGCAGATGCGCGCGCGGCTGTCGAAAAGCGTCGGCAAAACGCCCCAGAAATTCACGGGGTGGTTCAAGATTTTGTTCACGTGCTTGACCGTGCGTACGACCTGCCGAATGCCGATCAAGGACAGATAATCACAGGCCACGGGGCACAGCACCGCGTCTGCCAAGACCAGCGCATTCTGATTCAAGAGCGAGAGGCTCGGCGAGCAATCGACGATCACGTAATCGTAGGTCTCGCGTGCCCGTGCCAAACGGGATGCCATCACGCGGTCGCGATTGCGCTGGCCAGCGATGTACAGCTCGGCCGCGGCCAGAGTCTCGTTGGCCGCGATCACGTCCAAATTCGGGCGGGCGGCGATCCGCGCTTGCTCGAACGGCAAGCCCATCACCAGCACGTGGTAGAGCGAGCGCTCGGCCTCGAGACCGAGCGACGCCGCGACGTTGCCTTGCCCGTCTGCGTCGACGAGCAGCACCTTGGCGCCGCGCGCCGCCAGGCCCGCCGCGACGTGAACCGCGGTCGTGGTCTTGCCCGTGCCGCCTTTGTGATTGAACACCGCGAGCACGCGCGGGCTGGCCGCAGCGCGGCTGCGCATCGGAATCTCCGCGCTTTTACTGGCTGGAGCGGTGCGGCGCAGTTCAGCGACGGTCGCCATCGGCGGCGCAACGGTCTCGACGACCGGCCCCGCTGTCGGCGTTTCGACGACCTCCGTCGGCGCTGGGCCGTCGTTGCTCGCCTCGAGGGCCGAGGCGGCGAGTTCGGCCGCGAAAGCGCTGACCGGCGCGACGAGTTCGTCGGGCTCGGCGGGCGGCGCGTCGTTCTCTATCGGGTAGGCCGGATCGAGCAACTGCCCGAGGCGCACCGAACGAACCCCAGACAAGACGCGCGTGCGGCAGTCCGGACTGCAGGCGTAGTGGCGGCGCCCGCCGGTGAAGAGTACCTGCGACGCAAACTCGACCTCGAAGCGAGTCGCGCAGGCATCACACGGCACGGCGCCATCCGTGCGACCGCGGTGACTCGCCTCGAGGCAGCGCTGCGAGCAGTAGAAGGTGTGACGAGTCTGAGCGACGCCCTGGTCGTCGCGCTCGACGTGCTCTTCCATCTGGTAGCGGAAGTGCAATTCGAACTCGTTGTTACAAGTGGTGCAGATGCGATTGATGACAACCATGAGGACCCGCGCTTCCTGTTTATCGAAGTGCGTCACAGCGGATGTCATAGAGCGCCAATCGGGGCCAAATTCGCGACACGTCTAGGGGCTAGAAATTACCTTTCACGTATCTGTGCAAAGTATCGAAATTGCTGTGATAATTGATTTTATTGATGGTCGCGATTTCGGGCCGCGGGCGGCCTGGCCTTCGGCGGCGAAAAGTGGACTTTTGGAGACGCCCGCCGAGGCACAGCGCGCTCTGGGAGCTGCGGGGTGAGACCCGGGATCGCCCAAGCCACGAACGTTCGCCACGGTGAGGGTGCTTGGCCCCGAGCGCGAAAGGGAGATCAGGCACAGGCACGGCTCACGATTCGTCACATCCTTGACTCACGAAAGCAGGCGCGAACGCCCCGTACTCGCAGCCCATGCGGTCACAGACCGCCGGGACTGCCTCGAAGACCGTAACCACCGGACCGCCCCGAAGATCGCAACCACCGGGCCGCTGGCAGGACCGTAACCGCGGAGCTACTCGGGGGACCGTAACCGCCGGCCACTCGGGGACCGCAACCGCCGCGTCGAGCTTGGCGGGGGCGTGTGCGCTCAGATTGAAATGGCCGTTCGTGCGTGAACGTGCGCAAACACCTATTTCTGTGCGGCGAAAGTTGTTCGTGCGCGCTCATGCTTCAACGCAGCGGCATTCGAAAGTTGAAGCACGAAAATAACGGGCTGCTCGGACGCGCGGAAATTTGGGTTTCGGAGGGATCGGAGGTGTGATCAAAGGATCGGATGGCTAATCCGGTCGACGTTGAAAAAT
>DATEPG010000255.1:0-2169 GCA_035273265.1 Polyangiaceae bacterium
GGCCGGGATCGGAGGCATGGTCGCGGGTCAAGCCTGCACGAGCTGCGCTGCGACCGCCTGCGGCGGAGCCGTGGACGCATGCCGGAACAGCCCGTCGTGCGCGCCCTGGCTTTCGTGTATCAGCGCCTGCGACTCGCAAGTGTGCATTGACGCCTGCGACCTCAGCCATACCGAGGTCGCACGCTTGTACTCCCCCGTTTACGCTTGCTTGTGCGAGCAATGTCCAGGCGAATGCAGCGTAGCTCAGAGCTGCACCAAACCGTGCGTGGACGAAGCACCGCTGCTCCCAACCAGCACTGTCCCACGCTCGCTGGCCGAGACCGGGCTCTTTGCCGGCTCCCCGGGAGCGCCCGGCACGGCAGCGTTGACCTTGGCCGCCCAGGTACGCCCCTTCGTGCCGAAATACCCGCTCTGGTCGGACGGCGCGGACAAGGACCGCTACATCTACATTCCAAAGTGCGCCGCGATCGATACCAGCAACATGGATCAATGGCGGTTCCCGGTGGGCACCCGCGTTTGGAAGACGTTCATTGTGCCAACGGCGTTGGGCGAGCGCAAGCGAGTCGAAACTCGATTGCTGCATCGCTACGGCGAGGCTCGAGAGGCCTGGCTGTACGCGGCTTATCAGTGGGACGAAGGAGCGCCCAATGACCCAGGCTTGGCGCTGCCCCGACCCTCCGGAGTCCTGAATGCCAACGGCACCAGTCATGACATTCCGAGTGAGCTCGAGTGCGCTGATTGCCACGGCAAACTCCCCGCGCGCGTGCTGGGCTTCAGCGCCTTTCAGTTGAGTCATTCGGCCAGCGGCGACGACCTGAACATCGAGCGGATCAGCAACCTCGGCTGGTTGACCGTGCCCGCACCGGGCGGTTTCGCCGTCCCCGGATCCCCGGTCCAGCAAGCCGCTCTCGGCTACCTTCACGCCAACTGCGGCAATTGCCACAACAGCAACGGCCAATCCCCGCCGGGCAGCCCGATGCTCCTGCGCTTGCTAGTGGAACAGACTGACTACGCCAGCACTGACGTGGTCACGTCGACGGTCGGTGTCGACACGTTCAGCAATGATGCGTTCGACAATGGCACGGCCAGGATCTTCCCAATGGATCCCAGCAAAAGCTCGGTGCTGATCCGGATGCAAATCCGAGGCACCGAGCTCCAGATGCCGCCACTCGTCACCACCAGCAGCAAGGTCGCCGATGCCACCGGGGGCGTTGCGGACGTCAGCGCTTGGATCAACTCGCTCGAGTGACGACTTGCGTTTCATGCGTTCACTGGCACTTCGTGTTCGAGCAGACTCCGGATGCGCAGTCTTGCGCGTTGTCACAGGCGCCGCCTGGGGCGCCGGCGGTGCAGGTGCCGGCACTGTTGCCGCCCGTTACGCAGTGTTTCTCGGTGCACTGCTGATCGGTGACGCAGAAGGCGTTCAGTGAGCCGTCGGTGCACTCGCCGCGACCGAGGCCGGTCGAATAGGCGCAGATACCTTCGACGCAGTCGGTGGCGTCGTTGCAGACGCTTTTGAGCAGGCCCGCGGTGCATTGGCCGTAGCTGTTGCCTGAGTTGTAAGCGCACAGGCCTGAAACGCAGTCCAGATCGACCGTGCATAGCGCGGCGACCGCGCCGGTGGTGCACGTGCCGCTGCCGCCGTCGCGGACGGCGCAGCGCTTGGACTCGCAATGCTCATCCAGCTTGCAAGCGGCTCGATCGGTGCCGTCGCTGCACCAGCCGTCGGTGTCGGTAGCGCTCGCGAGCGCGCAGCTGCCGGCCACGCACTGGGTCGGCTTACTGCAGCGGTCGCCGATCTCGCCGGCGCTGCAACTCCAACCGGCGCCGGCCGAATCCTTGGCGCAGCGGCCGTCCGTACAATCGGCGTCTTCCGCGCGATCGCAGGGCGTATCGACGGCGCCGTTGCTGCACGTCCCTTGCCCGGAGCCGCCGCCGTTGAGACAGTGGCCGCTTTGGCAGTGCTCGCTCTCGCCGCACGGTTGACCGAGCTTGCCCTCGCTGCACACGCGGCGCTGGAAGGTGTCGACCTCGAGGCAGTCGCCAGCGGTGCAATCGGCCTTGGTAGCGCAGAATTGCCCGATGGCGCCGGATCTGCAAGTGCCACCGGAGCTCTTCATGACGCAGGTGAAGCCGCTGTCGCACTGGTCGGGGGCCGAGCAGGGGCTG
>DATEPG010000256.1:0-8908 GCA_035273265.1 Polyangiaceae bacterium
TGTTTTTTCCGGGCCTGAACCACCGAGAGGTCTTGGTAGGCCATATCCAAGCTGGAAAAGATCTCGGTGCCGCCGCCCGGCTGGATGCGCTGAATGTCGTTCTGAATCCGGCTCCGGTAGCGCGAGGGCTGCATCTTCACGTAGCGCACGGGTGTCGAGTCGAACGCGATCACCTCCAACAGATCGTCCCCCTGGAGCGTGGAGAGCGTGGCCTTGCAGGCGGCCTTGGCCATCTCCATCGGTAGACCAGTCATCGAACCCGAGCGATCGATGACCAAAGCCATAGCCACGCCGGGCATTTCTTTGCGGTGCTCGGCGTCCATACGCACGGGCAGGAGCCGCTCGACGGTGGAGTGCGCCCAACCGCCCAGGCCGTAGCCGGCCTCGCCGCCGGCGAACAGGAATCCGCCTCCGAGGTCACGCACGTAGCGTTCGACCAGCTCTTGCGCCGGCAGCGGGAAGGCCTCGTGCGGCACGTCCGAAACGATCACGAAGTCGTAGCGCTCGAGCTCGCGCAGCGAAGCGGGGAAGGCGGCAGGAGCCCGCAAATCGACGTCGAATTGCTGAGCGTTCAGGGCGCTCATCAGGTAGCTCGCGCGCTGTGGCTGACCCTCCACGTACAGCACCGTGGGTCGCCCAGGGACGTCGACCGTGACGCTGAAGGCGTTGTTGTCCTTGAATGTATCCTGAGCGATCTCCTCGAGGCGCAGCGCGTAAGTGACTTCACCGCCCACGCGCACCACCGACTTGAACTTGAGCTCGTTGCGCCCTGGCTTCAGCTCGAGGTCGCGCACGCCGTCCAGGCCGTTCAACGCTTCACCTTGATACAAGCGCGCCTTGGCGTGTGTAGCGCGACTGGCATACACGTCGGCCACCAGCTCGAACGCTTGCCCAACGTCCACCTTGTCCGGTACGTTCAAGCTGCGCAACGCCACCTCGCCGGGCGGCGCACGGCGAAAAGGCACCGTGTACAGCGTGACGCCGAAGCCGTGCGCGCGGTTCGCCTCGGCGAGCAGATCACCGTCTGTCTCCAGGCCGTCGCTGAGCAGCACCGCTCGCTTCAAATATCCTGGTGGAAATAGGCCATACGAGAGCGCCAGGGCTGCGCGAATGTCGCTGCCTGCGGTCAGCTTCTTGCCGTCCGCCGCGCGGTGACGAAGACTTTCGACGGCGGGCAGGGCGGCCTGGTCGTCCTTGTAAATTTCGATTAGACGCGGCCGCTCCGCAAAAGTGACGAGCTTCAGCTGATCATCCGGGCCTTTGGCCTTGGCGTAGTCCTGGAGCGTTTTGCGCGCGTCCGCCAACGCTTCGGCCGGTACCGAGTCGCTGACGTCGATCAGCAGCACCGTGCACACCTTGTGCGTCTCTTCCGAGCGCACGAGGCGTGCCAAACCGAGACCGAGCAGACCCAAGAACGCGAGCCGAAATAGAACCGACAGCACGCGCTGCGGCAACGGCAAGTCCGCCAGCGAGCGGCCGAGCACGAACAACAGCAGCGGAAGCACCAAGAACACACCCAGCGCGTTCGGCTCCAGGAGCTGATAGTGAATGCCGTTCTTCAGCCAATGAAACGCACCCGACGCGGAGCTCGCGCCGAGCACGTAGCGCCGATAGATGGCGATCGAGGCGACGCCCACCGCCGCGATGAACACCCCCCAAATCAAGCGCCGAACACGAGGCATTAGACCGTGACCCGGCGGTGGTAGGTGATCCACTCGAGCACGGACAGCCCGAGCACGGCCGCCAGCAGGTACACCCAAAGCTCCCGCTTCGAACCCGGGGTGCCAATGCTGACCGGCGCGGCCTTTTGGCGGCCGATCGACAGCTCGTTCACGGGAGTGATGCGGCTCTCCGCCAAGTCCGACAGGTTGGCTGCGAACTCACTGCTCACCGCAGAGCTGCCAGAGCCCGCGCTCAGCTTGTAGAAACCGGCGTGCTCACCCAGGTACACGGCGCGGCCTTCCTTCACTGGCACCACGTGCTGCACGCCCTGGGGATCGATCACGGTCGCGGAGTCGACCGAGCTCGGTGCGGGGATGCGCCACACCTCGCCGGTGCGGAAGGAAGAGACGTAGCCCGTATCTTCCTCGATGAATGCGTTGATCGAGTTCAGCACGAACAGTGGCCAGGCAACGCGTAGCACCAAGTCGCTATTGCGCGGATCGAAAGCGAGCGCCACGAACGGATGCCCCGAGCGAGTGCCGGAGACCAAGATCGGCCCCTGGTCGCTGGCGCCGAGCACGCGATCTCCGGTGCTCGGAACGAGCGCGCGGCCGTCTGCCACCTGTACGTCGCCCAGCGCGAGAAACCGCAGAATTTGGCTCTTCTTGTCCCAGGTGTCGAAACCAAAGTCGGTCAAGCGAGCGCCCAGCTTGAGCGGCACGCCGCCCTCGGGCGGATTGAGATAGAGCGCCGCAGCCACCGTCTCCGGTAGCGCGTCGGCCACCCCATCCAAGATGGCCACGTCGAAGTGCTCGCTGGGCAGCGGCTTGCCCGGGGCTACCGTCGTCACGTCCAAGTATTCGTCGAGCAGCAGCGCGGCCTCCAAATAGGTGTTGCCCTTGGAGATGACCAAGACGCGTGCGCGGTGTCTTTCGGGCATCAATGCGTAGGCGTGGTCGTCGGCCGGCAAATCGTCCGCACGCCCGTCCGCGAAGCGGATTTTCGCTTCCAGCGTGCGACTTGCGCCGGCCAAGTCCTGATAGTAGCGGGGCAAGCGCTCGTTCGGCCCGAGCGCAAAGCGACTGACGTCGATGATCGTGCCATCACCGAGCAACGTGAGCTCGATTTGCGCGGCGCGATCATTGGTGTTGGCGACTTCGAGCATCACCTCCGAGCGAGACTTGTCGAGCGGATAGCGACGCACCGAGAACTCTGAAATCGCCAGATTCGTGCCAGATTTTCCGATAGGCAGGAACTTCAGCGAGCTTTTACCCAAGTCGAGGTGGCGGGCGATCTCGCTCACGTCCCCGAGTACGCCATCACTGACCACCACGATCTCCGCTTTGGGCAAGCCACGCAGACTGTCGACCGCGAACGACAGCCCGCGCTCGAGATCGGCGCGCGTGTCGGAGGCGCTCAGCAAATCGATGGCCGGGTCGAGTTCGGTAACGTCCGAGCTCATCGTGGACAGCGGGCTCGACAGTGCGCCCATCTGCACGATCAGCGCGCGGTCTGCGCTACCCAAACCGCGCACCAGCTTCTTGACCTCGGCCTTGGCCGCCTCGATCCGGCTGGGCGCGACGTCGACAGCCTTCATCGAGGCGCTGCCGTCGACCAAAACGACCAAATGGCGACCCTCGAGCAAGCTCTGCTTCGGCTTTGGATCGCCGAGCGCGAGGATCAGCAGCGCCAGCAACGCGAGCTGAAACAACAGCGAGAGCAGCCGACGCAGCTTCGAAAACAGCTCAGTGGCCTGGCGATCTCGGAATACGGCGTCCCAAATGCGAGCAAAAGGCACCGGAACTGCGCGCCGACGCAATTTCAGGATGTAGAGCAGCACGGTCACGCTGGCAGCGCCGCCAGCGATCATCAACAGCTCTGCCAATGGCAAACCCGCGAACACCATCAGCGCAGGAAGCCCCCGCGTCGAAATACGCGTAGCACGAGCTCATCGAAAGGCGTGTTCACGTCAGCCGGGAAGTACGGCACCTGCTTCTGCGCGCAGAAGCGCTCGATCCCCGCCCGATAGTCGTTCACGGCGCGCTCCATTTTTTCCAGCATGCCATCGGTGATGGTCAGCTCGCGTTCCTCGCCTGTTTCGCAATCGTAGATGCGCACGTCGCCCTTGAGCGAGGGGCGTGCTTCGGCCGGATCCACCAGCTCGACGACGTACGGTTCGAACTTGTTGAAACGCAGCATGTTGATGCCGGCTTCGAAGCCCGCGGGGTCGTACAAATCACTGAACAAAACCGCCAGCCCGCGTCGCTTGTGCTGAGCAACGAAGGTCTTGAGCGCGCTTCCGAGATCGGTCACGCCGCCTGGCTCGAGCTGCGACAAAAACTCGAATACCTTGAATATCCGGCCTTTGCCGCGGGTCGTCGGCATCCGCGAGAGCACGGCGTCGTTCACGCCCACGATCGTCACGCGGTCCAAGTTGGCTAGGCCCACGTAGGCCAACGCCGCGCACAAGCGACGCGCCTGGTCGAACTTCTTGCGGTCGCCGAAAGCCATCGAGCTCGAGCAATCGACGATCAAATAGATGCTGAGGTCTTCCTCTTCCTCGTACAAACGCACGAGCAGTTTGCCGAAGCGCTGGTAGACGTTCCAATCGACCGAGCGAAAGTCGTCACCAGCGACGTAGTCTCGGTGATCGGCGAATTCGAGCCCACTGCCCTTCTTCTTGCTTCGGCGCTCGGCGCGCAGCCTGCCCGCAAACACGCGCCGGCTGACCAACGCCAGCATCTCGAGTTTGCGCTGGAACTGATCGTCGAACAGCGCACGCTCGAGTCGCTTGGCGCGCGGCGCCGTTTCGCGTCGGAACAGATCCAAGAGGCCCATCTGCCGGGTTACTCCTTGGATCCGGGCAACTTCTTGAGAATTTCTTGGATCACGCGATCGGCTGCCACGCCCTCGGCTTCGCCTTCGAAGCTGAGCAAGACGCGGTGGCGCAGCGCCGCGAGTGCGGTCGCCTTCACGTCGTCGATCGATGCCGCGAAGCGGCCGTCGAACAGCGCGCGCACTTTGGCGCCGAGCAACATGGCTTGCGCGCCGCGAGGCGAAGCGCCGGTGCGGACGAAGCGCTTCACCAGCTCCGGGGCTTCCTCGGCGTTCGGGTGCGTGGCTTGCAGGACGCGAATTGCGTAGTCTTGCACGTGACGCGCGACCGGTACGCGTCGCACCAATGCCTGCATCTCCAAAATTTGCTCGCGCGTGAGCACCCGTTTCACCTCTACGTGCTGGGTCGTGGTGGTGCGATCGATGATGGCGTGGAGCTCGTCCCGAGACGGGAACGGCACCGAAAGTTTGTAGAAGAAGCGGTCCAGCTGGGCCTCGGGCAACGGATAAGTGCCCTCCATTTCCAGCGGATTTTGCGTAGCTAGCACGAAGTACGGCTCTTCGATCACGTGCGTGGTGCGGCCCACGGTCACACGATGCTCCTGCATCGCTTCGAGCAGCGCGCTCTGTGTCTTGGGCGTGGCGCGGTTCACTTCATCCGCCAAGACGATGTTCGCGAAAATCGGACCGCGACGAAACTCCAGTTGTCGAGCGCCGCTCGCGCCCTCTTCCAGCACCACCGTGCCGATGATGTCCGCAGGCATTAGATCCGGCGTGAACTGAATGCGGGAGAACTCCAGACCGAGCACACCGGCCAGCGTCCGCACGAGCATGGTCTTACCTAGGCCTGGCACGCCCTCCAGGAGCGCGTGCGATGAGCCCAGCATGCATGACAAGACACCATCGATCACGTCTCGGTTGCCGACGATGACGCGCCCGATCTCCTCGCGCAAGGCTCCGATCCGCTTCTGAAACTCGGCTACTTCTTCGCGCGCTTGCTCGGCTTCCGTCATCTACGTCTCCTCGGGGTTGGTTAGACTCGGCAAGCTCATTCTCGCGGCCGAATCAGCTGAAAATAGCGGCGCACATAGAAGCGATAGCCCGACGGAATTTCATCCTGATTGAGCGCTCGTTCGGCGACCGTTTGATAGTCGGTGAAGACTTGCTTATAGCCGCGGCCGACGAAGCCGCGCTCGGCCGCGCCGTAGATCACTTGCGACGAGGCGGCGCCCTGTCCGGTGTCTGCACCGGCCGCGGTGACGTCTTTGGTCTTGCCTTTCAAGTCGCTGGCGTCACCCGCGAGGTTCGGATCGTGACCGGTACCGTAATTCGAACTGGCGGAGGGCTCCGACCCGCCAGGCTGGTCGCCGCTGGGCTTGCCTTGCCCCTGACCGCTTTGCGAGACCGGAACTGGGATGTCGATCGACACGCTGCCGGGGCCGCTGCCCAAGCGCAGTGGGCCGTCCTTCTTACCGCCCTGCTGGCCTTCGCCCTGACCGTCACCGGGTTGGCCTTGACCTGCGCCGCTTTGACCGCGCGCGCGCTGCCCGAACTTCTGCAAGCGTTGCATCTGGTCTTTGCCGCCTTTGCCCTGCTGTCGCATCAACTCTCGCATTTCCTGCAGCTTTTTCAGCAGTTCCTGCTTTTGCTGTTCGCTCTGCTCCTGCTTGGCCATGCGGTTGATGTCTTGCGCGCCCTGCTCCAAGTCTCGTGCGCTCTGGCCGGCGTCGCGCATCAGGTCGCGCGCAGCTTGGGCGAGCTGTTTGTCCAGCTCGGACATTTGTTTTTGACTGCGCTCGGCGCGGTTCTTTTCGCGATCCAGATGTTCGAGCCGACGCTCGTTGTCCGCAAGCTTCTTGTCCAAGTCGGGGCTCGCGCCCGCGTCGGGCTTCTCGTTGTTCTTCTTCTTGAGCAGGCTCTTGTGCTCGTCTTCCAACTCACGCCGACGCTGGTCGATGCTCTTCTGTCGTTCTTCGGTGCTGCGGCTGGCCTTCTCCAGCGCTTGGCGGAGCTTGTCGAGCTCGGCAGCGCTCGGTCGGCCCTCCTTTTTTTTCAGCTTCTCGGCCAGCTCGCGCAGGGCTTTTTCCGCGTCCGCGAGCTGTTTTTGGTCGAGGGCGGTGGCGGTTGCCCGACTCAGCCCGCTCTTTTCCAACTCGCGCGCGAGACCCTTCAAGCCGTCGTCCCGAGCGTCGCGATCGAGTTCCAGGTTGTCCTTCAGATCCCGCTCCAGCTCACCCATACGTTGGAAGACTTCGTGGCGATTCAAACGGTGCTCGGCGATGTCTTCCACCAATTGGTTGAAGCGACGGACCGCGACCAGCGCGTTGGGGTCGTCGTTCTTTGCTTGAAGTTCCTTGGCAACGTCGCGAAAGAGATCGATGTCGTCGGCACTCATCACCATCGGCTCGAAGGCGGGGGGAGGAGGCAGCTGGCGCAACGTCCGTACCTCGAGCAACGACAACGCGCACAGACCGAGCAACAGACCCACGACCACGCCGAGCTCCCGCGGGAGGCGGATAGGTACCGCTCGTCTGGGATCCAGCCGACCGGCGAGCGCCACCCCGTCTTCGATCGCCGCCTGCATCAATGGCGTACGCTCGGCCACGGGGACCTGGCTGAAGGCCAAGGCGCTGGTCACCCGATCGTGAAAACCGTGGAACTGATCGAGCGCGATTGACCCCCCCCAGGAGGAGCGGTGCGTGAAGAGCGCGCGACCGACGCCCACCAGGAAGACCAGCAGCGGGGCGACTCCGAGTAGCCACCAGCCGCGCTGGCTCGCCATGTCCAGGCGGAACGCCTTGACCAGCGTCAGGGCGAGCACCCCGTAGCCGAGCGGAAGGGGCAGGAGCAGCGTGATCCGCCTGAAAACCGCGGCCGCACGCGCCCGGCGCCCGGCTCTTCGTGCCGCACGCCGAAGCACAGCGATGCCGTCGTTGGGGGCCATCCAACTCAAGTTAAGCACCCGGAGGGCGCGGAGCACAGCGGTCACGGTGTAGGCAATGGACGACTCGACCCGGGCGAGCCTTGGGTGGCCCGGTGCAGCCGAGCGACCGAGGAGCCACGAAACCGGAACCGTTCGCGGGTACGGCCCGCGGCCCGAGTGGCGAGCGCCGCGTCAGGGGGCTTGACCGGAAACCATGCGCTGGTCTCGAATGCGAATGAATTCGCGCCTCTCCACCGATTCTTCCCCCCGGAGTTCTTGCTGCTATGCCAAACGATTCAAAGCCCATCGTGCTCGTCGCAGACGACGAACCGAGCATGGTCGCCATGTTGTCGAGTCACTTGCGCTCGAAAGGGTTCAGCGTGCTCGAAGCCTCCGACGGTGATCAAGCGTGGGAGCTCGCACACGAGCACCTGCCGAACCTCGTGTTACTCGACGTGATGATGCCGGGTATGAGCGGCTGGGAAGTGTGTCGCAAGATCCGCGAAGCGGTATCGCTCGCGCACACCGGTGTGATCATGCTGACCGGTATCGGTGAGAACTTGAACGAGATGACCTCGCCGCTGTACGGCGCCGACGCATACCTCGACAAGCCGTTCGAATTTTCCGACCTCGACGAGAAGATCACCGAGACGCTCGATCGCCGCAGTGCGGGCGCACTCGGTCGCCCAGACTCCGAGGAGGAGGAGGAGGAGGAAGACGAAGACGATCTCGACGACGACGCGGATGACGACGAGGACGCGCCCGTCAAGAAGAAGGCACCCGCAAAGGCCAGCAAAGCCGCCAAAACCACGTCGAAAGCTGCGAAAAAGACGGACGACGACGCGGACGACGACGATGCGGACGACGACGACGACGATGCGGACGACGAGGATGCGCCCACCAAGAAGGCGCCTGCAAAGACCAGCAAAGCCGCGAAGGTGACGTCGAAAGCTGCGAAAAAGACGCAGGATCTGGATGACGATGATCTGGACGACGACGATGCGGACGACGACGACGATGCGGACGACGACGATCTAGACGAAGACGACGCGGACGACGACGACGACGCGCCCACCAAGAAAGCGCCTGCAAAGGCCAGCAAATCCGCGCAAAAGACCCAGCCAACGGCCAAGCCCCCACTTGCCAAAGCGGTCGTTCGCCCGGAGCCAAAAGCCAAGGTCGCACCGAAGCCCAAGGAGCCGAAGGCCAAGGCCGAGCCGACGCCCAAGGTCGAGCCGAAGCTCAAGGAGCCGAAGGCCAAGGTCGAGCCGAAGCTCAAGGGCGCGCCCGTCAAGCCCGCGCCTAAAGCCAAGGCCGCGCCCGTCAAGCCGGCGCCCAAAGCCAAGGCGGCACCCGTCAAGCCCGCGCCCAAAGCCAAGGCGGCACCCGTCAAGCCCGCGCCCAAAGCCAAGGCGGCACCCGTCAAGCCCGCGCCCAAAGCCAAGGCCGCGCCCGTCAAGCCCGCGCCCAAAGCCAAGGCGGCGCCCG
>DATEPG010000257.1:0-34987 GCA_035273265.1 Polyangiaceae bacterium
GTATTTCCTCTGCCACCCGCTCGTGTCGTGCACTCGGTCTATCTCTCAGTGAAACCATGAACTGACGAACCGGATGCGGGAAATCCGCACGTCCGGGTCCGTGGGAGCCCTGGGGGAGCAATCCCCCGGGGCCACCTAGCCCTTGTCCGGCGCGCGCCGGCAAAGCCTTCGGCGGCGCAGGGCGGGAACCACGGCTCGAGCGAGCTGCGCTGCTGGATCGCGATCGCCCCCCTTGGATCTCAGCTCGCATGAGGGACACGCGCCGAACGCTCATTGCTTCGGTTTGCTGATGATCACCGCGCCGAGCATCACTTTGCCGCTCTTCTTGTACTCGTCGTACTCGAGCACCATGCCGCCCGGGTAGGTATCGCGGGCGACGGTGTCGAAATCGTTGGCGGTCGTGACGCGCTCGGAGCTCTGAGGAGGACCCAGCAGCTCCAGGACCGCCTTGGGGATCATGCCCAAGCCGACTCCTGGCGGAATGCCGCCGTTGAAGAAGCCGTATACTTGCGGTTCGCCCTTGGCATCCGGGCCCGCCGGGCGATCACGGCGATGTACGACGATGCGTTCGGTAACGCCGTTCTTGTCGAGATCGAACTCGACCGCGCGCCGGATGTAGCGACACACGCTTTCCGTCTTCACCTCACAGGGCGCTTCCATCAAGCGCTCGATGGTGGCGACCGTGGCGCCAATTCGGATCGGACCGACGCCTTGACCCGCTTGGATGGCGAGCGATGGGCCCTCGGGAAGGATGTTTCGCGAAGCGGGTGAAACTGGAGCGCTGGGCGGGCTCGCAGGCGGGATGCTCCCGAGCGGCGACGCCGAGGCGCTGGCAGCGGCCGGCGGTAGGGTCTTTTCTGGAGATTTGCAACCCCACGCGGAGGTTGCCAAAGCCAAAGCGAGCGTCAACCGAGCATTACACGAGCGCATGAAACCTCCGAGAATCGGCAAACCAGTAGCACGCCCCAAACATGCCCGACTAGGGTCTGTCTGTCCCTGAATTGCTGGGGCACCCGTGAGCGTGCCCGTGCCCGTGCCCGAGAGGCAACGGGGGAGGCGGATGACCGATAGGGTCCTGATGGATCAGGATCACGAGCGGTTGGATTTACCATCTGGCGCTGGATTTCTGGTTCTGGCCAGCGAGATCATCGAGGGTTGCCGCGGGGGCGAAGCCACCTTTCGGATCAGTTTTCCAGGGCGTAGCTGTCGATCGTGCTGAACCTCGCCGAAGCACTCCAAGCCAGACAAGCGACGGTACTATCTGACGGTTCGGCGACGGAGTCAGAGGCTCTGCCGGACGTTTGCGGTCGGCTCAAGTTGCTCGAGAGAGCGGACACAGGACGGCCTCCACGATCTTCCGATTGTCGTTTCCTCGCAACCTGGGCCCCGCTTTTCTGTCAGGACCGCCGCGGTCTTCGCCGATTTCGGATCGTTTGATTGGAGTCGAGCCATCAACCCCCCACGAGCACACGCGCCATCCAATGGAAAGCCATTTCCCACCTTCCGGGCACGGGCACGGGCACGGGGGGCCCGTGCAATTCAGGGACAGACCTAGCTCGCTCAGCAGTTGGAATTTGACGGCAGCCCGGGGGCGAGACAAAACCGCGGGCCCTGCGATGCCCGCCTTCGCGCCCCGGCGCTTTCTGTTCATCACCGGCAAAGGCGGAGTCGGCAAGACGACCGTGACCGCCGCGCTCGCGCGCTCCCTTTCAGCCCGCGGTCTCAAGGTGTTGGTCACGGCTTGCGGCGCAAAGGAGCGGCTCTCGACTTTGCTCGGCGCACCGCCCTTGCGCTCGACGATCAGCGAGCTTGCGCCAAATATTTGGGGCGTACAGCTCGTGTCCGAAGTCGCGCTGCGCGAATACGGCACGATGAAGTTGAAAAATCGCGTTCTGGTGGACGCCATCTTCGACAGCAAATACGTGGCCGGGTTCCTGAGCGGCACCCCCGGTATGAAAGAGTGGTCGCTGCTCGGCAAGGCTTGGTTTCACGCAACCGAGGAGCTGAACGGCCGTCCTCGTTTCGATGTGGTCTTGTTCGACGCGCCGGCCACGGGTCACGGCCTCGATATGTTGCGCGTGCCCAAGGTGATCGTGGAGATCGCTCCGCCGGGCGTGCTGCGCAGCGATGCCGAACGCGCCTGGGAAATGTTCCGTGATCCCGCGCGCAGCGGCGTCGTGGTCGTGACCCTGCCGGAAGAGATGCCGACCAACGAGTCACTCGAGCTGTGCGCGGCGCTGCACAGCGAACTGACCTTGCCGATCACGGAGGTCGTGGTCAATTCCCTGCTTCCGCCGCTCTTTTCCGGCCCGGAGGCGAGCGCGCTCGAGCGTCTCGCAGCGTTCGAGGCGAACACGCCGGCGCGCGCCGTGCTCGAAAGTGGCGTGCGCCGCGCCGCGCGCGAGCGGATTCAGAATGAATCACTGACTCGCCTGGCAGCGCTGGGTGTGCCGCTGCGAAGGCTCGAGCTACTCGTGGCTGGCGCGGCTACGCCGGATGCGGTGCTCCATCTGTCTCGGCACTTCGACGTTTAGAGCCGTTGGCCCCAGCGCTCACTCGAGCAACGCAGCGGCTGCCCGATCCAACAGCCACAAGCCGTTCCGCGCCAGGCTGGACGGTGTGGTCTGGATATCGAGCGGATCTCTGAGCGCGCGGCGCACCGGTTCGGCCTTGCCCGCGCCGCTCGCGATCATGATGCACAGGCCGGCGGCTTCGATCACGGGCGGAGTGACGCTCAAGCGTTGCGGCGGCGGCTTGGGTCCGATCACCGGCAGTACGCGGCGTGTGCGCTCGTTCAACGCGGGGCTACCGGGGAATAGCGAGGCGGTGTGTCCATCTTCACCGATGCCGAGCACCATCACCGAGATGCTCGCAGGCAAGAGCGCTTCGTAGGCGCGGGCGGCGGCGTCTCGATCCGGTCCTTCGGCTTCGATGCGATGAATGTTTGCTGCGGGCAGCGCCACGCGCTCGAACAGCGCGGCCTGCGCCATCGAAAAATTGCTGTCGGGGTGGGTAGGCGGAACGGCGCGTTCGTCGCCGAAATAAACGCTCACCTTGGACCAATCAATTCCCGGAATTTTCGCGAGCGCCTCGTAAGCTGCCCGCGGCGTGCTGCCACCTGCAAGGGCCAGCGATGCCGCGCCGTCCGCCGAGATTGCCTTTTTTAGCGCTTGGGCGATGCGTTCGGCCGCAAGCTCGGCAAGCTGATTCGAATCACAGATTTCTGTGGCCATGGGCCAGCGAGCCTAGCGCTTCCCGCGCCTCGTCGAAAACGGCCAATGGCTCGAATCCGTCGAAGGGGGTGCGTCCATTGCTGGCAAGCGCTATGGTCGGGACGCTCCTACATGGTTGACCCGGCCCTGCTTCGCGATCGCGTGCTCGTCGGTCGCTACCGGCTGGACGAACGGCTGGGCGCGGGCGGAATGGGCTCCATCTGGCGCGCGCATCATCTGGTGCTGGCTGCGCCCGTGGCGGTCAAGTTGATCGACCGCGAGCACGTGCCTGACGAGGAAACCCTGGGACGCTTCATGCGTGAGGCCCAGTCCGCGGCCACCCTGCGCAGTCCGCACGTCGTGCAAATTCTCGACTACGGCGTCGACGAAAAGCTGCCCTTCATCGTCATGGAGCTGCTCGACGGCGAAAATTTGGCGCAGCGCCTGCGCCGGCTCGGGCGGTTGGCATCGGCAGACACAGCGCGGATCGTCACGCACATTGGTCGGGCCATGGCCCGCGCGCACGAGGCCAACATCGTGCATCGCGATTTGAAACCGGAGAACGTGTTTCTGATTCGCAACGAAGACGAAGAGATCGCCAAGGTACTCGATTTCGGCGTGGCCAAGGTTTCGGTCGGCGCGCTCGGTGAAGACGGCACGCGCACACGCACCGGATCGATCTTGGGCACGCCGTACTACATGAGCCCGGAGCAAGCCCAGGGCAACAAGACCGTCGATCACCGTTCGGACTTGTGGTCTCTGGGGGTGATCGCCTTCGAGTGCTTGACCGGCAAGCGCCCCTTCTACAGCGACGGTTTGGGCGATCTCGTGCTCCAGATCTGCATTCGAGATATCCCGGTGCCTTCGGAATTCGGCTCCGTGCCGGTCGGCTTCGACGCCTGGTTTGCGCGAGCGGTGGCTCGCGATCCCGAGCTGCGCTTTCAATCCGCGCGTGAACTCAGCGACGCCCTGCGCGAGGTGCTGGGTGGTGACGCGCGGGATTTACAATGGACTTCGCCGGACGCTGTTTCGTCGATCGAGTCGACGCCCAACTCGCAAGCGCGCACCCGACTCGACGCCTCGGGTTCCGAGCCGCGCGCTTCGGCGCAGGGCAGCGAATCGAACTCACAGATCCGCTTCTCCAGCGGCAACTTCCTGGCGGATGCAGGCGCGCCCACGTTGCTCGCCAACGACGGCCCGCAGTCCTCGCGCGGCGGCGGACCGATCTCCTCGCGTGGCGGCGGCCCGACGTCCTCGCGCGGCGCGGGCAGCGCGCCGAACAGCCGTCGCGCCGAGAGTGAGGTGATCGCCGAGCTGCTGGCCGGTGCCGTGTCCGAGCCGCCGCGGCGGCGCTCCGGCGCAGGGCTCGTGCTGTCGGTCGCGGGGATCGCCTTGGCGATCGGCCTAGCTGCCGGCTGGGTGTTCATGAAGCGCAACGATCTCCCGCACTTGCGTCCGTTGCCCAGCGCGGTTCCGCCGGCGCAGCAGTCCGCAGCGCCGCGCGTGCACAGCAAGCCGACCCCGGAGCACGGCGCTTCTTCCACCCGCGAAGAGCCGCCTGCGGCCGCGAGCGCGCCGGCCAAGCCCGCACCGGTGGCCCACGTCGTCCCGGACGAGGCCGTGCCTGCGGCAGTGCCCGTGAGCAAGCCCGCGCTGTCTGCCTCGGCGGTGCCGCCCAGCGTGGCACCGGATGGCGGCTGGGTGAAGCCAGCCTGGGCCATCCCCGATGACGAGCCCCGTCGCGTGAACGTGGACGACGCACACGACGCCGGCAAGTAGCTCAGGCTGAATGCCGCGGAGGCAAGATAGCCTCCAGGTCTTCAACCAGCGGCAGCGTGTTCTCAACGATGTCGATTTGCGCTTTCTGCAATTTGCCAGACAAATCCACGTTGACGGCTTGCCAGCGCGTGTACGCGTCCAGCACCCAAATTCCGCTTTCTCGCGTGCCGTTGCCGGACCAGCCGTTGCCTCCGAAGGGCAAGTGCGCTTCCGCGCCGGTGGTAGAATTGTTGATGCTGGTCATGCCAGCCGTGATCTCTTCCTTGAAGCGCAGCATGGAGCGCGCGTCGCGCGTGTAGATGGCACTCGAGAGCCCATAGGGCGTGCCGTTGGCGACCGCCATCGCTTCGTCCATGCCGTCCACTTCGATTAAGTTTACGGTCGGCCCGAAGCACTCTTCTTGGGCGATCCGCATGTCGATCTTCACCTTGTCGAAGATGCGCGGTGTGGCGTAGAGACCGTGCGTTGCGTCGCCCGTGAACCCTTCGGGCTGATCGCCCGGCAAAATCCGGCGACCGTCGAGCAGGAGCTCCGCGCCGCCTTCGATTCCGGTCTCGCGTTGGCGAGTAAAGTTAGCCATGAAGCGCTCGTTGATGAGCGGTCCATAGTCGACGTCCGGATGGGAAGGGTCGCCGATGCGCAGGGCGCGTGCGCGGCGCAGCAGCTTGTCCCTGACTGCGGGCAGCGCGCGGCGATCGACGATGATGTTGCCCACGCTGGTGCAGCGCTGCCCGGCCGTGCCGAAGGCCGCCCAGAGTGCGCCGTCGACCGCCAAATCCAAATCCGCATCGGCCAGAATCACGAGCGGATTTTTGCCGCCGAGTTCGAGCGATGGCTGTTGCAAATTACGCCCGCAGACTTCGCCGATCTGACGACCCACCGCGGTCGAGCCCGTGAACGAGATCTTGTTGACGGTGCCGGCATCGACCTGGTCGATCAGGAATTGCCCGGCTTGGTCCTTACCGCCGCCGTGCAGCAGGCTGAGCACGCCGGGCGGCAGACCGGCGCGTTGCCAGGCGCGAAAAAACAGCGCTGCGGTGCCAGGGGCGTCATCCGACGGTTTCCAAACCACCGCGTTGCCGCAGAGCAACGCCGGGATGATCTTCCAGGAAGGCACCGCGAGTGGGAAGTTGCCAGCGGTGATCACGCCCACGACGCCCAGTGGCCGGCGATACGTAAACAACTCCTTGTCGGCTAGTTCACTGGGCACGGTTTGCCCGTACAGGCGCCGCCCTTCGCTCTGGAAGAACACCGCGGTGTCGATCGCTTCTTGCACGCTGCCCCGCGCTTCGCGCAGCGGTTTGCCGACCTCACGTGCGACGAATCGCGCGAGCGACTCTTTGTCTTGCGTGAGCAGAAACACGAGTCGCCCGAGCACCTCCGCGCGCTGCGGCGCGGGTGTTTGCGCCCAGGCCTTTGCGGCGTCACGTGCTGCTGCACAGGCCGCGCGCAGCTCTTCCGCCGAGCTCTGGGGCGCCAAGCTGACCAGATCTCGTTGATCCGCAGGGTTTCGTCGTTCGAACAGCTCGCCCGTGCTCGGCCGCGGGGCACCGCCGTAGAAATTCCCGAGTAGGAGCGTGTGTGGAAACGGCCCCGGCTGCTCGCGAGTCTGCATTCTTCAGAGTGCGCTCCAGAAGCGCCACAAGCAAGCCCCTCTGCCGCGGATCCTGCCCGGTTAAAAGCCTCCAGTAGGACACAAAACTAAGCTAAAACCCCAACCCGCAAGATGCCTCTTACCATCGCCAGCGCACCCCAACTCGTCATCGAAAATGTCACTCCCAAGCTCGATGGAGGCCGCTATCCAATCAAGCGGGTGATCGGCAACGTGATCGAAGTGAGCGCCGACATCTTCAAAGACGGCCACGATCTGATCGCTGCCCGCCTGCTCTATCGGCGGCCGGGTGAAGCGTCGTCGCGGGTCGCACCGTTCAACTACCGTTTCGATCCGGATCGCTGGCACGGTTCGTTCAAAGCCGATCAAATCGGGCTCTGGCAATACGACGTCGAGGCTTGGCCCGATCGCTTCGGCACCTGGCGTTCGGATCTCGGCAAGCGCTTGAATGCCGGACAGGACGTGCGCCCCGAGCTCTTGGAGGGTGCGGGCATCCTGGCGCGCATGACCGAAAAGCTGACCGGTGCCGCCAAGGTCTTGATCGCTGACGCCGCCAAGCGCCTCGCGAACCCCGGGCTTTCGCTCGACGAGCGACTCAAGGTCGCCTTTGCGGAAGACGTGGCCGAGTTGGTGCGAGCTCCGCTGTTTGCGGATGAAGCCTCGCGCTTGGAGCGACCGCTGGAGGTGTATGTGGACCGCGCAGAAGCGGTATTCTCCGCATGGTACGAGCTGTTTCCGCGGTCACAGGGCAAGGACCCGAGCAAGCACGGTACGTTCGCCGATACCACCCGCCGCCTGCCCGAGATCGCAGCGCTGGGCTTCGATGTCATTTACCTGCCGCCGATCCACCCGATTGGCGTCACGCATCGCAAAGGGCGCAACAACAACCCGACCTGCGTCCCCGGGGATCTGGGCAGCCCGTGGGCGATCGGGAGCAAGGAGGGCGGACACACTGCGGTCCATCCCCAGCTCGGCACACTCGCCGATTTCGAGGTGCTGGTCGCCTCTGCGCGCGATTTCGGTTTGGAAATCGCGCTCGATTTTGCGCTGCAATGTTCGCCCGATCACCCTTGGGTGAAAGAACATCCCGATTGGTTCTTCGTGCGCCCGGACGGCAGCATTCGCTACGCTGAAAATCCGCCCAAGAAGTACGAGGACATCTATCCCATCAACTTCTGGTGCAAGGACCGCCAAGGGCTCTGGAACGCGTGTCGTGACGCAGTGCTGTTCTGGATCGCGCGCGGCGTGAAGATCTTCCGCGTCGACAATCCGCACACCAAGCCACTCTCATTTTGGGAATGGCTGATCAGGGACGTGCAGGCCGCGCATCCGGAGACCATTTTCCTCTCCGAATCGTTCACCCGGCCGAAGCGGATGAAGAGCCTGGGCAAGCTCGGCTTCACCCAGAGCTACACCTACTTCACCTGGAAAAATACGGCTTGGGAGCTCAAAGACTACCTGAACGAGCTGACCCGCACGGAAATGGCCGACTACTACCGGCCCAATTTCTTCGCCAACACGCCTGACATCTTGCACGAGTTCCTGCAAACGGGCGGGCGGCCGGCGTTTCGCCTGCGGCTGCTGTTGGCCGCGACGCTCTCCCCCACGTACGGCATCTACAGCGGCTACGAGCTGTGTGAAAACCTGGCCGTCCACCACGGCAGCGAGGAATACCTCGACTCCGAAAAATACGAGATCCGAGTGCGTGATTGGAACGCTCCCGGAAACATCAAGCAGGATATCTCCAAGCTCAATCGCATTCGCCGCGAACAGCCGGCCCTACACGAGCTGACGAATTTGAGCTTTCTCAAAACGGAATACGACGCGATCCTAGCTTACAGGAAGTCAGCGCCCGGCAACGATCTGATCGTGATCGTCAATCTCGACCCGCACGCCATGCACGAGACGACCGTGGAGGTACCGATCGGCGAGCTGGGCATCGCTCCGGACGAAGCGTACGAGATGTCCGACTTACTGACTGGGGCGCGTTACGTCTGGCGTGGCGCACGCAACTACGTACGCCTCGATCCCGTCGAGCGTGTCGGACACGTGTTCAAGGTTTCTAGACTCGTCTGACGGAGCACCGCAAAAACATGCGTACAAGGCCAGGCTCTCCACACCCATTGGGCGCGACGTGGGACGGTGAAGGCGTCAATTTCGCTGTCTTCTCCGGCGAGGGCACGGGCGTGGAGCTGTGCTTGTTCGACTCCCCCGGGGCGAGCCGAGAGTCGATACGCATCCCGCTCACTCAGCGATCGAACCGCGTTTGGCACGTGTATTTGCCGGATGCTCGGCCCGGGCAGCTGTATGGCTACCGCGTGCACGGGGCGTACGCACCGGAGCAGGGCCGTCGCTTCAACGCCAACAAGCTGTTGATCGACCCGTACGCGAAAGCCATCGCCGGGCGGGTCAACGCACCGGATGAATGCTTCGGGTACACGATCGGTCATCCCGCGGTCGATCTGAGCTTCGACGAACGCGATAGCGCGGCCGTCGTGCCCAAGAGCTTGGTGATCGAGACCGCCTTCTCCTGGGGCGACGATCGCCCGCCGAACATCCCCTGGAGCCGCACGCTGATCTACGAGTGCCACGTGCGCGGCATGACCAAGCTGCATCCGGATATTCCCGGCAACCTCCGGGGCACGTACCTCGGCATGGTCTCCGATCCGATCCTGGATCATCTGCGATCACTGGGCGTGACCGCGGTCGAGCTGCTCCCGATTCACCAGGCGATGAGCGAGCGTCGGCTGCAGGAGCTCGGCCTGTCGAACTACTGGGGCTACAACACGATCGGCTTTTTCGCGCCGGATCCGGCGTTTGCGACCGGGTTCATGGGCGAGCAGGTGCTCGAGTTCAAGACCATGGTGAAGGCCTTTCACCGCGCTGGCATCGAAGTCATTCTGGACGTGGTTTACAACCACACGGGCGAGGGCAATCAGCTCGGCCCGACCGTGTCGTTCCGCGGTTTCGACAACCCAGCGTACTACCGGTTGATCCCGCACGAAGCGCGCCACCACATGGATTTCACGGGCTGCGGCAACAGCATCAACGTGCTGCATCCGCGCTCGCTGCAGCTGATCTTGGACAGCCTGCGCTACTGGGTCGACGAGATGCACGTCGATGGCTTTCGCTTCGATCTCGCTCCGACCCTGGCGCGCGATCCGTTCGAGTTCGACGGCTTCTCGCGCTTCTTGGCCATGGTTCAGCAAGACCCCACGCTCAGCCGCGTGAAGCTGATCGCCGAGCCCTGGGACGTCGGCCCTGGTGGTTACCGTCTGGGCGCTTTCCCGCCGGGCTGGGCGGAGTGGAACGGCCGCTACCGCGACTGCATTCGGCGCTTCTGGCGCGGCGACGAAGGCCAGGTGCCCGAGCTCGCGTCTCGCCTGTCCGGCTCGAGTGACATCTTTCAGGGCAGCGATCGCGGGCCGTACGCCAGCATCAACTTCGTCACTTGTCACGACGGTTATTCACTGCACGATTTGGTGAGCTACGAGCAGAAGCACAACGAAGCCAACGCCGAGGACAACCGCGACGGCGCCAACGACAACTGGAGCCGCAATTGGGGCGCCGAAGGCGAGACCAAAGCACAGCAAGTCATCCGGCTGCGCGATCGCATGAAGAAGAACATGATCGCCACGCTGGCCTTCTCTCAGGGCGTGCCGATGATTTCGCACGGTGATGAATTCGGCCGCACGCAAAATGGCAACAACAACGCCTACTGCCAAGACAACCATCTGACCTGGATCAACTGGGACTTGGATGAGCGCGCGCTGGACTTGCTGAGTTTTACCCGTGAAGTCCTGCGCATCACCAAGTCGAACCCGGTATTCCGGCGTCACCGTTTCTTCGCCGGCGACCCCGTGAGCGACAAGGGT
Organism: Polyangiaceae bacterium; assembly: GCA_035273265.1. GTDB lineage: Bacteria > Myxococcota_A > Polyangia > Polyangiales > Polyangiaceae > PMG-095. Next base: position 10,479 of record DATEPG010000257.1, read on the forward strand.
TTCAAAGACGTCACTTGGCTTCGTTCCGACGGGACCGAAATGTCGATCGATGATTGGGGCAACGGGCGCAATCACTTGCTCGGCATGTTGATTCCGGGAGACGCCTCGGACGACGTCGACGAGCGCGGTCGACCGAACCGCGGTCAAACATTGCTTTTGCTCCTGAATGCCAGCAACCGCGCCCGCCAATTCACGATGCCACCGGTCCCCGGGCAGGCATCGGCGAGCGGTCACTGGCAAGAAGTCATCAACACTGCGCAACAAACCCACCGTGTTCCGAAAGGTGGTGGTATCAATGTTGCGCCCCACTCGTTGGTGCTGCTTTGCTACGTGGTAGCCTGATGAACTTTCCCTCCCTGCCGCCTTCTGCCTCCGACCCTTCTGCCGCTGCCTTGATGGGAGATCCGGCATTGCTCAGGGCGTTGCGCGACGACCTGTCGCACAACCCGCACGCGGTGCTCGGTGCTCATCCCGCGCTGTTCGCGGAGCAAACGGGCGTCGTCGTTCGAGCTTTCCATCCGGATGCCATCGCCTGCACCCTGCTGCTTGGCGTGGAAGCGCGACCGATGTTGGCGCTCGGTGCAGGCGTGTTCGCCGTGTTCCTGGCGGAGGCCACGACGCCCGTGGCCTACCGGCTACGTTTCGGCTTCGGCAACGGCTCGACCTGGGAACGCGAAGATCCGTATCGCTTCATGCCCAGCTTGGGCGATCTCGATCTTCACCTCATCGGTGAGGGGACGCATCGCAAACTGTGGACCGTGCTCGGCTCGCACCTACGAGTGCTCGATGGCGTTGCTGGTACCGCGTTCGCGGTCTGGGCACCGAACGCGCAGCGCGTCAGCGTGGTGGGTGAGTTCAACAACTGGGATGGTCGGCTTTTGCCGATGCGTTCGCTCGGTCCTACCGGGGTTTGGGAACTGTTCGTGCCCGGCATCGGCGTCGGCACGCTGTACAAATACGAGCTCAAGACCAAGGAGGGCTTGCTGCGAATCAAGACCGATCCCTGGGCGAACGAGATGGAAGCGCCGCCGCTCACCGCCTCGCGCGTGGCCCGCTCGAACTACACCTGGCACGACGAAGCGTGGCTCAAGACCCGCGCCAAGAGCGACATCGCACGCGAGCCGCTCAACATTTACGAAGTGCACCCGGGCTCTTGGGCGCGCGTACCGGAGGAGGGCAATCGCTGGCTCTCGTATCGCGAACTCGCGGTGCGCTTGTGCGAGCACGCCAAGCGGCTCGGCTTTACCCACCTCGAGTTGATGCCCGTCGCGGAGCACGCGTTCTACCCGTCGTGGGGTTACCAGGTGACGGGCTACTTCGCCCCCACGTCTCGCTACGGCTCGCCCGATGATTTCCGTTGGTTCGTCGACTATTGCCACCAGCAAGGCATCGGCGTGCTGATCGACTGGGTGCCCGCACATTTCCCGAAGGACGATTTTTCGCTGCACCGCTTCGACGGCACGGCGCTGTACGAGCACGAAGACGCGCGGCGCGGCGAGCACCCGGACTGGGGCACGCTGATTTTCAACTTTGGCCGCAGTGAAGTGAGGAATTTCCTCACCGCCAACGCCCTGTACTGGTTGCAAGAATTTCACGTCGACGGCCTGCGGGTGGATGCCGTGGCCTCCATGCTGTACCTGGATTACAGCCGCAAAGAGGGTGAATGGCTGCCGAACCCGTACGGCGGCCGCGAGAACATCGAAGCCATCGAGTTCTTGCGCAGCGTGAACGCGGTGATTCACGAGGAGTGCCCGGGCGCGTTCACGGTGGCTGAAGAATCGACCGCTTGGGGCGGCGTTTCGAAGCCGCCCTCCGAGGGCGGCCTGGGCTTCGACTTCAAGTGGAACATGGGCTGGATGCACGACACGCTCGGCTTCTTCACGAAGGAGCCCATCCACCGCAAGTACCACCTCGATCAGCTCACGTTCTCGATGCTGTACGAGTACACCGAACGCTTCATCAACTCGATCTCACACGACGAAGTGGTGCACGGCAAAGGCTCGCTGATCGAGAAGATGCCCGGTGATTTCTGGCAAAAGCTGGCCAACGTCCGGCTACTCTTGGCTTACCAATTCACGCGCCCGGGCAAGCAGCTGATGTTCATGGGTACCGAGTTCGCTCAGCACAACGAGTGGAACGTCGAGACCAGCCTGGATTGGCACATCGCCGAGCATCCGCAGCGCAAAGGCTTGCAGGAGTACATCGCCGAGCTCGGCAAGCTGTACAAAGAGTCCAATGCGCTCTGGCGTGGCGATCCGGGCCCGGAGAGCTTCGAGTGGATCGAGTGCAACGACAAGGACAACACGATCCTCAGCTACCTGCGCCGTGACGGCGGAGATTTCGTGATCGTCGTGCTCAACTTCACGCCCGTGCCTCGGGACGAGTACCGCATCGGTGTGCCGGTCGCCGGTCGCTACGTCGAACGTCTATCGAGCGACGATCTGCGCTTCGGCGGCAGTGAGTTCCAAACCACGACCGTGGTCGAAGCCGACTCGACGCCGCTCCACAACCGGCCCTATTCGATCCGCCTGCGCATCCCACCGTTGGGCGCGCTCATCCTCAGCCCTGCCCGCTGAGCGCGAGCGGGGCCTGTGAGGGGCAGCGAGGAGGGAGAACCGGGGGCGGCGCGGGTCTCGCTCCTCGGTTCAGCGGCTAGCTAGCCAACGACTTCGCTCGATCAAGCGAGTCAGCATCTTGGGTGAGTAGTTTGCGAGCAGCGCGAGCTTCAGGCCCGCGTTCTTCCAGCCGAGCAATGCGTCGCGCGCGTCTGGCCAAGGTTCGAGCTCACTATAGCTATCGACCAAGTGCCTGCGCTGTTCGGCGCTCAGAGTCAGCTTGAGTCCCCTGGCGGCGTAGTCGAGTGATGCGGCCGTGAGGGCGCGGCCCGCGAGCTCGAGCTCAGTCAGCCGACCGTGGGGCGTCGGGTGGCGGCCTTCGAGCGGGCGCGGTTGCCACCTTCTTGACCGAGGCGCTCGCCGGCCTCAAGAGCACGCTGGCACCAACCGTAGGCGGCGGCCGCAACGCGATGCCGAAGGCGGAGTGAGTTTCGGCCGTCGTACCGAGGAGACTACCGCGGGCGATTCTAGCGGCGTAGGCTGAGCTCCGCGCGTGGCCGAGAGCTTGCTTTCGCAGTTGCCCAATGTGGTCCCGGCTTTGGACCCTGAGTTTCGGCCGGCAGCGCTGGCCAACCGCGCGTTCCGAGCCGCAGTAGCGAAGGCGGGCGGCGTTCGTTTGGCGCTCGCCCTTTCGCGCGGCGACGGCGTTTCGGTTTACGAGACGCTGATCTTTCCCGAGCATCACCCCGAGGCGAGCTCGAATCTGCGTTATGTCGAGCGGCTGCTGAAGTTCTTGCTCTGGCAGAAGGGCGCCTTCCGTGTCAGCGTCGCGGGTTCGCGTGTCGTCGCCGAGCACCTGGCCGAGCGCTATGCGCCGGGTGGTGCCCGCGCATTCGATGCCGACTTTTTCGCCAAGATCTACGAGCAACCGCGGTTCGTCATCGAAGCGATCTCATTCGCGGAATTGCCGACAGAGCGCGAACTGTGCGCCGCGATCGGCGGTCACTTGGACGGTTGTCGCATTGGCTTCGATGCCGGCGGCAGCGATCGCAAAGTGGCCGCGCTGATCGACGGCAAGCAGGTATTCTCGTGCGAGGTAGTTTGGGAACCCAAATTGCACAGCGACCCGCAGTATCACTTCGACGGCATCGATGACTCGATCCGGCGCGCGGCCGCGCATTTGCCGCGAATCGACGCGATCGGCGTGAGCTCCGCCGGGATTTATCTGAACAATCGAACGCTGATCGCGTCGCTGTTTCGAAAGGTCCCGGCAGACGCGTTCGAGGCGCAGATCAAGGAAATTTATCCGAGGATCGCCAAAAAATGGGGCAACGTGCCGCTCGAGGTTGCCAACGACGGCGACGTGACGGCGCTCGCGGGCGCGCTCGAGCTGAAAGATCACTCGGTGCTCGGCATCGCCCTCGGCACCAGTGTGGCGGCCGGCTACGTGAATGCACAAGGCCTGGTCACGGGTTGGTTGAACGAACTCGCGTTCGTTCCCCTAGACTACGGCACGGACGCCGCGGTCGACCACGAGTGGTCCGGCGACTCTGGCACTGCCGTGAGCTACCTTTCACAAGACGCGGTGATTCGCTTGGCCGCACGAGCGGGCCTCGATCTGCCGTCAGGCTCGCCGGGCGCCAAGCTGAAATGGGTCCAAGAACGGCTTGCCAAAGGCGATCCGCGCGCACGCCAGATATTCGAGACGATGGGCGTCTATTTCGGCTACGCCTTGCTCCACTTCCTGGACTTTTACCGGGTAAAACACCTGCTTTTACTCGGGCGTGTCAGCTCTGGCGAGAGCGGCTCCCTGCTCCTGAATCGAGCGCGCGAGGTGCTCGCGCGGGAGGCGCCAGAGCTGAGCCGCTCGCTCGCCATTCACTTGCCCGACGAGGCCACGCGCCGCGTGGGGCAATCGATTGCCGCTGCCAGCTTGCCGCGCCTGAAGTAACCTGAGAGGCGCATGAAACTCAGCCAAAACAGCGCGCAGATCTTCGTTCCGGATCAGCTACCGCTCGGCGTTGCGTTGCCGCGCACGACGCACCTCGGGATCGGCGCTCACCCCGATGATTTGGAGATCATGGCTGCCCACGGCATCTTGGAATGCTTCAACAGCGCCGAGCGTTGGTTCACTGGAGTCGTGGTCACGGACGGCGCAGGCAGCGCGCGTGACTTCGAATACCAGACGTACACCGACGAACAGATGAAGTGCGTGCGCCGCGCCGAGCAGAAGAAGGCCGCGTATGTGGGCGAGTATGGCGCGCAATTTCTGCTCGAACATCCGAGCTCTGCCGTCAAAAATCCGGCAGACTCCGGGGTCCTAGCCGATCTCACGGAAGTCCTGCGTCTGACCCGGCCGGACTGCGTTTACACGCACAATTTGGCCGACAAGCACGACACACACGTGGCCGTTGCGCTGCGGGTGATCGCGGCCTGCCGCGCGCTCGAACCCAGCCTGCGCCCCAGCCGCTTGATTGGCTGTGAGGTTTGGCGCGATCTGGATTGGCTGGCTGACGCGGATAAAGTGCCGCTGCCGCTCGATCGCCGCGAGCATTTGCAGAGCGCGCTGTTGGGCGTGTTCGATTCACAGATCGCGGGTGGCAAGCGTTATGATTTGGCAAGCGCGGGCCGACGCCGAGCGCACGCCACTTACTCCGAGAGCCACGGCACGGATCAGCACTCCGCGCTCAGCTGGGGTATGGATCTGACGCCGATGATGCACGGGGGCGATGTTGGCGACTACGTGACCGAGTTGCTGCGCCGTTTCGAACGAGACGTGAGCGCGCGGATCGAACGTTTCAGAGCCCCGCGCTGACCAGCGTGCCGTCGACGTAGACCGCAATCGGTTGCGAGAGTGTGTGCGGGTCGACTGTTGGATCCGCGGCCAGCACCAGGAAGCTTGCCCGCTTACCGACCTCCAAGGAGCCCAAATCCGTGAGCCCCAAGAACTCGGCTGGTACGCTCGTGCCCGCAAGGACGATGCTCGTGCCGTCCATGCCCGCCGCCAAAAGCTGGGTAATCTCCAGGCTCTGGATGCTGGTCTCGCGTGTGTTTCCGAAGTCGGTGCCGTACAGCACGCGCGCCCCGCGTTGGCGCAGCGCGCGCAGGTTGTTCAGCGCGGCACCACTGCCGCCGAACGCGCTCAGCGTGCTGATCACCGTGCGTGTCTTCCAGGCTTCCAGCGTGGCTTCGCTGAGGGGCTCGGTGGGAGTGTGCGCCAAGACGTCGATGCCGGCTTTGGCGGCGCGCGCCGCGTTCTGGTCTTCCAGCGCGTGGCTGTACACTTTGAGTTGGTGTGCGTGGGCGGCCGCGACCACGGCCTTGACGGTCGCGTCGTCCAACGTAGGGGGCTCGGTCAGAGGCACCTTGATCGCCTGGACCCCAGCCTCGAACAGCGTGTCCACCGCAGCGGCCGCCGCCGCGGCGCTTGCTACGCCGAGACCATAGCCGTCTTTGCCCCAGGCATTCGTCGGATAACCCCCCGGAGCGGTGATCATGGGCCCGGCGTTGAGCACCCGCAATGGCGCATGATTCACGCTCAATGCGGCTATTGGCGAGCCCAAATCCAGCACTGCCACGATGCCGTTCGAAGTCAGCTCTGCGGCACCGTCAGCGTAGTAAGCCAAATGGACGTGGCTATCGATGAAGCCGGGCACCAAGTAGCGGCCACTGACGTCGACTACGCGCGTCGCGGCGTCGCGGCTCACGCCGATCGCGAGCACCCGCCCGGCGTCGATCAACAGGTTCTGTTTGCCCATCCCAAACACGACCCCCCCTTCGAGTACGAAGGCGTTGGCCGATTGGCTCACCGGGCGCGCAGCAGGCGCTGAAGCGTGCGGTTCCGCTGCGACATGCGCTGCCGGATCCTTTCTGAGGTCCTGGGGCTTGGTCCGCGTGGAACAGGCGAAGAGCACAAATGCAAAAAGGGTTGCCCGCCGCATGGCGAACAACCCTAGCCGACTCTCGTCGTGACTGAAGCTCAATAACCGAGCGTTGGTCGACCCATGCCGCGGTAGGCGAGGCCGGCGGCCGCGACGGCGCTCGGCACGCACATGTTGCGCCCGTCGAACACGTGCCGGCCGCGCATCAGCTCGCGTACCCGGGGGAACTCGGGATTTCGGTACTCGTTCCACTCCGTAGCCAAGAGCAGCGCGTCCGCTCCGCGACAGGTCTCGTATTCGTTGTCCAAGATCTCCACGCGGTCCATCAGGCCCATCAAGGTCATGCTCTCGCGGGCGGTCTCCCGAGCTTGCGGATCGGTGGTTCGGACCCGCGCGCCGCGGGCTACGAGCTCGGCGATCATCTTGATGCCGGGAGCTTCGCGCACGTCGTCCGTCTTGGGTTTGAAGGCCAAGCCCCAGACTGCGATCACTTTGTCGCCCAGACCGCCGAGGTCCCGCTCCATGTGTGCGATCAGGTTCTTGGTGGGCATCTCGTTGGCGCGTACGGCTGCGCTCGAGACCTCCATGTTCAGCCCGTAGTCCGCGCCCGTGCGCACCAGAGCGCGCAGATCCTTCGGGAAGCAGCTGCCACCGAAGCCGAGCCCGGGGTACAGGAACTGCATGCCGATGCGCTCGTCGGCACCGACGGCCAGGCGAACATGCTCGACGTCACCGCCGGCTACATCGCACAAGTGAGCGATCTCGTTCATGAAGCTGATCTTGGTGGCGAGCATGGCGTTGGACGCATACTTGACGATTTCAGCGCTCTTTGGGCTCATGCGCTGAATGCGGCTGCGCTGACGGTTGTACGGTGAGTACAAGCGTTCCAGGAGCTCGAATGCGTGGTTGTCGTCCGTGCCGATCACGATGCGGTCGGGCTTGAAGAAGTCGTTGACCGCGTCCCCTTCTTTCAAGAACTCCGGGTTGCTGACGACGCTGATCTTGTGTTTGGCGAAGCGCTCGACCACCGCCCGCACCTTTTCGTTGGTGCCGACCGGCACGGTGCTCTTCAAGACCAAAGCGATGTCGTGCTCCGCGGCCTTGGCGACTTGCTCGGCGACCCCGAGCACGTACGAAAGATCGGCAGAGCCGTCTTCTTGTGGGGGTGTACCGACGGCCACGAACACGACTTCGCGACCGCGGATGCCATCGACCAAGTTGGACGTGTAGTCCAAGCGATGCGGCCAATTGCGCTTCAGCAAGTCTGCCAAGCGCGGCTCGAAGAACGGAACTTCCCCCGCTCGCAGCTTGGCGAGCTTGGCCTCGTTCACGTCGATACACATGACATTCGTGCCTGAATCAGCGAAACAGGCCCCTGCCACCAAACCTACGTATCCCGAACCAACGACGGCGATTTTCACATCATCATTGGTAGTCAGTGTGGCGGTCGAAGTCGATCGCTTTGTCAATTTCCCTAGGCCCGCCGCCGTGCAGGCACGCTTGCCTCGCTCGCCGAGCAGCCCCTGATTGCGCGGACAGTATCAGCAGCAGAGCGGACGCGCGTTCGCCTGAGCCTGTAAGGGAACTAGGCTAACTCTCGGTCGTCTTCCAGCTGATCCAGGATTTCCGCTGCTCGCGGCTCGCTGATCCCGAACCATTCGGCGAGTTGGTTGATGAAAGCATTTTCTTCATCACTCACTTCGTCGTCGGCCAGCGCGACCGCGGCGGCGAGCGCGAAGGCGGCTTCGGCTTCGATTGGATCTTCCGCGAGTTCCTCGGCGACCTCGTGCAAGCGCGCGTCGCGATCGCTGTCCGCGAGGCGCTGTCCGTAGGTCTCGAGCATGACGTTGATGGTGCCTGAGCGCAGCAAACCGTCGGTCAAGCCGCGGATCGCGCCGCGCACCGCGTCCCGCTCGGCCTCCGCCAGTGTCCCGTCGGCCGCCATCATCAGGAACATCGTCTCGGCCAATGGCCCGACGCGATTGATCGCCCCCACCTCTTCCGGTGTGAGCAAACCCTCGCGGGTGAGCGTCTCGTAAGCTGACGAAGTGACCATGCTCGGCCGCCGCCCGCTCTGCAGCAGTGCATCACGCAAGCGCTCGATGGTCGCGGTTTGGATCTTCATCGATCCGGAACCTTACTCGCTCCTCTGCTCTGGATCTAGCAGGCGCTCGGGGCACCCGGCTCGCCCGCCGCTTTAGACGATGCCGGACTGGAAGCGGGCCGCCGGGTCCGATGCGATCAACACGCACGTCGCGTCGTCACGCAGAAAGCGCGCGGCGCTCAGGGCGCTTTGCAGCGTGTCGTACAGATCTTCCGGACTGGCTTGTGCCAGGAGCAGTCCGCGATTGGCGAGATCGAGCTTCGCACACAGCGCTGCGACCGCCTCTTCGTCCAGGGAGCCGTTCAGCATGCCGTCCGAAACCGCCAGCCAAGTACCGCCCCAGCGTAATGGGACCAGCTCGTACGGATGCACCTCACCCACTCGGCGACCGAGCGCGTTGGACTGGGCCGAGTAGAAATCGAGTCGCCCGCCGGGACTCGTGTTGACGACGGTTGGCATCCCGGCGTTCAGCACCTCCACCTTGGCCTCCTGCTGACTCAGGCGCACGATCAGCAGACCCGCTTCGACCCCGGGGTGCACGGCGAGCTGCATCTCGAGTTCGCCTACGACATGATGCAACGCTTCGTGGCGTTGCAATGCTGCCTTGGTGGTCAGCATCAACCCAGCCGGGAACTCCGGCGGTGACTCCGCGCTGCTGCGTACGTCCAGAAGCGCGAGAACCAGGTCCCCGTGCTCATCGACGAAGACATCGAACCAATCACTGGGGCGCGGTCCCTCGACGGTCTCGCCGCTTGCGCGGAGCATGCCGTGGAGGAGGGGGAACTTCTGCAGACTGGGAGTTTTATGTGCGGCGGCCACTCTGAGCGCGAGTCAATGCGAGCGCCGTTCCACACCTCCGCGCGTCGCTCGCGAGTCCGACGCTGCATGATAAACTTAGCAATAATCAGTGCTTAGGTTCGGTGATCCGGGTACGACAGAGGCGCCAACGCTGCCCTTGGCTCGTCTCAATTTGATCGGCTGAGACCGCTGCGTCTAAAGGTGGGACCAGATCGTGCGTTCCATCTAACGAACGATGATCGAAGACGAAACCGGCGCCGTATCTGTCCAGGGTACATCGGACCTAGTCGCCGTAGTGGATGATGACCCCACAGCTCGCCGCTTGATGCGGTTCTGGCTGGAACGCACTGGCTACCGAGTGGCCGAGCACGACTCTGCGCGCAGCGTACTCGAATCGGAAGGCGAGCTGCCCACCGTCGCCTGTGTGGATCTCGGTCTGGGCGAAGTCACTGGCATCAAGGTCATCCAGCACCTGCGCGCGCGCGATGCGGAGTTGCCGATCATCGTCGTGACCGCGCAGCGTGAAATCGAGACCGCGGTCTCTGCCATGCGTGCTGGCGCCTACGATTACATCACCAAGCCCCTCGATCGCGACCGCTTGCTGCTCGCGGTGCATCGTGCGCGCGAGCGACGCGAGCTCGTGATCAACGTGCGTCGTTTGGAGAGCGCGCTCACCGAACGCTCGGTATTGGGAGCGATCGTGGGCAAGAGCCCCCCCATGCGCGAGCTGGCTCAGCAAGTGCAACGCGTGCTCGAGAGCGAGGTCGCGGTGTGCGTCTCGGGCGAGAGCGGCACTGGAAAAGAGCTGGTCGCGCGGGCGATTCATAGCGGCGGGCAACGCCGACGCGGTCCGTTCGTGGCCATCAACTGCGCCGGTATCCCCGAATCACTGCAAGAATCGGAGCTGTTCGGGCACGAGCGCGGCGCGTTCAGCGGAGCAACGCAGATGCGACGCGGCTGCTTCGAGCAAGCCAACGGTGGCACGCTGCTCTTGGACGAGATTGGCGAGATGAGCTTGCAGACGCAGGCCAGCCTGCTCCGCACCTTGCAAGAGAAGACCATCCGCCGCGTCGGCGGCTCCGGTGAGATCCCGATCGACGTGCGCATGGTCTGCGCGACGCATCGCGATCTCCGAGCCGAAGTGGAAGCCGGACGCTTCCGTGAAGATCTGTACTTTCGCTTGGTCGTGTATCCGATCCACCTGCCTGCGCTGCGTGAGCGTGTCGAAGACATTCCGCTCTTGGTGGGGCACTTCTTACGCACCCTGACCTCGGACGTGGGGCGGCAAGTGCATCGCATCTCGCCCGACGTGCTGGAAGCAATGGCGCGCCACCGCTGGCCGGGTAACGTGCGCGAGCTACAAAACGTGGTCCACCGCAGCTTGCTCGCTTGTCGCGGTGACGAAATCAACCTGGCGGATTTGCCGCCCGACATCCGCGAGCTCGGCCTACCTTCGCTCGGCCTCTCGGTCGTGCCGAGCAACGGCGCGAGCGTGAACGGGCACGTCGAAAGCGAGATCTTGCCGCTGCGCGAGCTGGAACGGCGCGCCATTCAACGAGCCCTACGCGCCACACAAGGGAGCGTAGGCAAGGCTGCCAAGCTGCTCGGCATCGGTCGCGCCACGCTCTACCGCCGCATCGCCACGCTGGATCTATCGAGGGACGTTGCATGAGTTCGGGCGCCACGAGCGAGCCTCCGCTCTCGCTCCCGCCGGAAATGCTGCGCGAGTTGGCGTCGGCAGGGGTCGAGGCAGATCAGGCGCCGAGCCTCGAGCAGTGGCAGACCCTGCTCTTGCGCTTCGCCCACCGCTTTCGCGAGGAGCCCACGAATCCTCTGCAATTCGCCGCATCTGCGCTGGGCCACGATCTGCGCACGCCGATGACGGTGGTGATCGGCGCGAGCGAGTTGCTGCTCGAGGGGACGCTCGATCCCGAGCAGCGCTTGGCCGCGCAGAACGTGCATCGCTCGGGTCAGCAGCTCTTGAACGTGATCGACCAAATGCTGAGCGACGTGACGGAGCACGGCAAGTCCACGCCGCCGCCGCGGGTGCTGACGCCGCCGCTCGGCTTTCGCCTCGGCGCTGAAACCGAAGTTCACCGCGTGCTGCTGGCGGAGGACAACGAGTTCAACCGCATGCTGATCGAGCGCGTCCTGCGCACGCTCAACTGCGAAGTGGATTTGGCGCCGACTGGACGAGAAGCCGTGCGCAAATTCCAGCAAAACAAATACGACTTGGTACTCATGGACTGCCACATGCCCGACCTGGACGGCTTGGAGGCCACCCGCCAAATCCGCGCGGCCGAAGGTCCCAACCGGCGCGTGCCAATTCTGGCCATCACCGCGGGTACCGTGCCCGGGGTGCGCCAGGCATGTTTGCAAGCCGGCATGGACGACTTCATCGCCAAGCCGTTCTCGCTCTCGACGCTGCGTCGTAAATCCTCACGTTGGTTGGCGATGGCCGCCCCCGAACCGAGTGGCAAGCGGGAGGAACGCTCACCGGTCGAGTCCGCCCAGCGCCAGCAGCGCGAAGCGAGCGCCGCGAACGTCGTCGTTTCGGTCCATGCCTCCGTCGACCTATCGCGCTTGCAAGAGTTGGCAGAAGAAGCCGGCTCACCCCGTATCGTCGAGGAGCTGTCCTTGATCTTCGTGGAGGACATGGAGCGACGCTTGGAGTCGCTGTGTGAAGCCACCGCCGAACGCGGCGAGCGCAAGCTGCTCAGCGTGATCCACTCGGTGAAGGGTGCGTGTGGCAATTTCGGCGCGCTACGCATGGCGGCGCTGTCCGAGAAGATCGAAAAGCGCATCAAGCGCGGAGATCTGCTGAGCCTCGATCTGGAAGTGAATGAACTGTGCGAGGAGTTCCAGGTCGTGCGGCGGGTGCTCGATCTAGAAGTGTTCGGCATCCGGGCAGACGACCCTCCCACGAGCCTCAGCCATCAGCTGATTGGTCCTTGATTTCAACAGCTTACCCACCTTCTGGGGATAACCGTGAAAGCCCAGGGAAACTGGTTGAACCAGTTCCCTGACGGCGTTGATTAATTCTCGCGCAGTCGCGAAAGGGCGGCCAGCGAATTTTTGGGTTTGGGCAAGGCCAGTGCGGCGAGCGCATCGTTCACGTACTTGACGTTGCGGGCGCCGAGCAGCACGGAGCTGACGCCCGGCACCGCGCGCAAGATGGCCAACGCTTGGCGCGCGAGTGGCTCCGAGCTCAACTCGGGTTCGAGCTGCGCCTCGAGGCTGCTCTGCAAGGCGCGCAAACGACCCGCGCTGCGATCGGCCGCGCGATTGCGCATGGCGAGAAACAGTCCTTCTAGATCGCGCAAGTAGCGGCCCCGGAAATCGCGGAAGCGCTCGGCGAGCTCGCCACTCAAGGCGCCGTCGAGGCCTTTCAGAACCTTGCCCAGCTCGGGCGCGATCACGTGCGCCTCGATTTCCTCCCATTGGACCAAGCTCGCCACCCGCGGTTCGATCTCTAGGATGCGGTCACCCCAGGCGAACAGATCATCGGACTCGAGTCCGCCGCCGAGCTCCAGAGAGGGAGCGATCGTCTCACGGAACTCGCGTTCCAGAGCCAACAGGTTGCCGCGAACGAACTCGAACTTCGGCGCGTTTTCTGGGCGGATGGGCTCAGCCAAGCGCAAGATGCTGCCGCCACGAATGGCGTTCAGCGGTCGATTCGTGAGCACGGCCACGCTGCGCGCCTGGGCTTGCTCGAGTACGCTCTCGGCTCCGTTCGAAGCGAACACGGCGTTGCTCTCGAGCAGATTCAGGGGCAGCTGAAGCACGCGAAAGTGATGCTTGCCGGGCGCCGCTAGCTCGGCCGCAGCCCACATGCGCGCGAACTCGGTCGTGTCGCGCGCATCGGTCGCGCCGGTCACCGTGTTGCTCGAGACGCCGTAGTAGGCGATGCGGCCGCGCTCGACCTCGCCTTCGAGGTGACGGAATGCTTGCTCGAGCCGACCATAAAATGCGTCCCGCACCGTGGCGAGTGGCCCTTGTCCACGCTTGGCCGCGTCGGCCAAGAAGTACTCCGGGTTGTGCAAGAGCAAGACATCGATTGTCTCGAGGCCGAGGCGTTCGAGCGAGCGCGTGACTTGGTCCGCCAGCCACTCCGGGTGAATGCAGTGCCACAAACCCTCGCTATATTCGACCATTTCGGGGAATGGCCTGCCCAGCGCTCGACGCGCAGCGGCGAGCTGATGGTTCTGACCCTGGACGTAGCCAACCTTGGTCACGACCACGACTTCGGCCCGCTCCAGCTCGCGTTTGTCGATCAAGTGCGCCAAGACCTCACCGACCAGGCGCTCGCTGCGCCCGTCGGCGTAGTTGCTGGCGGTGTCGATCAAGTTGAGACCCGAACGCAGGGCGAGCTCGAGCGCGGCGCGTTGCTCCGGGTGCTGGTCGTCGACGCGGTAACCGCCGAAGCCGATGCCGCTGATGAACAGCCCGCTGTCCGCCAGCTCGTTTCGCTGCTGCGCGCCCAGGCGGTCGGTACGCCTCTGCGTGGCGGCCGGGCTGGCCCGACCGGCGAGCGCGCTCGGCGCGATGCTGTGCGCGGCCTTCGTCGGCACGGATTCGCTCAGCGCGCGCTCCAAATCCGCGACCTCGAAGATCGGCGCGGCGCAGCTGAAGTTGCGGCACACATACAAGGCTGCCTTGCCAGACACGAGCCCTTTGCCTGAAGTCAGCGGTAGACCCGCGGCCTCCGGACTTTGCCGCGTTGGGTCGACGTGAGCGAAGATCGCGTTCGGCAAATAGCGCTGGCCCAGCGCCTTGCGCAGGGCCTCGTAGCCGGCTTCGCCCGGCACGCCGGCGAGCACGACTTCGATCGGGGATTGCAGCAGAAAGTCGACCACGCTCAGTGTCGTGGCGAACGATCGCGGCGAACGCTCCACCAACTTGCCGTAGGCACGCAGCGCCCGCGCCGCGCGCTCGCGGTAATCATTGCGATCGAGGTGACAGGCGAGCTTGGCCAAGGCGCGCGCGGCCACCGCGTTGGCGCTCGGGATCGCGTTGTCGAAACCTTCGCGCGGACGCGCGATCAGCGCTTCACTGTCCTTCGCGGTGTTGAAGAACGCGCCGCTGGCCTCGTCGTCGAAGTCGGCCAGCAGGCGCTGGGCGAGCCGATCTGCTTGCCGTAAGTAGCGCGCCGAGCCGCCGGCCTCGTACAGCGAAAGCAAGCCGTCACACAAGAAAGCGTAGTCTTCCAAGAAGCCCGGCACGTGCGCGCGCGCGCCGCGCGCGGTGTGGAACAAACCGCCGTCCGGGCGCGCCATGCGTGACAACAGCGAGTTCGCTGCGCGTTCTGCCGAATCCAGGTAATGGCGGTGTCCGAGCACCCGGTAGCCCGCGGCCATGGCCGACAGCATTAAGCCGTTCCAGGAGCTCAGGATTTTATCGTCGAGCAGGGGCGGCACCCTGCGCTGGCGCGCTTGGTACAGCTGCTTTCGCGAGCGTTCCAGCTCGGCGCGCAAGACCGGTTCGGGCATGCCGAGCTCTTCCGCGACGCGCTCCAGCGGCCGCGGCGTGTTCAGCACGTTCTGCTGTTCCCAATTGCCCTTGTCCGTTACGTCGTAGTACGCGGCAAAGTGTTGGCCCGCTTCGGGGCCCAAAATCTCCAGCACTTCAGCCAGCGTCCAGACGAAGAACTTACCTTCGACGCCTTCACTGTCGGCATCAGTAGCCGAGTAGTACGCTCCGTTCGGCTCTTGCATCTCGCGGATCACGTAGTCGAGCGTTTCGCGCGCCACGCGTGCGTACTCGGGATCGGCGGTCACTTGGTAGGCGTCCAGGTACACGCTGGCGAGCTGCGCGTTGTCGTACAGCATCTTCTCGAAATGCGGCACCAGCCAGCGTTCGTCCGTCGAGTAGCGCGCAAAGCCGCCTCCGACGTGGTCGTACATGCCGCCATTCTTCATACCGTCGAGAGTTCCGGTGATCATCTCCAGCAAGGAGGCGTCGGGCACGCTTCGGTGGTGACGAAGCAGCAGCGAAAGCGCGGCGCAGGGCGGAAATTTGGGCGCTTTGCCGAAGCCGCCGTGGCGCGAGTCATAGCTGCCGTGTAGCTGTCGTGCCGCGCTGCGCATGGCCTCGCGACCAATCGCCAGCGGCGCCGACACGCGCGCCTGCTCGGCAATGTGCTCGGACAGCTCAGCGGCTTGCTCGAGCAGCGTTTTACGATCGCTCTGCCAGAGATCCTTGATGTTCTGCAGCAAGGTGGGCAAGCCCGGGCGGCCGTATTTGTCGACCGGGGGAAAGTACGTGCCGGCGAAGAACGGCTGCTGCTCGGGCGTCAGGAACACCGTCATCGGCCAGCCACC
This sequence comes from Polyangiaceae bacterium, assembly GCA_035273265.1. GTDB lineage: Bacteria > Myxococcota_A > Polyangia > Polyangiales > Polyangiaceae > PMG-095. Next base: position 26,137 of record DATEPG010000257.1, read on the forward strand.
ACTGCCCGAGAGAGCGACCGTCGCGGCCATGTAGACTTCGTCCAAGTCCGGGCGCTCTTCGCGGTCTACCTTGATGCACACGAAGCTTTCGTTCATCTGCGCCGCAATCGCCTCGTTCTCGAAGGATTCGCGCTCCATGACGTGGCACCAATGGCACGCGGCGTAGCCAATGCTCAGCAAGATCGGCTTGTCTTCGGCGGCTGCGCGCGCCAGGGCCTCCGGTCCCCAAGGGTACCAGGCGACCGGATTGTGCGCGTGCTGCAGCAGGTACGGGCTCGTTTCAGCGGCCAGGCGATTTTGATGATTCATCGGTTCCGAAAAGACTTACGACTGGGGTGACGCAACACGAGTACGTGCTCACGGCGAGGGCTGGCTCGAAAAGCTGCGCGCGTCGGTTCGTGGAAGTACGGGCGCTCTTGTGAACCCAAGCATGCCAAAACCAAGCCGCGGGCAATCGCCAAATCGCGCACGGCTTCGTCCGCGTACAGCGCGCGGCCGCCCAGCACCGAGTCGGCAATCACCAGCGCGATGCTGCCCTGCGGCGCGAGCGCCTCGCGGAAAGCATCCAAGCAAGCGCCGAACTCATTTTCCCAAGTCTCGACCGCGGCTTGAAAACCGATACCCGAGAGCCGACGGCGGGCACCGATCTCGTTGGCTTCGAACTCGGTCTCGTCCAAGCCGAGCCAGCGCAAGCGCAGCTCGTGGTGATCGAAATAGTCGTATACGCCCGGATAAGGGGGCGAACTCACGATCAAATCCAAAGACGCGGGGGTGATCTGCGACAGCTCGCGGGCATCGCCCACGGCGCACTTTGCCTCCGGCGCCGACGGCGGCAAGAGCGCATCGTACTCGAGCAAACGCTTGGCCAAATCTTTGGCCTTGGTCTCGAAGAAGCGGATCGTGAAGCCGCCCGCGAGTCGCTTCGGCGCAGTTCGGGGCGCGGTGTCACCGACCTTTTTGCTGACTTTGGTCAGAGCGGCAGACAGCACGAGCAAGAGCGCGCGCCGCACCTCGGTCGACTTGATCTGGAAGATCCCGTCGCGCAGCCCATCCAGCTCGAGCAGCACGTGAGCGTCGTACACCTCGCGATCGGCCGTGCCGTATTTGCGCGTTGGTCCGAGTTTCTGCACGCGCCGCGCGTCCGCGTGGGCCACCACGGCCGCCGCCGCGAAGGTCAGCCCTTCCGCAAATTCCGCCGTCGATCCTCGACATTTTAGCGCCGCCAGCGCGACCGCCAGCGGGTTTGCATCGATTCCGAAAGCTTGACGCCCGAGCAACCTTGCCTCGACCAGCACCGTCCCGCTGCCACAGAACGGATCGAGCACACGCCCTTCCGCTGGTGAAAAGCTCTCCACCAAACGGCTCGCGGTCTCGGGATGCAAGCGTGCCGGGTAAGGGTGAAACCCGTGCACGTGCGCCATGGTAGCGTTCTCGTCCGGGTCGACCGAGAGCGCATACGTGAGTCGCTCGCGATCTTGCTCGGAGCCGCCCACGACACGCACTTCGCCTCCCACGTGACTCAGTGCACGGCGTTGTTTCTTTTCCTGCGTCGCGCCAGACTTTGCAGGCGGCTTTTCACTCGGGGGCGATTCGTTCACGGCTCGGCCAGCTTGTCTGCCCGGGCCCGCCGCGTAAAGGTCGGGAGCGAAAAAATCGCTCGAAAATCGCAGGGCTCGCGGGTTCCCCGCTAGCACCGCTCCTACCCGCGGGGCCGTCAGAAACTGCCGAAGCCCTGGAGCTCGCCGGGCTCAACTCTGCCGACGGCGAAAGGCCACGAACCCGAGGAGCCCGAGCAGCGATAGCATCGGCAGCGAGCCGTTGGTCCGACCCTGGCCGATGTGCGCGCCGCCGCAGCCCTTGGCCGAGGATTCCGCGTTCGGCTCGTCTGCGGAGGCCTGCGTACCGGAGGCGAGATACAGCGCGCTCATCGTCGTCTCATCCGAGTTTTGCAGCACGCGCTTGTTCGTCTCGCAGCGGCCGGTCGTGTAAAACATCGTGGCCGGCTTGACGTCGAAGTCCTCACCTAGACCGAAGAAGTGCCCTGCCTCGTGAGTGGCAACGCTCTGCAGATCGTATTTTTGGTCGCAACCGGCAGCGTTCCCGGTGCTCGCCGATTGCGCGGTACTCATCGGCGCATAGGGCAGGATGCCGTACGGGTGCTTGCTGTTGAAGATCATGTCGGACTCGACCACTTCGCCGCTCTTCGGGTCGGAGAAGGTGACCGTCAGGGCTAGGTCGTTCTCGTGGCCGGCGAGCGTGATCGGGCCGTACATGACCTCACTCTTGCCGTTCGGGACTTGTCCGAATTTCGCGCCTTTGGTGGTATCGAACTCCAAATTCGGCAACTTGGCACCGGTCCCGATCCAGGTCCCGAAGCCGAGCTGCACCGCTTCGCGCGCGTGCTTGCCCGCGTTCTCGAGCGAGGCGTCGAAGTAGACTTTGCTCTTCTGCGAATGCCAGCGCACGTGGGCGCCGTCCGCACCCTTCTTCAAGGCCGGGTTGCCGCTGACGATTTGCGCTATCGGGGCGGGGCGTGGGCGAAGGTGCGACAAGCTGGCCGCCGCTGCCAAGCCGACGGCGGTCGAAGCCGCGGCCAACGCGATGATTTGCAGGGACAGCTTTTTCGCGGGTCCTGCCACGTGAACGCGCGTACGTGATTCGAGGCTCGGCTTGAGCGTGTGCGCCGAGGCCGCGCTCATCAAACTGGTCGGAATGTGCAGCACTCGTTCGCGTGCCGACCGCATGGGATCCAACGATTCACTCACGAGCAACTAGAACGGATAAACTCCGTATTTGTTGAGAGCGAATCGCGAATTATGCAGAGATTGATGAGCCAAAGTGGTTCTGCGCCGTGAGCGACTCACATTTCACGGCGCACGCGGCTGACCACCGACAAAAGTTCTTCGTCGGTCAGCACGTGATCGGCGGACTTTGCGCGCTCCAGAATGGCGCGCAGCAGCGGCTCGCTCTCGCTGATGCCGTGACTGGACAACCAGTGTTGCACGTTGGACGAGCCGGACATGGGCCCGATGCAGATCGACGCCTGCTGACCGATGCTGGCCGCCGACAGCAAGCTGTACACGTGATCGGCGAGCCATTGGCTCTTGGCTTCGGCCTTGGCGATCGCCGAAGCGTGCACGCCGGTCGCGGTCCGAAATGCGTTCTTGCCGACCAGCGGCTGGTTGTCGCTCACGCCGATGCCCAGCACACGCGCGAAATGCTCGCAGTAAGCCGAGACGCGCTCGAGCGCGCGCGGAGCGTTGGACAACAGCAAATTCAGCAACAAAAGCTCCATCGCCGGGTTGCCCACGCGTTCGCCAACTCCCAAAGCGGTGGCGTGTAAGCGATCCGCACCTGAGCGCGCGGCGCTCAACGCGTTGGCCACTGCGAGCCCGCGATCGTTGTGCCCGTGCCAATCGATGCCAATCCGCGCGCCCACGATTTCTCGGGAAAAAAGCGTCACTGCCGCCGCGCCTTCGGGCGTGGCAAAGCCCACCGTGTCACACAAGCAAATACGCGCTGCCCCGCGCTCGACCGCCAGCGAGAACAACGCGCGCAGCGTTTCCGGTCTGGCGCGCGTGGTGTCCTCGGTCACGAAGGTCACCGGCAGATCCGCATGGCGCGCCGCGTCGATCGCGCTCTTCGAACGCGAGAGCAAGAACTCCAAGTCCCAGTCTTCGGCGACCGCGCGGATCGGGCTCGAGCCGACGAACAACGAAGCTTCGACCGCCAGCCCCGCGCGCTGCGAGACCTCGGCAATCGCCGCCACGTCCGCCACCATCGTCCGTCCAGCGCACACTGGGCGAATCGCGTATCGCCGCGCGACGATCGCCCGACACAATTCGATCGCTTCAGACAACGCCCGCGGCGAAGCACTGGGCAAGCCGACATTCACGTACTCGATGCCGAGCTCGTTCATCAGCTCCAAACCAGCGAGCTTCTCAGTCAGAGACGGGCTCCGCACCGACGGACTCTGCAGGCCGTCACGCAGGGTCTCATCCAGCAGGGTGACCGTCAGCGGCTCAGGCTGCGCGCGCCCGGCGGCATTCCAGTCGTAAATCAGCGTGCTGTCGGGCGCGCTGGGCTCCCGCAAAGAAACGAGCTTCACCCAGCCATAATAGCTTGGCTTTTGGGGTGGGGGTTGGGTTGAAGTTGGCCAAAGGTCGCGCTCTCGTCTCGCCGGTAGCGGTATTCCAGCTATACTCGGCCGCCTATGCTTTCCAGTGCGACAAGACGCCTCATTCAGACGCGGCTGTCTGATGAGATCGGTCGCATCGACAAGGATGCCCCGGCCCGCGTAGCTTTGGTTTATCCCTCGCCCTACCACGTGGGCATGAGCTCGCTCGGCTATCAGCGCATCTACCGCGCGATACAGGCCATGCCCGAAGCCATGTGCGAGCGCGTCTTCTTGCCGGATGAAGGCGACCGCGCAGGCGCTGAAATCGAGCGCCCGCTCAGCTACGAGAGCTTGCGTGAACTCGGCGAGTTCCCAATCCTGGCAGTGAGCGTCGCGTACGAGCTGGAGATCGCCGGCCTAGTGCGGATGTTGGATGCGTCGCGCATCCCAGTCCTGCGTGCGGAACGAGACGAGCACGCGCCGTTCATCCTGGCCGGTGGCCCGCTCACCTTCTCCAACCCCTTGCCCCTGGCGCCGATCGTAGACGCGATCGTGATGGGTGAAGCCGAGAGTATCGTCGAATTCGCGATCGAGGCCATCTATCGCGCGCCAAGCCGCGCCGCCGCGCTGCAAGCCCTGGCCGATCACCCGAACATCTTCGTGCCTGAGCACCACGGCAGCCAGCTGGCCAAGATCGGCGCCTGCAGTGACGCGCTCTTGCCCGCGTACAGCGCGATCCGCACGCCGCATACCGAGCTCTCGAATATGTTCCTGATCGAGAGCGAACGCGGCTGTTCACGTGGCTGCACGTACTGCGTGATGCGCCGTTCGACCAACGGTGGCATGCGCATCGTGCCCAAAGAGGTCATTTTCGAGAAGATCCCAGCCGACGTGAAAAAGGTCGGCCTGGTCGGCGCCGCCGTCAGCGATCACCCGAAAATCATCGAAATCGTCAGCGAACTCGCCGAACGCGGCATGCAAGTCGGCCTCTCGAGCCTTCGCCCGGATCGGCTCAAGGAAGAGTTCGTCGCGGCCCTACGCAAGGCCGGTCACAAAACTCTGACCACCGCCCTCGATGGACCGAGTGAACGCATGCGTGGTCTGATCGATCGCCGCGGACGCGAACCGCACTACCTCGCCGCGGCCGAGCGCACTCGCCGCTACGGCTTCGATCGCTTGAAGCTATACCTGATGATTGGCCTACCGGGCGAGACCGACGAAGACATCGACGAGTGCGTCAAATTCGTGGGCGAGCTCTCCAAAATTTGCCCGATCGCGCTGGGCGTCGCGCCCTTCTGCGCCAAGAGGAACACGCCGCTCGACCGCATGCCCTATGCCGGCGTCGCCCGTGTGGACGCCAAACTCGATCGCCTCCGTCGTGGCCTACGCGGCCGCGCGGACGTCCGCGCAGTCAGCGCCAAGTGGGCCTGGATCGAATACGTGCTCGCCCAAGGCGGCGAAGCCGAGGGCCTGGCGCTGGTCGCTGCCGTGCGCAACGGCGGCAAATTCTCGGATTATCGCCGTGAATTTGCGCTGCTCGGGCATCGGCCCGACGGCAACGGCTACGAGGGCGTCGAGACGCCGATCGCGCCCGAACGCCTGAAGCACAAGAAACTGCCGCTGATCGTCGCCGACTCCGCGCTCAAGTAGCGCGCGCCGCGTTCACGGATGCTTCGGCCGAGTTGGTGAGCCCAAGACTTCGACTTTTGCCTCGAAGTGTCGGCCCGAAGCGAGCGTGAAGTACGCGCGCCCTGGCGCGCTGCCCCGCGGCGGCTCGAAGCCCCGCTCGACCAACTCAGCGGGCTCGCTCTCTTCCTTCACCGCACGATCGGAGAGCGTGATCGTGATCCGAAACAGATCGCGCCCGGCGTTGCCGTTGTTCTGTAGCGCGAACAGCCCGCCGCCGAGCAACGCGATCACACGCTGCCGCAGGTGCTCGAACTGCGTCGGGAGCTCGCTACCGTCATGCGCTTCCAAGATCTTCGCGCTGGCGATGCGTCCGTTCGCGTCGACCTCGACGGCAAGAATGAACGGCCTCTGCGTGCCCGTGGGCAGGCTCTGCCAAATCGGATCTGCGCCAGTCGCGGGTGGGATCGCGCGGGCGAACGCAGCGGGCAAACTCCGGACGCCCGGTGGCAAGCCCTCGGAGCCGAAAGTTCCGGAGCTGGCAGGCGTGTTCGCCGGGTGGCTGCCATCCGCTGGCGTGGCCTTCGCTGCTGCGATTCCCGTCGAAGGATTGGCGGGCTTGCGCGGCCGCGGCCGAGCCGGCTGGGGCTTTGGAACTGGCTCCGCGTCGGCTCGATGCGGGGCCTTCGCGGGCTCAGGCCTTGCCACCGTCGCTTCGGCGGGCTCACTCGCTGCGGCTTCTGCAGGTTGCGGGTCCGACTCGGGCGAACTCGCCGCGTTGGCAATATTCGGCGTCCCCTCCGGCGTAGCCACCGCATCGACCTCGACCGCGCTGGCCCCGAGCCACGCATCTGGTCGCTGGGGGGATGCAGTGATGTCCAAGGGCGGAGGTTTGCGCGCTGCCAGCAGCAATATCAACACGGCGCACGCGTGCAGCGCGACTGAGCCGAACAGCGGGGTAATTCGAGCGGCGGAGGCCGAGCGCATGCTGGAGGGATTGTGACACCCAACGCGGCCTGTGGGTTCCCGGAAAAATCTTCAGGGCGCGCCGGACCTGGGCAGCACCAAGAGCCCGGTGCTGAGTAGATCTCGCTCCGCGCTGAAGACCGGAAGGTCGACGGAGCGGATCTTGTGGCCCAATTGTGAGGGCGGCTCACCGATCAGTTCGCGAAATTCCCGGCTCATGTGCGCCTGATCGGAGAAAGCGCTGGTGGCGGCGGCGGCGCTCAACGCAACTCCTGCGTCGGCGAGCAGATCGAGCGCGTATCGGATCCGCACGATGCGCGCCAGGTGCTTGGGGGCGAGACCAGCTTCGGCGGCGGTCGCGCTGCGCAGAGTTCTGCTCGTGCAACCACACGCTCGCGCGAGCTGCTCGGTCGAAATCTCGCCGCGCGCTGCCTGAATCAGCTCGAACGCGCGCTGCACGATTCGACTCGGGCGCTCGAGTCGCTGGACGCGGGCGCGCAGGCACTGCTCGAGCAGAGCGACGCGCCGACAGGCGGTTCCCGCGACGATCAGCCGATCTCGAAGCTCGCGCCCGTCGGCACCCCACAGTTCATCGAGCCCGAGCAGTGGCGTGTTCGCCAAACCGTCAGCACCGCGCGGCAGCAGGAGCCGCAGTCCCGCAGGTCGCAAGGATGCACCCACCGCTTGGCGAATGCTGCTCGAAACTGGGATGACTTGTAAGTGCGCCGGTTGCAGGAAGAGGCACGCGCGCAGCCCTCCTTCCAAGCAAGTACCGCCTGGGAAGATCTCGCCCTCCTCGAGGGCGAACACCAGCTGCGCTTCGATTTCCGGTAGGCGCGTTGCTTGGACTCGCGCCGTGAAATGCCCGGGTACTTCGCTCGCATAGAGGTATTCGACGAAGTGCGAAAGCGGGCCACTGACCGGAAAGAAGCGAAAGCTGGTCGAGTCCTGATTGGCGACCACGGCAGGCGCAGTGAACTCCGTAGGTTTGCCGCTGTACATGTCCCTACCGTGCCTCAGCGACCCGCCAGAACTCGACGTGCAAGCGCAGCAAACCGAGCGGCGTCACTCGGTGCGGAACCTCCGGCTCTACGATGCCGACATCACCTGCGCCCAGCACTTGCACTCGGCCGCGTGAGCGAAACTCGGCCTGTCCCTCGCTGACTACGATTCGACCCCACGTACCCGCCTTCGTGCGATGCTCTTCACGCAATTTGGCCGGTAGTGTTTCTTCCGTAAACGTCGCGCTGCGATGGTACTCTCGAGCATCGAGTGGCAGGCGAATCTCATCGCACAGGGGGCATTCAATGCTGGCGCCGATTCTTCCTTGGCGCCCCTCCGTGGTCGTCACCCAGGGTCGCACCTGCCAAGGAGGCACGTGCCGCATGTGTTGCCGGTGACCGCACCCGAGCTCTGCGACCCAGTCTCCAGCATCATCGGCATGAAACCCGAGGATCGTCGTGTCCATGGCATTCGAACGTACTACGTACGGCGAAGCAGAGGCTGGCGCGTCGAGCGGTCTTTTTCGCTCCCCCCAAGTAACCTGAGAGCGTTCGAGCGGTCTTGAAGAAATCGGAAAATTGTTAGGGCGCGGCCGGTTTGGGTACGACCAATAGGCCAGTGCTGAGTAAATTACGCTCTGCGTTAAAGGTCGGCAGGTCGGCGGAGCGGAGCTTCTGCCCGAGCAGGGAGGGCGGCTCGCCGATCAGCTCGCGGAATTCCCGGCTCATGTGTGACTGGTCGGAGAATGCGCTGCTTGCAGCTGCGGCGCTGAGCGGAACACCTGCACTCGCCAGCAGATCGAGCGCATATCGAATGCGCACGATCCGCGCTAGCTGTTTGGGCGGGAGGCCGGTTTCTGCGATGGTCGCGCTACGTAGCGTTCGGCTCGTGCAGCCACATGCGAGCGCCAGTTGTTCGGTGGAAATTTCGCCGTGCGCCAGCTGAATCAGCTCGCAGGCGCGTAGCACGGATCGATTCGAGCGCTCGAGCTGCAGGGCGCGCGTTCGCAAAAATCGCTCGAGCAGAGCAAGGCGCAGGTCAGCTGTGCCTTCGAGTATCAGGCGATCTCGGAGTTCCCGGCCCTCGGCTCCGCACAGTTCGTCGAGAGCGAACAGTGGTGCACCCCCCAAACCGTCCGCA
>DATEPG010000258.1:0-17069 GCA_035273265.1 Polyangiaceae bacterium
ACGGGGCCGCACCTGCACTTCGAAGTCTGGGGAAAGACCTACTACGACGTCGTCGAGCCATGGGCGGGCGAATGCGGCCCCAATCGGGGACTGTCTCTTTGGGCCAGTAATCCGCCTTGGCTAGAGTAGGTTGTGCGCAAAACACACTCGTACGACGATGGTCAATGGCTATAGCTAGCCGGCCAGGTGTCGAGCGCGGCATGAGGCTGAAGGTCCGCTGAACCGAGGACTCGAGCACTCAGGACTGATCGGCCTGAAAGAGCGAGGCTTCTGCCAGCGGGGCGGTTTCAGGGTGCGCAAGGAAGATACACGCTGAACGAGCAACCGCGTTCGGCAGCGGAATCGAGCGCGACGCCACCGCCGCCCGTTTGAGCGATGCGAAGTACCGTCGCGAGCCCCAATCCGGTGCCGACCCCCTCGGGCTTGGTCGTAAAAAACAGCTCGAAAATCTGCTCACGGATGGCATCGTCGATGCCCGGTCCTGAATCCGCGATGCGCAACACCGCCCAGCGTCCCGGCGGGAGCAAGCCTCCGACTACCTCTCGGGGCGCCTCCAAGATCTCGATGCCCGACGTCACCTGAATAGTGCCGCCCTCCGGCATCGCATCCCGAGCGTTCAGTACCAGGTTGAACAGGACTTGCTGCAGCTCGGTCACGTCGGCTTCGACGTGTACCGAAGACGCCTGCTGAAAGCTCAGCGTCACGTTACTCGGAAGCACGCGGGCAAGCATCTGCACGGCGATGGCTGCGGAGTTCTCGAGACATACACGCGACACCCGGCGCTGCTCCTGTCGTGCCATCGTCAACAACTGACGGGTAAGATCTCGTCCTTGCTGCATGGCCGTAGTGACCGCAACCCGTGCCTCCTCATTGTCTGGCGTGTTCGGAAGCTCGGCCAAGACGAGATCCGCCCAGCCGCCGACCACGGCGAGCAGATTATTGAAGTCATGCGCGGTAGCAGAAGCCAGCCGACCCACGAGCTCGAGCTTTTGCGCTTGCACAGCCGCTTCCTGAACCTGTTTGCGTTGCTGTTCTGCTTGCTCGCGACGAACCTGTTCGGCGCGCAAGTCGGCGAGCGCCTGCTTCGTGCTAGCGAGCGATGCTTCGACCCGCTCCACCACGAACGTCACCGTGGCGCCCAGCGTCACCCAAAGTAGTATCGCTACCGTCGTCGTCCTGAGCCAGGCGATCGGGTCGGCGAGCGAGAGGTCATCGGCCAAGGCGGTCGAGACTGCTCCATTTAGCCTGGCCGCACCGCTCAAAATAGGAGCCAGTGCGAGCACCCCGATCAGCACGATCATTCGACGGCGGCCAAAGAAAAGGCCACACAGCACGACCGCGGTAGCGGCGACGAGACTCACATTCCCGGCAAAGCCAACCGTGGCGTAGCCCAGGAAGACAGCGAACACGAAAGATCCGATCAGCACTGCTGCGCGAAGTTCGAATGGCCACTTGCGCCTGACCGTAGCCAACAGCAAGAGCGGGATGAGAGGCAGGAGTAACGACATGAGGAGCCGCATTTGCGCGTGGAATCCGCACACCACTGCCAGTACTGCGAGCGTGATGAGTGGCGTGGTCGCCACGAGTAGCCGCTGCAGCAAGACGTCTCGCCAAGCCTGGCCTGTCGCCTGCCGTTCCCGTTCCCGTTCCGCCGTCAATGGATCGGGAAATCTACTCGATATCGCCGTTCCAACCAAACGATCCTTCACACCTCGAGCTACATCTGCTGGAATTGCCCAAGCTGCCGAGCGCACTCGACAGAAACGACGAGCCAAGGTCGCGGAGTCGAACGCAATTCAGGGAGGATTTTTTAGGTACGCCTGATAGAGCGCTTCCTCATTCAGGTCCGTCGCAAAACTGTGAAGGGCTTCGTCCCATTCGGTCTTTGCGACCGTCGGCAGCCGATGCTTGGAGTCGACGAGATCGAGCAAGGTGGCTTGGCCGAGCCTGTCGAGCTGGTCCAAGACGTCGGTGCGTATCGGGGTCGATCCCTTCAATCGACTGAACGTGATCTGGGCCTCCTTGGAAAGCACCACGGACAAAAACTCGTGCGCTTGCTGGCTGTGCGCCGCGAGTGTCGGCGTGGCGAAAGCGTCGATGACGTACCAGAAGAGATCGGACGCGCCCGGTCCGCCCGTCTGACCGAAATCGATGCCGGGGGTCCAGCCTAGTTTCACGAAATAGCCTTTCGCCCAGTCGCCGTGGAGAAACATGGCAGCCTTGCCCTGAAACACCTCGTCGGCCGCATCCGACCAGCCAAAGTTGGCGTCGCCGGCGTTGGGGCTCACGTAGTTGGTGAGTACCTCGCTCATGGTGGAAATCGATTCCCTGAGCTTGGCGGAGATCTTCGGATCAGTCACCGGTGTCGCCCCGGTAATGAAGTCGTCGAAGGTCTCGGTCCCCATCGTGCCCTGAGCGATCTCGTTGAAGAGGATCCGAACGACCCAGCCATCCTTGGATAGTGCGATCGGCGTAATGCCCGCGGCCTTGATGGTCTTGCAGGCGTCGATCAGTTCGCTGATCGTCATTGGCGGAATGAGCGCGAGTTTGGAAAATACAGACCTATTGAAGAACAAAGAGTTTTCGCGATGGATCGCGACGGGCATCGCTATCACGTGTTCGTCAACGGACACTCGGTTCAAGACGTCAGGGAGCACGGCTTCTTTGACCGTCGACTCGGCGAACAGCTCGTCGAGCGACGATAAAGTATCAGGATGCATGTCATCCCAGGCAGGGATATCGTGCGCGTTGATCTGGAAGACATCGGGAGGGCTCGTAGCAATGTTCATATCGAGCTTGGCACGCACGTCGGAAGAGCTGGTGTCACCACTAGTATTTACGCGCGCCCCAGGATGAACCTCCTGGTATGTACCAATCAGCGCATTCAGCGCATCGACCTCTCCCGCGGCAACCCACCACGACGCGAGTTCAAGCCCCTCGCCCGTCCCCGAACTACCCGCGGTTCCGCGGTCCGACACTTTGGCTGCCGGGGCGCCGTCCGAACAGCCGAGGGAGCACTGTAGAAACGCAATTGCAGCCAATCGAAGTGTGATGATGCGAGCCTTCTTCTTCATTTCTTCTCCGAGTGTGATTGCCTGTGCGCTAGGTGCCGGCGACGGACAGGCTGATCCGGGTGTGACGGATACGGCACTCACCCCAGAAATCTTGAGTGCTCTCGACCCGGGACGAGAAAGTGGGCTTTTGGTCCGAATGGCGCTACCGCGCCTGTTAGACCGCTGATTGGACACCCACGCGCGCCACGCTTCTTTCCAGCCACGCGCTCCGGCTCAGCCGAAAAGAAGTACATGTAGCGTAGGACCAGCTCGGGGATGACGGCCTGCTTGGTAAAGGTTTCGCGAACGGCGGCTGCGCGGCGCTCGCCTCCCCGGAGCAGCGCGCTGAAAGCGGTTGCACTCGCCGCGGGAATATCGCGGAGCGGTCGTGCTTCGCCCTTTGGGTCGGTCGGGCCCAACGCCGCGAGCACGCGGAAGGATCCAATTGAGGCTTGCTCGAGCGCCTAGGACTGGAGTATGGACCAGTAGTCCAATGGCTTTTGAGCGATTTTATCGGCTTCCGGAGGCGCGCCGGCGATCGATCATCGGGGCGGCGGCAGCGGCTTTTGCCGAGCAAGGTTACGAGCGGACCTCGTTCAATGCGCTCTTGGAGCGCTTAGGGATGAGCAAGAGCCAGGCCTACTACTACTTCGCGGACAAGGCAGACCTGTTCGTGACTGCCTGCGCCGCCTGCTACGAGGACTACTACGCAGAGGTTTCGGCACTCGGCGAACCCTCGAACGCCGAGGAGTTCTGGCAATTCGTGCTCGAGCTGTGCCGTGTCGGCGTCCGCTTTCAACGGGGCAACCCGATCGCCGCGCGGCTCAGCCGCGCGATGGCTGAGTCGCCGCTACGCGGCGAGCTGGGTCGCGCGGGAGCGCAACGCGCGGAGAGCACCATCGAGCGACACAGCGAGTGGGTCTTGCTCGGGCAAAGGCTGGGTGCCGTGCGCAGTGATTTGCCCGATGATCTGCTGGTCTCGCTGTCGATAGGCGTCTCCGCGGATCTAGACGTCTGGTTCGCGGAGCGAGCGGACCGCGCGACGGACGCGGAGCTCGAGCAGGTCGCGTCGAAGTTTGCGGACATTTCCTGGCGCATGTTCTCGCCGACGGGACTCGCCCGCCCCAGCAGCCTGGTGGCCCCACCCGCTCTCGCCTCGAGCGCCAAGCCACGCAAGCAGCCGCTGAAGCCCACAAAGCGCACGAAAAGCCGCTCGAACTCGAGCAAGGAGGGAAGCAAACCATGACCATGAGTACGAAACCGCCGCGACCGAGGGGGCCGGCGCTATTCACGGTGCTCGATATCGGGCGCGACCAGCTCGATGGTCCGATCCGTTACTTCGACCAGCTGGGGGACACCTTCCAGATCTCGTTCTTGGGTCGGCCGCTGATCGCCTCGCGCGATCCGCTGCTGTTCGAGGATGTGCTGATCCGTGAGCACAAGCGCTTCATCAAGGACGAGATTACGCGCGGTTTATCCAAGCTGGTGGGCCAGGGCTTGCTCACGAGTGACCGTGAACCCTGGAAGAAGCACCGTCGCATTCTCGCGCCTCATTTCCAGGCGGCTGAAATCGCCACGTACCTAGCGGTGTTCCGCGAGGAGGCAGAGCGCGAACTCGAGCGCTGGACGCCAGGTTCGACCGTGGAGCTGCACCGAGCGATGGCTCGGCTCAGCATGCGCATTGCGTTGCGCACGGTGTTCGGCGCCGATTCGGAGATGGACGAGGACCTCGAGCCCTCGATGCGCGACGCGATGCTGTTCTTCGTGGGCGTCGCCGGGACCGCGATTACGCTGCCACTCGCACTCCCGACGCCTACGAATCGACGATTCATCCGCGCGCGGGAGCACTTGAACGCGACCGTGCGGCGGCTGATCACTCGAGCGCGCGAGCGAGGTGCGGGCAACAGCGTGCTCCAGAGCTTGCTCGAGGCACGCGAGAGCGGCGAGCTCTCCGAGCAGCAGCTGGTGGACGAAGGAATCACCATGCTGGTCGCGGGACACGAAACCTCCGCCTTAGCCATGACCTACACGCTCGCGTTACTCGGCGATCGCCCGGATGAGCAGCGCGCGATCCAGGAGGAGCTCGATGCAGAATTCCCCGACACCCTCGAGCGGTTGCGCCGACCGTCACATCTGAACCGCGCGCTCAGGGAGAGCTTCCGCTTGTATCCCGAGGCCTGGGCCGTGGGGCGTGAAGCGCTCGAAGACTGCCAAGTAGCAGGCTTCGACGTCGCTCGCGGCAGTCAGGTGTTTCTCTATCAATGGGCGGCCCATCGGCACCCGCATTGGTTCTCTGACCCTGAGCGATTTCGACCCGAGCGCTGGACCGCGGAGTTCGAGTCGACCCTTCCCCGTTGCTTGTACGCGCCATTCGGCGCTGGACCGCGCCTGTGCATCGGAAACCTATTCGCCATCGCCGAGGTGACGATCGCGCTCGCCACCTTCCTCTCACGCCTCGATTTCCAGGCGATCCGGCCGTTCGTACCGCGACTGGTGCCCGCGCTCACGTTGCGACCGCAGGGCCCGGTACCGATCGTGCCACGCGCACGCGCGCGCTGACACGCGGGGTGCAGCTCGCCGCGCCTGGCGGAGAGCACATCGATGACATGTCAGGCGAGTTCGGCTAGCGTCTCGCTCATGATGTGGAGAATTCGTGCAAGGGCCCTGGCAAAGGTTTGTTCGACCTTGCCGTTCGTCTGGGCGTGCGGAGCAGCCACGCCCCCGGCCGAGACAGCAGCGCCGGTAGCGTCGCCACCCGCTGCCGCTGCCGTGATTCCGTCAGCACCGTCGGACAGCCCGAAACGGGCAACCGAACTCGAAGCGCTGGGCTTCGATGCTTACCTTTGGGGCTTTGCAATCGTTGAAAATTACAAGGCAATCTACGCTTACAACGTGAACACGAGTGGGCCCGAGTACAAAGGCCCATTCAATACGCTTTCTAGCGCAGCGCGGGTGTACACCCCAGCCGACAAGGCGGTCATTACACCGAACTCGGACACGCCCTATGGCTTCGTGACGCTCGATCTGCGCGCCGAGCCGCAGCTACTCAGCGTGCCTGCCGTGGAGAAGGGCAGGTACTACTCGCTCCAGCTCGTCGACGCTTACACGCACAATTTTGGATACGTGGGCACACGAACCACCGGCAACAAGCCCGGGCGCTACCTCGTCACCGGGCCGACCTTCAAGGGGCCCAAGCCGGAGGGCGTGGACCAGGTGTTCTCCGCCGAGACTGATTTCGTACTCGTGGTTTACCGGACGCAGCTCTTCAACCCGCCGGACATCCAGCAGGTGAAGAGAATTCAAGCGGGCTACTCGGTGACGCCGCTTCATGAGCTCACGAAGTCCGCCGCGCCGCTCCCGCCACCGGCTTTGGACTTTCCGGTTTGGGAGGCCGAGACGGTAAAGGGGTTGGGCTTCTTTTCGATTCTCGACTTCCTACTCGACCTAATGCCGGTCGTGCCAGAAGACGCGGGCATCCGTCAGCGCTTGCTGGCCATCGGTGTCGGCGCTCCCGGTAAGCTCGACCCAAAGACTTTCACGGAAGGCGATCGCACGGCACTCCTCGCCGGCCAACAGCGCGGCCAGAAGAAGCTGGCAGAACTCAGCGTCGACACTCATTTTCTGGGGCATGAGGTGACAGCGGGCGATCTGTTCGGCAATCGCGCCTATCTCGGCGCTGACGTGCGACGTCGCGATGTCGGAGCGATGCTCGGCATTTACGGCAATTCGCGCGAGGAAGCGCTTTATCCAATCTATCGCACGGACGCTGACGGCAAGCCGCTCGATGCCAGCCAGTCGGCGTACACGCTTCGCTTCGAAAAAGGAAAACTGCCACCGGCGAAGGCGTTCTGGTCGCTGACGATGTATGACGGGCGCAGCAAGCTGCTCGTCGACAATCCGCTCAAGCGCTACCTGATCAACTCGACCATGCTGCAGTCGCTGAAGCGTGACGCGGACGGCGGAATCACACTGACACTCCAACATGCATCGCCCGGCAAAGCCCAGGAAGCGAACTGGTTGCCCGCACCGAATGGGCCCTTCTACGCCGTGCTGCGACTCTACTATCCGGAGCCAGCGGCCTACGACGGCAGCTGGAAACTGCCGAGCTTGGTCGCGATTCCGAAGCCTGCCAAACCCTGAAGCGACTACGCCTTTCGCAAGACTCCAGCTCACAATGCCGAAACCGGGCCGCGCAAGCCGCCGACCCGGTGCCGACCTCGAGTGGCCGGCAGCCGCGGGACAGGCGACAGCTCGCCCCGCGAGCCACCAAAACGCGCCAACGTGCTACGCTGAGAGGATGGGGGCGACACTGCCTGTCGAACAAACGCTTAGAGCTGCGCGCTGCGCGCTCGTTCTGGTTGCCATCTGCGCTGGCGCCTGCGGTGAGTCCGGGACTCAATCTTCGCTCCCAAGCGGTGCGGCAGGCGCCGGAATGGCGAGCGCCACGAGCGGCGGGAGCGCCGGAGCGAGCACAACCGGCAGCGCCGGAGCGAGCGCACCGAGTGGCGGTAGTAGCAGCTCCGGTGGCGCCAGCGTGGCGTCGACGAGTGGCAACGGCTCCGGTGGCGCGAGCGGCGGCGCGACGAGCGGCGGCGCGACGAGCGGCGCGGGCGGCGTTCAGCTCGACGTCAGCCCGCCTTTGCCTGCCGTGGAGGGAGTATGGCAGGTGTTTCGCCAGAGCCCGATGGGGACGTGCGGTGTCGAGCCAACCGAGTGGTCGAACAACGGGATCTTCTTCGCACTCATCTGGGACGGCAAGCAGCTCTTGAACGAATACAGCTGTTCGTCTGCCTCGATCGTTGATTGCTCCAGCAACCCCAGCGCCTATGGCAGGTTTAGGGTCACCGACGGACAATGGGTGGCGGTTCGCCAGAACGCGACGGATAGCAACACCTGTATCTGGGAAGAACAGCGCTTGCAGCTGCTCGATGGCGCGGTTCTGCGGCTGATCTACGGCACCCGCACCGTGCTCCAGGGCTGTGGGCCCAACCAGCAAGACCTCGCCGCTTGTAGCAATGGCTGGATTCAAGAGGCGCGCCGGGCGAACTGATGTTTTGCGCGACTCGGCAAATGCTGCAAGGCTCGCGTACATGGCCCCTGACTACTCGAAGTTCAGTTTGAGCGATCATTTGTCGGCGCCAGGGTTGGCGCGTTGGATCACGGCCCTCGGCATTCCGGATGCGCCAGTGCGCCGGGATGGCGTGCGAATCACCTTGCGCTTTTTGTCCCTGCACATGCAAACCCTCCCCATCGCCATGGCGCTGAGCTTCATGCGTGCCATGGATCTGTCGAAGCGAGTCAGCACACCGAGAATTCAGATCGGCGAAGTTCTGGCTGGGACTCGCACGTTCAAGGAATCGCCGTACAAGCTCTTCTTCACGCGCGTTGGCCGCAGCTTGCAAAACTCGGGCATCAACCCAGAGGGCAGGCATACGCATCTGTTTCGGGCGATTGCTGCGTTCGAAGCGCTGGAGTCGTTCACTTCGCCCGCCATCGATTTTTGGACGCCGCGCGCCCAGAGTGGCGGGACCACGATTGCGCCCATGGCGAATACGTATGGCGTGATGGCCGCTGGCGGCAATACCCAGCTGCTGATCCCCAACTCCGCGTCCAAGGTCCGAGTCGAGCATATTTCAGCGCGTTGAGGCGGCTCGCAGCCAGCAATCGGGTACGCTCGTCAGAGCGTCGTTTCGACGACGAGGGGCATGTCCGAGGCCTCGATTCGTCGATCGAGGGTGAGCAATTCGCCTTCGGTGCCGTCAGTCATGGAGGAGACGCACAGCTCGTCGCTGAAGTGGTAGACCGGTCCTTCGTAGACCTTCACGGTCGAGATGGCCGTGAGCGCGTTGCTCTCCGAGTACAGAGCGACGCGCAGCCTCGAGAAGTCCACCCCCAATGGATAGCCGAAGCGAAGTTGCTGCGAGCAAGCGGCATCCGCGTAGTAAGGGCTTTCGTACGCGCTAGCACCGTAGTGCCCATCGGGGTCGAGTGATGCGCAGCGAAGCGTGCCATCGACCGCCGGCAGGACTTGGCAACGATCTCCCGAGTCGTCCATGAAATCCAACACGTCCGGAAAGTGGGCGACCGGCACGCCCTCACGACCTGCGCCGGGCAATGAGCTGAATAGATCGACGTGGACTGCACCCGACCCTTGGCGAATTCGCTGAGTGGTCGGAATCGGTCCACTCGCACGCGCGTGGCTCGGGACACATTGGCCATCCGACTGAACGCTGCACGCCTCGCCCGCCGCGTTGGTGACCGCAACCGTGAGCTCCGAACCGTCCTCGCCCAGAAGCCGCGACAAGCGTAGCCCTCCCCCCACGTCGAAGCTCACGGGCCTGGCGGCCACGAGTTCACGATCTGCGTGGGGGATCAGCCGGTTCACCGCGGGGATTGACTTGGCCGGCGGGTACGCAGCCACGCAGGACGTGCCTTGCAGCTCGTAAACGGCCGGTCCTGGCCCGTGGCTCGCTTCGGGGTAGACTTCTTCGGCAATCTTGAATGTTTGTCGCGGAAATCCTTGTCCGGGACACTCATGGAGCACCTGAATGACGCTCACCCAGTCCCCCACGTGCGCGGCTTGGAACAGGTTCCAGGTGGCCGGCTGGGAGCAGTTTGCATCGAGAAAAATGAGCTCTGCCGCTTGCTTGGGGACGCAGTGAAGGTCACAAGAGCCAGCTCCGCTCATGAACTCGCAATCGAAGTCGAGCTGCTGGTCGTGAAGCGTACGAAACTGCGTGACGCCTTCGCTGGCGTAACCCAGCGCGTGTACCCGCTGGCCGCTCTTGGCGAACGCGAATCGATCCGTCACCGCGGGCAGTCTGCTGTCGCCCGGATTGACGGGCTCGGATCGCGCATTTCCGAGCCCGCCGGTCCCGGCCCCAGCGCTGGCGTCGGTTACCTGCCCGCAGCCGACCGCCAGAGCTCCCAGTAGAACCCCACCGACCAACCAACCTGCTCGCTCGAGAAAAGTCATCACCCTTGAGATAGCGGGGCCTGCTAGTGCGGTCCAATCGAGTTAACTCATCATCGGAGATGCATTTTCGTGATGAGCCAGCCCCAGCCCCCCGGGTTCGGGAAAGGTTTCGAGTTTTGCCGAGATGGGGCCAATGACGAGAGCCGCGCGCCCGAGCGCCGCTCCGCTGCGCGCAGCCCAACCGCCACTTGACCGAGCGCTCCAACCGGGCGATGTCGAAGGACGATGAGCCGGATCGGGCGCTCGCCGAAAGCGCTTTGGATGCAGCTGTTGTGGCTGGGCGCTACGGGCTGGGCGTGGACCGCTTTCGTTACCGAGCGAGTGATCGAAATTCAGGCGAGCCCGTTGCGCACGACGCTGCTCGTGCTCGCGTCGGTCGGTGTCGTCGGCTCGGCAAGCTGGGCGGCGTGGCGACTTCAGCGCAGCAGCTTTCGTTACCTCCCGTTACTCGTTTTGCTCGGCCTCGCGGGGCGACAATGGCATCGGCACGCGCTTCGCTTGCAGTATGAAGGCAGCCCGCCGGTGAAGAGTGTGGGCGTCATCGACAGTCTGTGGCATCCCGTGACGACCACCGACCTCGCGCTTCACTACTATACGCTCCGATCGAACAAGCTTTTCGCAGGCAGGCTGCGACTCGTCTTGCTGACTGACCTGCACATCACACCGGCAGTGCCTCGAGCCTATTATGAGCACGTCTTCGAGCAGGTTCGGGCCCAAGATGCCGACCTGATTCTGCTGGCTGGAGACTATGTCTCTGAACCCGAGAACATCGAGCTCATGGCTGAAATCTTCGCGCGCCCTTGGCCGGCGCGATACGGCGCATTCGCCGCGCTCGGCAACCACGATCTGTGGACTGAACCCAGCCGGGTTCGTCAGGCGCTCGGCTCGGCGGGTGTGACCGTGCTCGAGGGTCGTTGTCAGCACCTTTCCATCGCGATCGGGCGAGTGGCGATCTGCGGAACCGAAGCGCCCTGGGGCGCGGAGCTGTCCGGCACGCTGGACCAAACAGAGCTCAATCTGGCAATCAGTCACACCCCCGACAATGTTTATCGCTTGATCGAGCAAGGCGCGTTCTTGATTTTCAGTGGGCACACGCACGGCGGACAGCTGCGCGTGCCCGGGTTCGGCTCAGTGCTGATTCCGTCGCGCTTCGGCGGGCTATTCGACCAGGGGCACTTTCAGATCCAGGGCAGCGAGCTGTTCGTCTCGGCGGGGGTCGGCGCAGACATGCCTCCCCTGCGTCTGTACTGCCAGCCTGAGATCTTGGTCGTCGATATCCACGCGGGCTAGGGCATGTCCCTGACTTGCTGGGCACCCGTAGACGTGCCCGTGCCCGTGCCCGTGCCCGAAAGAGGCGACGGGGTGAGACGGATGACCGATAGGGTCGGATGGATCTGGATCACGAACGGTTGGATGTTTACCACCTGACGTTGGATTTTCTGGTTCTCGTCAGCGAGATCATTGAGGGGTTGCCGCGCGGGCGAAGCCACCTTTCCGATCAGTTTTCCAGGGCGTCGCTATCGATCGTGCTGAACCTCGCCGAAGGGGCGGGCAAGCACTCGAAGCCAGACAAGCGACGGTACTATCTGACAGCGCGCGGGTCGGCGACGGAGTCAGCGGCTCTGCTGGACGTTTGCTGTCGGCTGAAGTGGCCCAGTGCTGCGAGGATTGAGTCAGAGCCGCAGCCAAAGCAGCGCACACCCGATCGCGACCACAGCAACGTAGTTGCGGAGAGTCTTCTCGTAACGGGTAGCGAAACGGCGGGCCTGCCTGAGCAGACTGTTCCGCGCCGACCTCGGCCCCGCTCTTCTGCCAGGATCGCAGCGATCTTCGCCCACTTTCGATCGTCCAGTTGGAGTCGAACCATCGACTCCCCGATGGAGCACACGCACCATCCAATGGAAAGCCATTTCCGCCCTTCCGGGCACGGGCACGTGTACGGGAGGACCTGAATTCAGGGACAGACCCTATAGCTTCTAGCACCCGGTCAGCCACTGATGAAGGCACGCAGCTGAGCGATCGCCGGGTATTCTCGCGCTGAGCGCGCAGCGACGTGTATGATGCCCGCACACCGGCCCGCATGATGTGGAAGCTCCTGGCACTGCCTCTGGCGCTCGCGCCCGAAGTTCGAGGCGCAACTGCGCCCGCACCTTGGCTGAGTGACCTGGCCCAGCGCGTGGATGTGTACGGCCGTTTGGATGCGAACCTCGCGCTTTCGCGGGAGGACGTGTATGTCGCGAACAATGGCAGTCGCTTCGGGATCCAGGCGGAACAATCGATCGTCGGCAAGCTGAAGGTGCTCGGCAAAGGCGAGTGGCGCATGAACATCGGCAAAGGCGACACGAGCTACAATATTTCCGACAACCCCAACACTGGCTTTTCCCAGTTCGAATCGACGACGAGTCAAGCGCTCACCACCCGACTCGGCTTCGTCGGACTGAGTTTCGGTGACTACGGAACGCTGACGCTGGGCAAGCAATGGGGCGTCTACTACGACATCTCTTTCTGGACCGATCAGTATGCCGTGTTCGGGGCGCGAGGCAGCTCGACGTACAACGCCGGCACCGATGGCGGCGAGACCGGCGGCGGGCGCGCCAATGACGCGCTGATCTATCGCGTGGATCTCGGCAAGCTGCAGCTGGGCGCGCAGGCGCAATTCATCGATTCGCGCTCGCCAGCGCTCGACGGGCTCGCCGGCTCGCTGATCTTCGCGCCCGTGCGCGGGCTCCGGCTGGGCGTCGCCTATAGCCATTCTTTCCTGGATTTGAACTCGAATATCGTGGGCTACGACCGTAAGGACGCTCAGGCGTTCACCGCGGGCATCACCTTCGAGCGTGATGGCTGGAAGATTGCCGCACTCGATACCTGGACGCACGATCACGAGCTCGTCGCAACGGACCAAGCCACCGTCGCCTACGACACGCTGGGCGCCGAGCTCTTCGTCTCACGCCGTGTTCGCGATCTATTCTTGTTCTACGCGGGTTTCGATTTCGCGATCCCACAGGGTCTCGATACGCAATTCGTGGACCCCAACTTTGGCACGCGCGACCTGCTCGCCGGCGCGCGTTGGCTGCTGGACGTGCAGGCCAACTCGTTCGTTTACGCGGAAGGACGCACGGGGCAGACCCGAGCCGTGAACGGTCAGCGCGCCGAGGACGTGCTGACGCTCGGGATCCGCTTCAATTACTCACTCCGTCGCAGCATCGGGCTCTAACTTGGCTCGGGCAGCAGAGGCGCGGCGCGAGCTGCGTTGCGCGCCCTGCGATCGCCCCTCTGCCTTCGACCCGAGAGCGATGCGCTCGTTTACTTCGACGAGAGCAGGCCCTTGTCGCCGAGCTCTTTGGCTGCTTCGGCCGCGACTTGCACGACGAATTCGTCCACCTTCTCGGGTGGTGTCGACTCGCTTTCACCGGCCCAGGCGAGCATGTTCTGCTTGAGCGAGTAAACCAGGACTTCGACCACGACGACCTCGGTGGTGGTGGTGGTCTTGGTGGTCCCACCGGGTGACGAGTATCCGTACCCGGTCCCGTATCCGTAGGGAGGCATCGGTCCCGCGGTGGGCAAGCCGCCACGCGCGTACGACCACGGCATCCCCCAGCCGTAGCCGTGGTAGCCACCCCAATAGCTGCTGTACATGGGGTCATAGTAGCCGCCGTAGTAAGACTCGCTGGTCTCGGTCTTCGTGCGCTTGCCCTTGGGCCGCATCACGACCACGCCCTTGATGCCAGCTGCCTCGATCGCTTTGCGGGCGGCCGCCTCGTTGCTCTCCGGATCGGCCGCCATGATCGTGTACAGGGCGATGCCCTTGGCGCCATAGTAAGTGATCTCACGCGCCAGCGCGTCTTCGGCGTTCTTTCGAGTGATCTCGTTTTCTACCATCACCACCGCGGCCACGGGTTCACCGCGGAACTTGATCGGCTCCGCCTTGGGTGATCGCCACGAGGTCACGAACGTGGTCGACGGCCCGCCGCAGCCCGCCACGAGCACACCGAGCAAGACAGTCCAGAGCCCAAAGCCAACCTGCGCGTTTTCGTTTTTCATTTCATCCCGGAAAAGGATTCCGGGAGTAGGGCGGTTCTCGTGAAAATGCAAGTCGCGCCTGCTGCTGTGCGTCGCGCCTGCTGCTGAGCGTCGCGCCTGCTCGTTTTGCACGGCGCTGGCTCCACTCGTAGAGCTCAGCGCCGCGACGCTTCAGCTCACTTGATCGAATCCCAAACGCACGCCGTGCAGCCAACCTGGCCGTCGCATTCTTCGCTGCCGTTGACGCGCCGGTCGCCGCAGTACGGCGCGACCTTGCAGGCGTTGGTGCACTTTCCAGTGCCATAGGCGCCCGCGCTGTTGCCAGCGCCGAGATCGCATTGTTCGCTGCCGTTCTTGGTACCGTCACCGCAGAAGTCGGCCGGAGTGCAATCGTTCTTGCAAGTGCCGTAGCTACCGTCGTTCACGCCGTTGTCGCAGGCTTCGTTGCTGTCTTTGATGCCGTTGCCGCACTTGAAGCGGCAGCGTGCGTCGCACGAGTCACCTGCGGTACCGTTGAGCCCCGAGTGGTCGCACTGCTCACCCGCGTCGATCTTACCGTTGCCGCAGCTGGAGGGCGGCGAGTTGTAGCCCGAGCAATCGACCTTGCACACGCCAGCGGCGCTGCTGTTCTGCGCGCCGTCGTCGCACTTCTCGTTGAAGGACGAGTTGACCGCTTTGTCGCCGCAGTAGGGCGCGAGCTTGCACGTAGAAGCGCATAGGTCCTTGCCGTAGGGGTTGGCTTGGTTCTGCGCGCCGAGATCGCACTGCTCGCCGGCCGCATCATCCAGCTTGCCGTCGCCACAATAGGCGCCGAGCTGACAGGTCGCCGTGCACGTGCCGTAGCTGCCGTCGTTCTTACCGTCGTCGCAGCCTTCGTTGATTTGCTTGACGCCATCACCACAGTAGGGCGCAAGCACGCAGGTCGATTTGCAGCCGCCATAAGCACCGGTATTACCGGCGGTTCCCTTGTCGCACTGCTCGCCTGGATCCAAGACCGCGTTGCCGCACTTCACCTTGCAGCTGATGTCGCACTTGCTGGTCGGGCCACCGTTGATTTGACCCTCATCGCAGGCTTCCGAGCCGTTCACCAAGCCATCGCCGCAATACGCGGCCGGCTGGCATTGCGCGGTGCAGGTGCCCGGGCCGTACGCGGTCGCCGAGTTGGCGCTGCCCTTGTCGCAGGCCTCACCGTATGCAACATCGACATTGCTGTCGCCGCAGTACGGGGCGACTTTGCAACCCGGCGCGCAGCCGCTCATCTGACTGCCGTAGACGTTGGAGTTCACGCCGTCGTCGCACTGCTCCGAGCTGTGGATCGACTTGTCGCCGCAATACGGGGCCAGCGTGCAGTTGACGTTGCAGCCTCCGTAGCTGCCGGTGTTTGCCGCAGTGCCGAGATCGCACGCTTCGTCCGCGGCCAGGATGGCATCGCCGCATTTGGAGGTGCAGATCGATTTCGGCTTGCCGAAGTTCTTGAGCGTAATGCCGAAGTTCGAGCCGCACTGATTGCGTTCGGCCTGGAACATCACGACTTCGTAGACCTTGCCTACGACTAGGCCGAGCTGGAGCTTGGCGGTCGAGCTACTCGTAGAGTAGTTCGTGCCGTCGTAATAGGAGCCGTTGCCGTTGGCGGTGGCGCTGCCATCCGCGGTATCGCTGCCGGCGCCGTCGGTGTCGGCATCCAGGATGAAATAGCCGTTTTGCTGACCGTGGAGGCCGCCCAAGTCGACGGCCAGCTTCTTGTTGACGAATACCCAGGTGTCGTCGTCACCGGAAAAGTCGAAGCGCTCGCCGCCTTGGTACTCGAACACGAAGTGGGTTTCGGTCGAGAACGAGACGTTGGTCGTGGCATTGGCACCGCAGCCCGATACGGTTTCGGCGGTGGTCGCGACGAAGCCTGCGCCGGCCAGCGGATCGAATGCGGTCGCGTTGGGCGCGGACAAGTTGGAGTAGGTCGCGGTCGCCGCGTTGAGCGTTAGGCTGAGCGTGTAGGGCACGCTCAAGTTCGTGCCAGGCACGTCGGTGTACCACTGCGCAAAGTTGGCAGGCGTCGAGAGATTCCTGCGATTCGAGCCAGGGATGACGCCATCGTTGTACATGTGCCCCGTGTTGTCACAGGTGCAGGCGGTCGCAGGCGTATCCGTGCAGGTGCACGGCGGTCGCACCAACGTGAGGACCTTGTCGGCGCCTTGCAGGTTTCCCGAGGAGCTCCCCTTCCAAGTCTCGGTAGTCGTCGTCCAAGAGGCGGGCGGGGCGCTCTCGTTACAAGAACAAGTCGCCGAGCTCAGCGGCGCGTAGCTCGCACCTTGCGCCGCTGTGGTCACGTCGGAAGTTTTGTACGGCAACCAGCGCCATTGCGGCTTGCCGCTGGCCGAAAGCGTGGTCTTCACCATCCTGAAGATGCCGTCCGCGGAGTGCCGATTGAAGTCCGGGTGATAGTTGCCGTCCGTCGCCGACGAGGCCTTCTGCCGACCGAGCCCGATGAAATCGCGAGCGATCACCGGCAAATTTTTGGTGGTCGGGAGCGCTGCCGCGGCAGAATCCTGACACGTGAATCCCGACTCGGTCTTGCACGTGGAAGAGCAGCCATCGCCGTTGAACGTGTTGCCGTCGTCGCACTGTTCGTCGGAGAAGCGTTGGCCGTCGCCGCACGCGGATTGGCAGGCGCCCGCGGAGCAATCAGGCTCGATCAGGCACTTGTAGCAACCGTCGAAGGGCAAGTCCGTAGCCCCGACCGCGGTGTCGTCGCACTGCTCGGTACCTTCTTTCAGTTTGTCGCCGCAGACCGTCTTGCGACAGTTGCCCGCCGCGTCACACACGTAGCCCGGCTCGAGCTGACAACGCGAATTACAACCGTCGAGCGCGACCGTGTTGCCGTCGTCGCATTGCTCGGTGCCGAGCGTCTTCTTGTCTCCGCAAACCGTGCGACAGGCCGCGCCGAGCGCCGGGCAGGTGTAGCCGGTCTCGAGCTTGCAGGTCGCCGAACAACCGTCGAGCGCGACCGCGTTGCCGTCGTCACA
>DATEPG010000259.1:0-4220 GCA_035273265.1 Polyangiaceae bacterium
CCTGTCGGAACGCGCGCGATGAGTGTTCGTGAGGCTTCCGGACAACTGCTCGCCGACCTGACTTCGGGTCAGCAGATTCGGCTCGATTTGGCTGGAAACTTGCAGGTGGAGGCTGCGCTCCGTGCGCCTCGAGCAAGTCCCCGGGCAGATTCTTTGTGGCCATTGGCCCAGCCGCCGCTCGAGCGGGCGCTCGAGTTCGGCGTGCTCATCGGTCAGGAGTTTGCGGGGGTAGAAGTCGGCGGCAGTGTCGCGACCGTGAATTTGCGAACTGGTGAGCTCGTGCAGGTTACGCGCGCATTGGTGCCGAGTCAGCTGTCGTGCCGAGCGTTGGACGTGAGCGGGGCGCTGCTGCTGGCGTGCAACTCGAAGAACGGCAGCCTAGTGCTGTCGGATGTTTTTGGTGAGCGCCCGCTCACGCAAGCCAAGTTTCCGCCCGGCGTGCCGCTCGCTTTTGCCGACGGAGTGCTGGTCGCGTCGGCGCGCTGCGATGGACTCATTCGTCCCGGTGCGGTCTGCGTGCGTAGCGTGGACGGGCGCTTTCACGATTTCGACGTCAGCGCTCAGCTAGCAAAGCTCGAGCAAGCGCAGCCTCAGCCGAAGCCGAGCGGCGGGCCCGCACTCGCTGGGCCCTCGATTGTGCGCTGGGTGCCGAAAGTGGGCGGCGGCGCGGTGGCGCTGATTGAAGGCTCCGCCTCTGGCTTGATTGACGCGCAGAGCGGGATTTTCGTGCCCATTTTGCCCGGTGTACTGGCCGCGGCACAGGCCAAGCGTCAGTCCACGGCTTGGCTCGGGCTCGATTGGATCGCGCTCGAGGATGGCAGCTTGCGCGGTTGGCTCGGCAACGGCGCGCTGGTCATCTCGCGGGATGGTCGACTCGAGCCCAGCGCGTACGAGTTCAGTCGTTTGTCCGGGGCGGGTGCGCGGGCACTCGCGCTCGATGGTCGCCAGCGCGTGTTTCAATCCGTGGACTGGGGGCGCAATTGGGTGGAGACACTGGCTCCGCCGGGATTCGCGTCCGGCGGCAAGAACCTCTCGCTGCTTTGCTCACCGGTGGGCTGCTCGCTTGGTCCGTGGCTACGCGTCGGCTGGGAGGTCGAGGTGCCAGCGGCAGTAGTGCGTACACAGAACGTCGCGCCAGCGCCGCCCCGTGCGACCAGTGAAGCGCTACCGCTCTTGGACTGTAAACAGCTTGCTGCTCCGGTCATCGTCGAGCAGACGCAGCCGGCCTCGGACGCGGCCACTCTGCAGTTCGGGACGAGCCGCCAGAGCCTGGTGCGAGAGCACGACTACCACGCTGACTTTCCCTGGGCCACCGTGCATCCGCTTCGAGGCGCGGGCCAGCCGCTCGGCTTGAGCGCTTCGTTGGCGCTCCACGTTGCCCCGGACGCGGAGCTGGAGTCGCTGCCTGCGAACTGGCCAGGGTACGCGTTTCCAGCACGAATTTCGTTCGTTACGGCGTTCGATCCGAGTGGGCGGATCCAATCCACGTCGATCAGCTGGCGGGCGTTGAACGAGCTGACGCGGGCCGCAGGTCTACCCGCTCCGTCGTTCCAGGGAGGCTCGAGTGAGGGCTTGGCGATTCCAGTTTTGGGGCTCAACGCAGGCGAGGCCGAGGGCCTGCTCTTGGACGATGTGGTGCCCCTTTGGGTCCATGGCGCGGGCGCGCCGCCGCAGGCTCTGGCATCCAAGCTCGTCGCAGACGAGTCCCAGTGGATCAGCGCTGTGCACAGTGGCCCGAACCAGCTTGCCATGCTCAGCGGGCGTTCGGATGGCTCGCTCGACGTGTTCGAGTTCAGGGCCGGGCGCGCTCGGCGTCTGTTTCAAATGCCGGCCCTGGACGTTGCGCTCTATCCCAGCAATCCCGACGCTCTCGCGATCGACGCGCATGGCGCGCTGGCAATCTTGCGTACCCCCTCGGGCAGCGAGCCGGCGAAGGGCGCGGACCCCGCACTGCTGTTCCACGACGATGGACGAGTCACCGTGCTCGCCCCCTGGTCGCGGCTATTTTTGGCGGACGCCCCCGAATGCAAACCGGCAGCGAGCGACTATCGAGCGGTGCTGCAAACGCGCCGCGCCTGGTTGCAGCTGATCGACGCCGCGCAGCCGATGACCGGGGCAGCGCTCCGAGCGGGCATGTTTGCCCTGTTGCGGGGAAACTCCGAGCGACTCTGCCTCGAGGCGATCGAACTCGCGGACGAGCCGCTGGATCGCCAGGATTCGACCGTCGAAACGCGGCTGAGCGCGCGCTTTATCGGCCGTGGTCGGGGAGCCGCACGGCTGGGCTTTGCGGCGGGTTTCGAGTTTCGGCAAGCTCTCAGCTGTCGCTTGTCCGAGGCACGCTAGCGTGGCATAGCGCAGCATGGCTCGTCGTGGTCTTTGGCTCGGTTCCTTGCTGTTCGCAGGGGGCTTCGTGGCCTGCGTCACCAACCACGATGCGCTCGAGAAGAAGCCCCCCGCTCATGGCGGCAGCCACGCTGGTGGCTCTGCCCACGCTGGCGCGCCCAGCCAGCTCGGCGGTTTCGGCGGCCAGGCCGCCAATGGCGGCGGCCACGCAGACGACGAAGCTCCGGGTGAAAGCGTGCTCACGATCGTCAACGGAGTGGTGGACGCCCCGCGAGTCGCGCTGTGCCTGGCCAAGGTGGACGCGGACGGCAACGTGAGCGCACTCGGCTCCCCGCTCACGGACGCGCCGCTCGAATACGGGCAGAGCTTGGTGTTACGCGAGATCGAAGACCTGGATTTTGCGACGGATGGGCTACAGCCTTTCGTGATCGCTGGTGAGCTGGATCTGATCGCAGGTCTCGACTGCCAGACTGCCATCGATCGCGCTCGCTTGGTCGAAGCTCAGAGTGAGGGCGCGGGCAACGATCTCGGAGCGGGCGGCACCGCGGGTGATGGCAGTGGCGGCCCTTCGAATGCCGCGGGCAGCGGCGGGAGCGCCGGTGAGAGCGGTGCCGGCGGCAGCGAGACCGGCGGCAGCGCTGGGTCCTCGTCAGAGCCGGCTGTGCGCTCCCCCCTGCGCGTGCGTGGTCTACCGGCGATTTCAGCGGGAACGCTGAACGCGGGATACAGTCTGGTGTTCGTCGCCAACGGCTGCCTGGGCGGTGCCACGTACAGTGGCAAGGACGCCGAGCAATATTGCGGTGCTGGCTACACCCCTCGCCAGCCGACGGCGTCCGCGATCTTGGTGCGCCTCTCCCGCCAAGGCGGTGACTCGGAGCAAGTGGCTCTACAAGTGGTGCATGCCTCGCTCGCGAACGAGCAGGTGGAAGTCCGCGCGCGGCCGCAGCTGCCACCGACCGACTACGGTGTCGCCATTACCAGCGTGCGGATGGGGCAAGTCGCGCCGCGACCCCCGTCCACCCAGAATTCACTCGTCCAACTCGGCGTTACTCGTAAGTACGTGCTCGCGGTCGAGGCTCAAGGCAACCGGCTCTTCACCCAGAGTTGGGTCAGCGTCCTCTCCCAGGGCGGCCTATCGGAGCTGAGCGGCGGCCATGGCTATGCGCTGGTATTCAATGGCCCGCGCGGCGATCTGCAGTCCGTTCCCAAGTTGTGGAACGCAGCCACGCTCACCGCGATCGCCGTCGACCCCGAATAGTCTGCGCTTCACGCAGGGCATCGCGAGTTTGATTTGAATGTTCGATCGTCTGACGCTGAAGGTGTGAACTGCTCGATCCGGGACGCTGTCGAGGACTTCACCAGGCGGAGTTCACTTGAGTTCAGCGAAGCACAGGACGCCGCAGGAAGTCCGTGAGCAAGTGGTGATGCGGCGCCGAATGACCAGCACTTTGCGGAGAAGCTGCTGGAGGTCGAGGGGCTTGAGCTAACGCGGGATTGTTGTACTCGCTTTGAAATGGATCAAAGCGACGCTGCTGTGCGCGAAAGCGGCTTTTGGCGTCGAGCCGTTTCTGCCTTGAGGGTTCGGTGCATGCGTTCATGTCGACCGTTCTGGTCTGGCCGTCCGGGCCTTTTGTCGGTGAAACCAGCGTTGGTTGGCCCACGTGAAGCTCGAAAATAGCGCACGGTAGAGAGAAGCCTCGCTGAGAGAGTGTTTGCTCGACTCGACGGTAGCTCGCCGCTGAGGGAGTGTTGGTTCGACTGGAGCGTCTCGGCAGCTTGCGTGCGTGCTCGCAAGTGATTCGCGCACACTTGGTGCGGCGTGGCGATGGCGATGGCGTTGCTGCGCGTATCACTTGCTCGCCCGCCTTAGCTGACTC
>DATEPG010000260.1:0-9098 GCA_035273265.1 Polyangiaceae bacterium
CTCGCAGCGCGTCGCGGCTTCGTACAGCAGCGTCACGAAGGCTAGCGAGCGCCCGCCGCAAAAGCCGTTCGTCGGTCTGGCTGCCGTTCCCGCGGAAGAGGACTACGAAGTACGGGCGACTTCGAGCATCACCGACGCCAATCTGTTGGACAAATTGGCCGAACTCGAGCGCGAGCTCCGGCCCTAGTGACTCGCATTCCAGCGTGGCTCGCGCTCGGCGCGCTGGTCGGCACGCTCGCGGGCGCGGCTTCGGCGCTGTTCTTATTCCTATTGCAACGCGCCACCGACTTTCGCGGCGGGCATGAGTGGATCGTGTACGGCTTGCCGGTCGCAGGGCTACTCGTCGGCCAGGTGTATGAGCGCTTTGGGCGTTCGATCGCGGGCGGAGCCAACCTGATCATCGACACAATCCACGATGATGGCCCATGCCTGCCGCTGCGCATGGCGCCCATGGTGTTGATCGGCACCGTGCTCACGCACTTGTTCGGCGGTAGCGCCGGACGCGAGGGGACGGCCGTGCAAATGGCCGCGAGCTTGGCCGACAGCGCGCTCCGTCACTTGAAGCTCAGCGGCGCGCTTCGGCGGCAAGCGCTGGCGGCAGGCGTCGCGGGTGGCTTCGGGTCGGTGTTTGGCACTCCGGTCGCGGGCGCGCTGTTTGGGCTCGAGTTCGTGGTGCAAGGGCGAATCGAATACGCGGCGCTCTTGCCCGCGCTCAGTGCAGCCGTCATCGGCGACATGACCACGCGCGCGCTGGGCATCTCGCACAGCCCCTATCCCGTGCCAGAGGCGCTCGCGCTGTCGCCGCTGCTACTGTTGAAATGGCTGAGCTTTGCGCTCGCTCTCTCGCTCGGAACGCGGGTTTTCGTGGAGCTCACGCACTTCTTGAAGGCCCAGGCAGCGCTGCGTATCCCGCGCTTGCCGTTGCGCATGTTTGCGGGTGGCGTTGCCGTGGTCGTGATCTGGCGTTTGGTCGGCACGAGTGACTACTTGGGGCTCGGCGTGCCCACGATCTTGCGTTCGTTTACCGATGCCCACTTGCCCGTGTACGCTTTCGCGTTGAAGATCGCGTTCACCGCCGTCACTCTGGGCGCGGGCTTCTTGGGCGGTGAGGTGACGCCCCTGTTCTTCGTGGGCGCGACGCTGGGCAACGTGCTTGCGCGGGCCTTGGACTTGCCGCTCGCGATGGGCGCGGGCGTAGGGCTCGCGGCGGTGTTTGCAGCAGCAGCCAAGACGCCGCTCGCGCTCTCGGTGATGGCGGTCGAGCTGCTTGGCGCCAGTTTATTTCCGCACGCTGCGATCGTGTGCGCACTGTGCTACCTAATGACGGGTCGACGCGGGATCTACTCCGCGCAACGAGTGCCCTGAGCGGTCGGCGGCTGGCTTTCGACTCGGCGCCCGCCGCCACCCGCCGTCATGTTTTGAGTCTCTTGTCGTGGACCAGCTGGCGTTTCGCAAGAGTCAGGTCCGGGTAACCATCAACCGACCCACTGGGCCACGGTCAGCCGCTGGTTTCGTTCTCGAGCGGGGCTGTGCTTGGTTTCGGCGACAATTCCCCAAGATTTCGCGGCCTGCTCGGGCGAAGGAGCCGGATGTGCAGTGGCTGGCGGGTCAGAAAAAACGTTTCTGCGCTGCCCCGCCGTTGCCTCCAAGATTGCCGCAATTTCGGGTATGACGTCGGTCCGCTTTGGGACCCCTCGAAGGTGGTCCACGGACCTAAGGAAATCGCATGGCAAAAGAGACGACCGTATCGAACTTCAAGCTCAAAGGGCGCGAGATCCTCTCCTCGTACGCCAACTTCACCTTGGAGGGTGAGATCACGGCCGACGTAGAGCGCGGCAAAGATTCGTGGACGCTCACTGAGCGCAACGGCATCCCGAAGGGGACGTCGGACGGCGAGAACGAGGCCGTCTACATCCCGAATGACCAGGCCATCGAGTCAATCGACAAGAACATCGCCAAGCTGCTGCCCAAGAAGGTCGTGATCGAAACTCCGGCCGATATCCTCGCGGCTGCCGCCGAGTTCGACTTGGCCATGGTCAAGAAGGCCGGCCCGAACAAGAAGCTGTGGGGCGGCAACGCCTGCCTGGCAGCCTCGACCGCGTTCTTCCAGATCCTGCTCAAGGCCAGCGGCTTCGAGGCCTGGGAGGTGTTCGCCACCAAGAAGACCAAGACCTTCTACTTCCCGAACATCGCCTTCAACATGGTCTGTGGCGGCGAGCACGTGCCAGGCACGAAGCAAGACATCCAAGAGATGTTCTTCTTCGCGATGAAGGCGCAATCGGTCAAAGAAGTGTTCGAGATCGGAACCAAGTTCTTCCGTCAGTTCGAGAAGAATTTGGTGCGCGACGGCCTGCCCACGGGCACCGCCAAAGAGCGCGGCTTCGTGTTCCCGGTGGCAGACAACTTCGAGGGCCTCACGCGCATCAAAGAGTGCGCGGGTCAGCTCAAGATGGCACTGGGCGACTACGCGATCGGCACTGACAACGCTTTCAGCGAGGTCCAGAAGGGTGAAGACCTGATCAAGGCCGGCATGTACGACATGCGCTTCTCGGGTACCGGCAAGAAGACCCGCGAAGAGCTGATCGAATTCGACGGCACCGTGGTCAACAGCGCGGACAACTTCGCGACCATGGAAGACCCGGCCTCGGAGCATGACGTCGCTGGCCACAAGTTGATGAACGAAAAGTACGGTCATCGCGCGCAAATCGTGCTGGACGACTTGGTGGTGACTCAGCTCCGCTTCATCATCCCGTACCTGTGCGGCAAGGAGAGGAAGGAGCGCGCTGGCAACAGCGTGCTGATCAAGCTCAACCAAGCCGGCACCTTCACCGAGACGCGCTTGGCGATTGAAGTCGTGCTCGGCTTGGCCGACGGTAAGATGGTCGAGGAGTTCCTGAGCTCGCGCGGCGATCTCGAGTGGATCTTGGAAGAGTGCAAGAAGGTGGGCGTCGGGAGCTTGAAAGAGGCGCTCGAGAACATCGAATCCCACGGCTTTTCCGTGTTCATCTCGCACCGCTCGACCGAAGGCTCGAGCGAGTTCTTGCCCTACATGCCCCTGATGTACGGCGCACTCACTCGCCGGATCTGGTTCAAAGCCGGCGCGCCGAATGGCGAGCGCAACCTGCAGAATTACAACCCGCTGCTCCGCGCCGAAGAACAAATGCGCGAGCGCGGCATCACCACCGCCATCGCCGGCTTCGAGGGCTTGCCCCTGGGCGTGAAGGTCCCCGCGGCACCCGCGGCGGAGTGAGCATGGAGTTCGCGCTCGGAGTTTGGGGTCGAGCTCCAAACTCCGGCGCGAGCTGAAGTCAGCCGTCGCGAAGCTCCCAGCGCGCGGCCAACGAACGCTTCGAGGCTCGTCACGCGCGGTCGCAATCGGCCGCGCGTGACTTCAGACGGCGCCCAGTTGGTCGAGCAGGAATACGGGACGCCGTTCGTCCCGAGAGCGCTTCAAGTCGATGCGCCCGCGCACCGCGTACTCGCTCACCTCATCGCCGACCAGGATCGATTGCGTGACGACCCAGTATTCGTCGTCCTTGACGATCTCGGTGTTCGTGGGGTTGCGCCCCTGGGCGTCCAAGCGAATGCTCGAGCCTTCTTCGAAAAAAGGTCGCAGGGCGCGCTCGATGTCGGCGGCCCCGCCGGAAAACTCGCCAATTTCCGCGAGATCCAAGACGGTTTCGTAGTCTCGTTCCTGCAAAGCTCGCAGCACCGAGAACAGGAGATTGCGAATCAGCGCGGTGAACACGCGCGTATTTTGGGTGATGTCGTCGCGCGCGATCTCGATTTCATCCGTGATCGCCGAGACGAAGGCCGGGTTCTTCAGGCGCTCCCACTCGTCGAGTAAGCTCGAATCCACCCCGCGCACCAACGTGCCCAAGGTCTCGATCAACTCTTCGAGCTCCGGCGTGCGCGAAAGCTCGGGGATGCTTTGGATCAGCGTCTTGTACACCTCCGACAGGTAGCGCAAGAGCGAACCCTCGGAGCGCGACAGCCCGTACTCTTTGATGTAGCCGCTGAATGACTGCAGGCTCTCCAGCATCTCGCGGGCGATCGACTTCGGCTTGAGTACTTCACGCGAAACCCAAGGGTGCTGCTGCTCGAAGGCAGCGAAGCTCTCGTTCAGGAACTCGAGGTTTGGCTTAGGGTGCTCGACCTTGTCGAGCTCGATCATGCGCTCTTCGTATTCGACGCCAGCGGCCTTCAGCTCTGCCACCTTTTGACCTTTGAGCTTGTCCACTTGGGCGCGCAAGATCACGTCCGGATCTTCGACGATTGCCTCAACCAGGGTGAGCACGTCGAGGCCGTAGCTCGGGCTGTCTTGGGGCAGGCGCTCCACCGCGTCGACGACGTACAAGCCCAGGGCCTGCAGCAGCGAAAAGTTGTCTTGCAGCTCGGCGTTCAGGCGGATGCCGCCGCCTTCGGCCGCCGTTCGAAATTCGATCACGCCTGCTTGCCACAACGAGCGAAGCAGCTCGATCGCATGCTTCTTGTGCTTTCGCTTTTGGGGCGGCGGTTCGAGGCTGTCTTTGACCAGTGACTTCATCGCCGAGCAGCCGCCTTCGGGACGACCGAGCACCGAAATCAACATGCCGTGGCTGATTTGAAAACGCGCCACGAGCGGCTCCGGGGCAGAGCTGATCAAGCGTTCGAAGATCGCCTTGTCCCAGTGCACATAGCCCCAGTCTGGCGGCTTCTTGCGCACGAACTTCTTCTTGTTTTGGGAGCTGGCTTTGGCCTCCAGCCGCAGGTTCTCGACGCTGTGTTCAGGCGCCAGCGCGACGACGTACCCGGCGTCGTCGTAGCCCTTGCGCCCAGCGCGCCCGGCGATTTGCTGAAAGTCACGCACGGTCAGGATGCGCACTTTCTCGCCGTCGTACTTGCACAGCTTGGTGAACAGCACCGTGCGGATCGGCACATTGACACCCACGCCCAGCGTGTCGGTGCCGCAGATCAGCTTGAGCAGGCCACGTTGGGCCAACTTCTCGACCAGCAAGCGGTAGCGCGGCAGCAGCCCAGCATGATGAATGCCGATGCCATGGCGCAGCAGCTTGAGCATCTCCTTGCCGTTGGGACTGCGAAAGCTCTCCCCCTGCAGGGCCTCCGAGATTACCCGTTTCTCTTCCTTGCTGCAAAAGTCCAGACTGAGCAAGCTTTGCGCGGTCTCGGCCGCACCGCGCTGCGTGAAGTTGACGATGTAAACCGGCGCGCGCCCCTGATTGATCAGCGTCTGGGTGGCTTCCTGCAGCAGCTTTTCCTGATACTCGAAGTGCAGCGGCACCGGTCGATCGCCCGAGCGCACCGTCACCACCTCGGCGCCAGTTCGCTGGGTGATGAGCTTCTCGTAGGCGCTCACGTCGCCCAGCGTGGCGCTCATCAGGATGAACCGCACCTGAGGCAGGGTGAGCAACGGCACCTGCCAAGCCACCCCGCGCTCCTTGTCCGAGACGTAGTGGAACTCGTCCATCACCACGTAATCCACATCAGCATCTGCGCCGTTGCGCAGCGCAATGTTGGCCAAAATCTCGGCGGTGCAGCAAATTACGGGCGCATCGCGATTGACCGTTGCATCACCCGTCATCATCCCGACCTGGTCCGGTCCGAGCTCACGACACAAGTCGAAAAACTTTTCGCTGACCAGCGCCTTGATCGGACAGGTATAGAACGAACGCCGGCCTTCACTGATTGCCTTGAAGTGCACCGCGGCCGCAATCAGTGATTTGCCCGACCCAGTCGGCGTATGCACGATCACGTTGCTATCGCTCATTACCGCCAAGATCGCTTCCTCTTGATGCGGATAGAGCTGGAGCCCCGCTCCCGTCGCATACCGGAGGAACCCCTCGAGCGCGGCATCGGCGTCCGATCCGGGGGGCGGCAAACAAGCAAACAGCGGCGCAGGAACGGACATAACGGACGGGGGCATGTCACGGCCCGGCGCCGGAGGCTAGGGTTTGTCCCTGATTCAGTCCTCCCGTAAGCGTGCCCGTGCCCGTGCCCGTGCCCGGAAGGTGGAAAACGGCTTTCCATTGGATGGCGCGTGTGCTCCATGGGGGAATCCATAGGTCGACTCCAATCGATCGGAGGTGGGCGAAGATCGCTGCAGCCGCTCTGCTGGTCCGACGACGGAGCCTTTGCGCTGCCGAAAGGTACGGTGCATGCACGGTATCTTCGAGCGCTGAGCGGTGCGCTTCGAGTGCGCAGCGCTCGGGATGGGTTTGCCAATTTCGCTCGTCTCTCGTTGCTGGACCGGGCAGGCGCGGCCGCCGCGATGGCGTGTGCCGGGCTGGCTTGCCCAGCGCCGCGCAGCCCGGGTAGCGCGCCCTTTTCCTGGTGGCCCCAGCCAAGTCCATCTCCCCCGCGCGCGCAGATTGGCGTAGAAGTGTCGGGCGTTGTCCGTCGATCAGCCCTCAGTCGTCGTGTTTGCCGATGTCGAAGCTTGGGCGGAGCACTATGTTCGAACGGACGATTTGAGCTTCAAGTTGTCGCCTCCTTCGCCGCCGCCGCGCTTCCGCCAACAGGCGGCGGCCGTGCGCCTGACGCAGCCGGGCCGCCCCGCGGAGTTTCGCGCCGCCCGGCGCGGGGAGCGCACGCCGAAGCTGGAGGCGCTGAAGGAGCCGTACTATCGCGCGCGCGCGCTGCACGCATTTTTTCATCACGAGCTGCAGGCGGCAGAGCTGATGTGCTGGGCGCTGTTGGCGTTTGCAGATGCGGAAGTGGAGTTTCGGAAGGGGCTGCTCGGTATCTGCTTGGATGAGATCCGACACATGAATTTGTATCGCCAGCACATTCTGCAATTGGGCTGTAAAATTGGGGATTTTGGCGTGCGGGAGTGGTTTTGGAAGCGCGTGCCGAGTTGCCCGAGCAAGCTCGCGTTCGTGTCGGTGATGGGTATGGGCCTCGAGGCAGCCAACTTGGAGTATGCGGGCGACTTTGCAGCACGCTTTCGAGCGGTCGGCGACGACCTGGGCGCGCAGATCCAAGAGCGAATCGCCAAGGAAGAGATCGCTCACGTGGGCTTTGCTACACGCTGGTTTGCGCGCTGGACCGGCGGGTGTGACTTCGAGACTTGGGCGGCCGAGCTTCCGCCGCCGCTTTCGCCTTGGGTGATGCATGGCAATCCGATCGCCGAGAGCGCGCGCATGAAAGCAGGCATGAGCGCGGAGTTCATTCGGGCCCTGGCTGCGTACGTTCCCGAGCCCAAGGGACGCCAGCTACCGGGCCCTTCGCGCTCTGAATCATGAAGTTTGCTTGGGTGCTCAATCTGGACGCGGAGCTCGAGCTTTCGCGCCTGAATTTCGAGTATGTGCCGCGCACGAAATTGCTGCAGCAACTCGAGAAGTATGGCCAAGGCTCGCGTGCGCTCTTGGGCGCTGAGGATGTGCTGGTAGAGCCGGGTGTTGCCGTGCCGCAGAGCGGGTTCGTGGGGCGCGCTTGGTGCCCGACTCCGTTGGCTTTGAGTCGCTTGGCGTCCGTGGGCATCGACGCCGAGCCGCATCCGGAAGCCCAGGTGTTGCGGCGCGTGAATCATCGCTTGTTCGCGCATCAGGCCGGGGGAGGGTTGCCCGGGCAAGGCTATTTCACGGAGCGCGCGCCGCTCGAAGAGCTGCTCCTGCGCGCGGAACGGCCCTGGCTGCTGAAGCGCCCGCTGGCCTTCGCTGGCCGCGGGCAGATGCGCTTTTACGGGCCGATCAGCGACAAACAGTGGTCGTGGTTGGATGTCTCCTTGGCCCAAGACGGATTGATCGTCGAGCCGCTGGTGACACCCACGCTCGAAGTGAGCCTGCATGGCTTCGTCTGGCAAACGGGGCGCTGCGAGCTCGGTCGAGTTTGTGTGCAGGAGGTGACTTCGCGCGGTGTGTTTCGGGGTCTGCGCTTGGCGGCCTCTGACGAGCTCGGGTCCGCGGAGTCCGCGAGTTTGCTCGAGCGGGCCGAGCATGTCGCGGGCTTGCTCCACGGCGCGGGCTATTTCGGACCGTTCGGTATCGACGCCTACCGCTACCGCGTCGACGATCGCAACGATTTCTGCGCGCTGAGCGAAATTAACGCGCGCTACACGATGGGCTTCGCGATCGGCTTTCCGCGAAAGACGTCCGAGCTATTGCTCCGCTAGCCGGCTGCATGACTGACCACCGCGAGCAGCGTGCCGAGTAGCAAAAACTCGGCCAGAATGCGCGGATTGCCTGGATGGTTCGTGCGCTTTTCGAAGCCCCGCGCGAGCGCTAGTAGCGCGATGATGCCGACGAAGGGTTGCAGCGTCAGCGCATACACGACGCCCAGCCCCGCGGCGCAGATCCATCGTTGTGGGTTGGTCAAGGCGCGAAAGCCGCGTCCGCCGTCGAGCGGTGGGATGGGCAGTAGGTTGAACAGATTGATCCAGGCGCTGACGTGAGCGATGGCACTCAGCATGGGAGAGTGCAGCAAGCGGCTGAGTGCGAACACGACCAGTGAGATGCCGAGCCCCCAGCGCGGGCCGGCCAAACCCACCTGCGCCTCTTCGTCGACGTCGATCGGGTATTGGTTCAAGCGCACGACGGCGCCCAGGCCGGGGATGAACATCGGCGAGCTGGCGGCGATGCCCAGGCGTTTGAGCGCCACCACATGGCCGATCTCGTGCACGTAAATGCAGAGCACGAGCCCGACCGCGAACTGCCAGCCGAACAGGGTCCAATACACCCCGACGGACAGCAGCATCGTCCAGACTGTGCCAAGCTTGGTCAACCCAAGCAGCAATGGCTTCCAACCGGCGAGTACCAGCAGCCACAGCGACTTCAGCTTGAACAGCGCGAACGCGAGCAGCGAGCCTCCTGCCGCGCCCCAACGCTTCCAGCCGGTGTGCGTCGCCGCAGCCGGCGTCGCGCCCGCTGCGCTCGGCCGCGCGGCACCGCTTTCCAGCTTTTCGCGCAATTCGCGAATCGTGCTGGTGATGCGCGTGGCTTGCTTGGATTCCGGCGGAAGCAGGTCGAGCGCCTTGCGCCAGTTCGCCATCGCGTCCGCGAGCTCGCCGCGTTGGCTGGCCAGCTCGGCTGCTTTTGCCAAGGTCTCCAGTTGCTGGCGATGCACGAGGGCTTTGCAGCTCGGACAAAGCAATAGGGCCGGTG
>DATEPG010000261.1:0-27712 GCA_035273265.1 Polyangiaceae bacterium
GGTAGGGGTTAGCTTCCGGGGGCCGGTGATTTCCTCGTGCAGAGCGCCCGCTGCTCTTGTCGGCGCGTGCCGAGAACGGTAGCCTTTTTGCCCCGATGGCCCGCATTCTGCTCGCGACACCCGAAGGCCAGCAGGTCGTAGAGTTACGAGACCACAACTCGCTCGGACGCCATCCCAGCAACACCATTCAGCTTCTCGACAAGATCGTGTCGAAGGAGCATTGCATTCTGGAGCGGCGCGTCAACGGCTTCACGTTGCGTGATCTCGGTAGCCTGAACGGGACGTACATCAACGGCGAGCGCGTCGTTGGCGAGCAGGATCTCAAACACGGCGACGACATCGCACTCGGCGCGACTCGTGCGCGTTACGATGACGGCTCGGGTCGGCCCTTGCCTCCTCCCCCTGCATACGGAGCCGCGCCGCAAGCGCCGCCGCCGCACTCGGGCTGGCAGGCCCCGCCTCCGCAATCTCAGGTCGGCGCGCCGCCTTCGACGATTGCATCCCAACCGTACGGACAACCCGCGGCGGGCCCGCACGGTACGCAGCAAGTGGTCCAATTTCCGGGCGCCTCGAGCTTCGTGCCTGCTCCAGGCTTCACCGCCACGCCCGGCTTCGCTCCGGCGCCCGGCTTCTCAGCGGCACCCATGGGCACCGCGCAGATGCCGCAGGTTCCCGCGCCCGCCACGCGCGTGGACGTGAACGACAAGGCACGTCAAATCGGCACGCAGATCGCGGCCACCGGTAAGGGCTTCATGCCCTACGACAAACTCGCCGGAAATACCGATCAGCTCGCGCAAGACTACGAGCGTTTGCGGCTCAGCCACGAGCTCTCACGCGAGATCGCGCTCGAGCGTGACCTGCCGACGCTTTTGAACAAGATCTTGCTCACGATCTTCAGGTTCGTGCGCGCTGATCGCGGCGTGATCTTCCTGATGAATCCGCAGGGCGAGCTAGTGCCTGGCGCCAGCCAACGGCGGGATGGCACCGACGCCCCGATCCCCGTGTCGTCCACGATCATGAATCACGTGATCAAGGAGCGAGCAACCGTGCTCACGCACGATGCCGCCATGGATTTCGCGGCGTCGAAGGGCAAGAGCATGATCCTGAATCGGATCAGCTCGGCGATCGTCGCGCCGCTCCTGCACAACAACGAAATCTTGGGCGTGCTGTGGCTCGACAGCGAGACGCTCGCGCAATTTCAACCCAAGGACATGGAGATCGTCACGGCCATCGCCGCTCAGGCAGCGATGTTCATCGAGATCAACATCTTGGGCAAAAAGGTGGAGCTCGAGATCGTCAATCGCGAGCGCTTCAGTCGCTTGCTGTCGCCCAACATCGCGCAGCGCGTGCTGTCTGGCGAGCTCGAGGTCAAAAAAGGTGGCCAGCTCGTCGGTGAGTGCACCGTGTTCAACTCCGACATTCGCGGCTTCACCCCGCTCAGCGAGGGCTCTCGGCCGGAAGCGCTGGTCGATCTGTTGAACGAGTATTTCGAGCAAATGGTCGAGATCCTGTTCAAGTACGAAGGCACGCTCGACAAGTTCATGGGCGACGGCATCATGGCGCTGTGGGGCGCCCCCGTGGCTCACCCGGACGATGCGTTGCGCAGCGTCAGCTGCGCGCTCGAACAAATGGAGGCGCTGGGCAAGTTCAATCGCTTGCGCATCGAGGCCGGCTCGCAACCTTTGGCCATTGGCATCGGCATTCACACGGGGCCCTTGGTCGCTGGCTACATCGGCAGCTCGAAGGCGCTCTCGTACACCGTGATCGGTGACACGGCCAACACCAGCGCTCGCTTGTGCGGGGTGGCCAACTCCGGGCAAGTCTTGGTCAGCGAAGCGACCCTGGCCAAGCTGAGCGGCAAATTCGTGTACGAAGAGCTGCCGCCCGCTCACCTCAAGGGCAAGGAAAAGCCGTTCCGCGTGTTCGACGTGAAGGGCTTGCATCCGAGCGTTCAGGTTCCGGTAGCGGTCGGGAGCTGAAGCGTTCCACGCCGTACTGGTAGTAGGTCGGATCGATCTCCGCGGCGTAAGCCTTGCGCTCCAGCTTTCGAGCAGCAAGCGATGCGCTGAACAGGCCGCCGAACGGCTCCCACACCACGTCTCCCACGTCCGTGGATGATTCGATGATTCGAGCCATCAGATCCAGCGGCTTCTGATTCAAGTGCACGGCTCGACTCCCGTCGACCTTCACGCGTTCCTCACCACGCACCGGGCTGCGCGCCCAGACGTTGGTGACGCCGTGCGGACAGTTGAACTTCGAGCGCATGCCCGCCCAAGCTGCTTCTGACACGGGCCGCACGCCGTCGATCGAAAAGTAGGGCATGCCTGCCGGCTCGCCGAAGCGGTTGGCAAAGGCGCACAGCTTTTGCATCACCTCGGGCGGTGGAAAGTACCAAAGGTGGCCTTGATCGAAATACTTTCGAGTCGCCGCGTTGTTGACGCCGCAGGCCTCGTTCGCCCGTCGCAGCGGTAGGCCCGTGCGCTTCCATTCCTCCAGCAGCCAGTGCTTGAGTTGCTTGCCCTGAACACGCGCCTCGAACACATACTGCACGCACACTTCGGTGACGACCGGGAAGCGGCGAATCTTCTTCGTGTTCACGTTGCCTGCGATGTGCGAGGCACCCTTGTTCCAGGTGTTGGAATTGACGTAGCGAAAGCCGTACTTCTCCAAAATTGGATGCGCTGCGGCCCAACCGATCTCTGAATTCCAGAACCAGAGCGTGGTGACGGCGCTGGCAGCCTTACTCCAAGCGGCTACGTGCGGTTCGTACCAGAGAGGCAGATCGAGGTGGTCCGAAGTGTCGCCCTCGAATCCGAGCACGCCGTAGGCGCCATCGGAAATAATCGCGGTGGGCGGCGGCCAGGCGGCGTAACACGACAGGGAGTCGGCGTGGCGCAGCGAGACGAGGGGCTCGGCGTAAAGCGCCGTGGCCGGCGCTGATTGACGCACCACGGCTCGGCCCCGGCCGACCGTGCTCGGCGCAACGGGCTTGCGAGCGCCCGCGTTCAGTCGAGTGTTCCGGCTCATTTTGGCGGGAAATATACCATCCGGAGCCAGCCTGCGGAAAGCTTTGACGCATTGCGGCGGATGGTGAACCGCGATTCGGAAGGCCTCGACACCGTCACCTTCTCGAGGGAGAGTCCCGCCCGAATGGCTCACATCCTAGCCTTCGAGCGTCCCGTCGTGGACCTCATTACGCGCGTCCGCGAGTTGCGCGAGCTCGCCCATGAAGACGACCGTTTCGGATCCGAGCTCAAACGGCTCGAGGACAAAGCGGCCAAGCTGGCACGCGAGGTCTTTGCCAAGCTTTCGCCGATGCAGAAGGTGCAGCTCTCGCGGCACCCGAATCGCCCGTACACGAACGACTACATCGAGCGCCTGTTCGAGGACTTCGTAGAACTGCACGGCGATCGCCGATTTGCGGAAGACGGCGCGCTGATCGCCGGCATCGGCAAGTACCATGGCCGCAGCGTAGTCGTCGTCGGCCACCAAAAAGGGCGCACCAGCAAGGAGCAGACCAAGCGCAACTTCGGCATGCCGAACCCGGAGGGCTACCGCAAAGCCATCCGCATGTACGAGCTCGCCGAGCGCTTCAACTTACCCATTTTCACCTTCGTAGACACGATGGGCGCCTACCCCGGCCTAGGCGCCGAAGAGCGCGGTCAAAGTGAGGCCATTGGCGCCGCGATCGAGACCATGTCGCGCATGACCGTGCCGATCATCACCAGCGTAATCGGTGAAGGTGGCTCGGGCGGCGCGCTCGCGCTCGGAGTCGCCAACCGCGTGCTGGTGTTGGAGTTCAGTTACTACTCCGTGATCACGCCGGAAGGCTGCGCGGCGATCTTGTGGAAGAGCGCCGAACGCGCGCCGGACGCCGCAGCCCGCCTGCGCATCACCGCGCCACATTTGCTCGAGTTCGGCATCGCCGATTTGATCGTCGAGGAGCCACCGGGCGGCGCTCACCAAGATCACGACGATGCAGCCAAACGACTCGATCGCGTGCTGTATTCGACGCTCACCGAGCTCTCTTCGCTGTCACGGGATGCCATCCGTGAAGACCGTTATCAGCGTTTCCGAAAGCTGGGCGCGTTCGTCGCCTGAATGCTCTACGCCGACGGGCGACCGCCGCCACACTCACGGAAGGACGTTCGACGTGATTCTACTCGGCCAGTATGACTCGCCGTTCGTGCGCCGCGTGGCGATCACACTCCATTACTACGGGCTAGCGTTCGAACATCGCCCGTGGTCGGTGTGGGGTGATGCGGACAGGATCGCTTCACACAACCCACTACGGCGGGTACCGACGCTGCTCCTGCAGGATGGCGCGGCACTGGTCGAAACGTTCGCCATCCTGGACTATCTCGACGAGCTGGCTCCGCCGGAGCGCTTGCTGCTACCGGCGTCCGGTAAATTGCGTCGAGATGGACTGCGTGTCGCTGCGCTCGCGGCGGGCGTCGCTGACAAGGCCGTGACGCTACTCTATGCATCACTCGATTTGATGCAGCCATCGCCACGTTGGACCGCTCGCTGTCGGGCTCAGGTACTGGAGACCCTGGACGTGCTGGACAGGGAGCGCGCCGGCCGCACTTCCCCGTATTGGTTCGGCGACGCCTTGAATCACGCGGATGTCGCGCTCGCCTGCTCGTATCGCTTCACCAGCGACGCGCATCCGGACCTGATCGCATCAGGTCGATTCCCGGCGTTGACCGCCCAGCTCGAGCGCTGCGAGAAGTTGCCCGAGTTTCAGCAAGTCTATCTGCCGATCACGAACAACCTCACGCAGTCCTGAGCCGCAGATGTCGTGCGCTGGCGGCCAGCCTTCCCGGTCGGCCGCCAGCGAAGGATCAGGGGTCCAGACGGATTTGATAGTCGATGACGTCGCCCCAATAGGGTTTGTAGTCGCAACTGCTCGGCGTAAGTCCCCACGATAGAATGGAGCGCGCCCTCAGCGTCTTCCCGTTCAACGGCAGCTGTTGCAGCCGGCCCCGTGCCGACGCGATCACCGCGAACTCCCAAGTGGGAGAGCCGGACACTGCGTTGGCCAAGTGCA
Organism: Polyangiaceae bacterium; assembly: GCA_035273265.1. GTDB lineage: Bacteria > Myxococcota_A > Polyangia > Polyangiales > Polyangiaceae > PMG-095. Next base: position 5,051 of record DATEPG010000261.1, read on the forward strand.
CCCGGTCCAAGGCCGCCGGCTGGAGGCCGCCACCGAGGTCAACGCACGTCAGTACGTGTTCGAAGCTACCGGGAAATGGAGCTGCACCGAAGCCCACCGGGTTTACGACGTCGATCGGACAAGCGAAGAGCTGCTTCTGCGGATCGTAGCCACAGCAGCGCATCTTTTCGTAGTTCGTATTGCCGAGGTAGCTCAGCGAGCCACAGTATTCCGCCTTCTTCTCGGGTGGTAGCTGAGCGACATCCACGGCGTCCGCAGCGCACGCCGAGTACTTGGCGTAAATCTGCGCTTCGATCGCCAGCGCCTTCTCCGAGCCCGGATACTTTAGGATGGTCGGATTGGTGAGCAACTTGGCAATTTCTTCTTTGGCCTTGTCGCCGCACACCGCCTCTTGCGCGCCCGCATTGGGCGTGGACGCCGAAATGACGGCCAGCGTTCCGACACCGAGAATGCTGAGCTTGCGTATCATCGTCGACATATCGTTTCCCCTTTGGTTGTTGAGCGCAGGCGATCATGTCTGCGCTGCGACTGCGCCAAGCAAGCGGTGTGCCTCACCTTCATCGCGAGCAAACCTTCGCGCTGCAGCACGAGCGACACGGAACATTGCGAACCAGCGCACGAGCCCGCTGCGAAATTGAGCGCTCTCGGTCAGCCCTCGGCGCGACCCGCCAGCAAGCCGCTTTCGCTGCATTCGAACGGCTATTCGTCGACCATGCCGCGCGGAAGACGGCGCTGCGCAAGCCCGGCAATGCGACGAAGCCCCCCGCCCACTGACGACTTCCGTCAGCAGCCGGCGCGTGCGCGATCGACTCAGCGCGCCGACGCTTCGTCGCCGCGGCGACAAGACGTCGTCTGCTGCACGACAATCGTCCTATGACGAACGTCAGGCTGAATGAATACCTATTCCCGCGTCATTGTTCGAGTGAAAAGTTCGAGCAATGCACGCCCTATCGAGCAGTGAGGATTTAGACCACGGGACGATGTGGAACGCGATGCGACTGTTGCTCGAGCGGTTGAATGGTACGCTCGACAGCGCGACGGCCATCGATGACTGCCTCGACATCGTGGTCGAGCTGCTCGGCGCAGACCGCGGGCTGATTGTCTCGACATTCGAGGACGGCGTGTCGCACACGACCACGGCGCGCAAAGCCTGCAAGCCGCTCAGCCCGGAGCAACGCGAAGAAATCAGCCGCACGATCGTGCTCGACGCGCTCGAATCTTCGAGCTTCGTCCAATGCGTGCCGCTCGAAATGCACAATCTTTCGGCCAGCATGTCCGAGTTTGGCATCTTCGCCGCGCTCGCCGCGCCGCTACCTGGACGAGCCCCGGGCAACGCCGCACGGGGTGTTTTGTACGTGGACTTCAGAAACCCGAGCAAACACGTCAGTGATCGTCACATCGAGTTCTTCCTCGCGGCGACCACGCTCGTCGGCGCAACCCTGGATCAGATGTCACGCTCGGAGACGACTCGCGCTCACCTGAAGGAAGCCGAAATTCATTGCCTCGAGTCGCGGCGCGCGCCTTCGCTCGAGGAGCTGCTGTCGCCGCCGTCCCTGGCGCTGATTCGAAATGACGTGCGCACCGCGATCCACGGGAACTCGACGTTGCTGATCCTCGGGGAATCGGGCACCGGCAAGACGCTTCTGGCTCAGGCCATCGCCGAAGCGAGTGGCAGGCGCCCGATCGTGCGGGCCATCCTCGGGTCGAGCGACGATCTGAACACGATCAGCTCCGAACTCTTCGGTCACGAGCGTGGCGCATTCTCCGGCGCCGTCACGCGGCGCGCCGGTCTGGTGGAGTTTGCCGATGGTGGAACGCTACTGCTCGATGAGGTCATGAACTTTCCTCCGCATGCGCAGAAGCTGTTGCTCGATCTGACTCAATTCGGAACGTACCGTCCGCTCGGCTACGATCGGCCCGAGCCCAAACGTGCCAACATTCGCTTGATTGCTTCGACCAACGGTGACGTGGAGCTCGCCATGCGCGATGGCCGATTTCGAAGCGATCTCTATCAAAGGCTGGCAGGGGTCGTAATCGAGCTCCCGCCGCTTCGCGAACGGCGAGAGGACATCGCTTTCCTCGCGGAGCGCAGTTTGTCGGCCGATCGAAGTCGCACTTGGTCGCTGTCGTCATCGCTCAGGCGCTTGCTGGTTTCGCCCTCGATCCAGTGGCCAGGGAACATGCGTCAGCTCGAGCGCTTGGTGCACCGGGCTCGCGAGCGGGCGCTCGCCTGCGATGCGGCCAGCTCCGTGCTCTCCGCCGAACACGTCGATCCGCGCGATATCGAGGGGTCATCGATGCGCCGCATGCCGGCGCCGAGCGGCCTCGGGCAATCGAGAGACACTTGGCAAATGCTGCAAGACGAGCGAGAGCGCCTAGAACGTCGAGAACAGCAGTTGATCCGCGACGCGCTCACTCGCTCGGCAGGAGTCGTCGCCCACGCAGCGCGCGAGCTCGGCATGGCTCGAACCACGCTTTCGAGTCGTGTCGAGACGCTCGGGTTGCGAGTCCTCCGCTCGCCGATCGGCATTTCGAAGTAACACTTCGGGCTAGTCACAGGGCGCGCGCGCGCCAGTCACCATCCGCGTCTGCAGGTCCATCGAGACCTTCCCGGTGGCGAAGTGGGGCGAGCCGTTCGTTACGCTCACGCACCAAATCTCGGCGCGCCCCCCGACGTAGTCACCGTTCGCATGCCACTTGAGTTCGTTGAACGTGCCGAGCACCCGGGGGATCGGTCCGGTGCTGAAGGAGCTGAGGATCTGCAGGGCGTCGAGCCGGCCAACGCTCAGCGTCGCGGCGCCCGGCGCAGCCGTTGACATCATGGCAAGTCCCGCGGCCACACTCTCGCCGCTCGGAGGCCGGTTGGCGGTCGCCGCCAGGGCCGACGCGAAGGCATAGACCGCATCGTACGCCTGCCCCATTCCGGTTCCGTCGGGATTGCGACCGAAGCGGCTAGCGAAGGCGAGCCGAAAGCCGTCGTAGGCGGATTGCGCGCTCGCCGTGGGAGCAAGACCGACGCCCCACAGCCGGCTCCGGAGATCGGGCCGCACGCCTGGCGTCTTTCTGGGGTCCACCAGCTCGAGCAGCTCGGTGACCTTGTTGCTCTCGAACAGCAAGTAGGTGGGCTTGCCCGTAGCGAGGCCCGCACCGGTCAGTCCGCCGAGCGCGAGCTCCAGGGGCTTCATGAAGCCGGTGATGGACTCCACTCCGCCGAGCAAGAGCATCAGGTCGGGCGGATCGCTCTGGTACTGAGCCAAGAGCGAGCCAATCGCAGCCTCGTCGCCTCGCGCGTACTTTCCGATCCGAACGAACGCGGCGTTCGTCGGATCGGAGAGCGGCTTGCCATTGTACAGCGCGCGGCTGCTGATCTGGGCGATCGCATTCTGCCCGAACGCGTCGTCTCGATATACGATGCCGAGCTTGAGGTTGGGCTTGGTCGCTCGCAAGGCTAGCTCCAGATCGACGTACGCCATGAACACCAGCGGCGCGAGCTCCGACCCCGAGGGAACGTCCCGCCACATCAGGTGGTCATCGGGTAGGGCGCCCAGATCGTCGATCAAAGACGTCGGCGACATCAGCGCTGTGTCGGCGCCGCCCGCACCAATCAGCTCGCGCACGATGTTTAGTGCGTTCTCGTCGATGTCGGGTCCGATCACGCCCGGTACCCGCAGGGTCTGGATCAAGTGGCGTGCGGCCGGGAGCGGGTCCGAAGCCGACTCTGTGCACGACAACATCGCGAGTGGGCGAGGCTTGCCTCGGTTACCCGCGCGGGGAATGCCGCCGCCAGCGATAGCAGAGTCGATCTCCTCGACGGCCAGGATCACGGGTTCCAAGTGCCGGAATTCCTCGGTCAGAATCGATCCCAGCAGGATCGCATCCTGGTCGAGAGGATCGCCCGTCACGCGCGCGCACTGCTCAGTGAGCAGCGGGACACACTTGCCGTCGGGCATCGTACAGCGGCCGATGATCGGCGTCGCGCTGGAGGATTGCCGGGTCAACCGCTCCGTACAATCCGCGTGGGTGGTGCATTCTGCCAGACGCTCGTCGAATATCGTGCACGCCGAAACGATCACGCCTGATACGAGAGCTGTGAGCCGGAGAGCGGCCAACGACATGTATCCAACTCATAACATGGGCTCGGCTTCACTCGCGAAGCATCCGAGCCTTCGCACACCGATAGTTCGAAAGGCAGTTTTCGCCTGCGTACGAAACGTACGCAATGCGTGCAACGAGTACGCGACGGTGCCAATACGGACACTCGCGGCTCGAGATCTGGAATGGACTGCTCGCCTGGAGTCGACGCCCCTGCTGGGTTAGTATCGGGCTCAGGATGCAGTCTGTTCCGAGTGCTGATACCGGTGGAGAGGGGCCGCCCGCCCAACTCGGCAAGTACGCTCTCCTCGGCGCAATCGGGCGAGGCGGGATGGCAGACGTTTACCTGGCCATGGCGCGCGGGCCGTCCGGCGTCCGCAAGCTGGTCGTCGTCAAATGCATGCGTGCTGGCAGCGAGCTCGACAGCGCACTCGCGCAGATGTTCCTCGACGAGGGGCGCCTCGCCGCGTTGCTCAGCCACGCAAACGTCGTGCATACTTACGAGGTCGGCCAGAGCGAGCAGGGCTCGTACATCGTGATGGAGTATTTGCATGGCCAAGCGCTCTCGGCCATCGCGCGCGTCGCCAAGCCGCTCGCCCCGCGCTTATCTGCGCGCATTGCGGCCGACGCGCTCGCCGGCTTGCACTATGTGCACGAGCTTCGGGATCTCGATGGAACTCCACTGTCCATCGTGCACCGCGATCTCAGCCCGCCCAACATTTTCGTGACGCACGACGGAGTGGTGAAGCTGGTCGACTTCGGGATCGCCAAGACCGCGATCGCCACGCGAGCGTCGACGGAAGCAGGGCTGGTCAAAGGCAAGCTCGCGTACATGGCACCCGAGCAGACGACCAGCGGAGTCGTGGATCGACGCGCGGATATCTACGCGATGGGCGTCGTACTTTGGGAGCTCTTGGCAGCTCGCCGGCTGGTCGAGGATCTCTCCCCGGCTTCCGTGCTTCGCCACACGCTGCACGGGACTGCTCCGCTCGTTTCGAGTATCCGAGCCGAGATCGATCCAGCGCTCGATCGGATCGTGGACCGGGCGTTGAGACGCGATCCAGAGACGCGCTACGGCACAGCGCTCGAAATGCAGGAGGCGCTCGAAGAGTTTCTGGCCCAAGGTCCGGCGACCGGCGGGAAGGAGCTTGGCCAGCTGATGAGCGCGCATTTCGCCCTGCAACGCCAACATCGAGAGCTTCAGATCCAGAGTTGGGTGGCCGCCTTCACGCCCGAGGGACCGCTGGCGGTCGAGCTCGCGATGCCAGGCGAAACCCCGCAAATGGGCCCCTCGGGCGAGCAGCTTTCCGCTGCGTTTACGGCAGCGGTGCGCACCCGGCGGATACCGCTGCGTTCCCGACCGCGACTCGTCCGCGGCGCGCTGATTGCGGGCACGCTCTTGCTCGGCCTGACGATCTTCGCGTTCCATGAAAGCCAGGGCCGCAGCGCCGATCGCGCCGAGGCAGCCGAGCGGGTGCTGACCGCGGTCGCGGCGGCGCGTGCGACCGACCCGGAGCCCAATCGTTTGGAGCTCGTCCAGCCGCCCAGTCTCGCTTCCGATCAGAAAGCGGAGCCCAGCTCGGCTCGCTTGAAAAGCTCCACTCTGCTCGCGAGACCGGTCCCGGTGCGCAAGCCGTCGTCTTTGCCGTTGATGGCGCGCTTGCCCGAGGCCGCGACTCCCGACTCACACCCGCCGCAGACGCCCGCCGTTTCGTCAACGCGGTCGGTTCAGCCGAAGACGAAGGCAAATCCCGAGTTGGAACGCAACCCCTACATGCACTCAGAGTGACCGGCTCCCCTCGGTTCTGGCCCCCTACCATGCACATATCCAAGCGCTTCCCTAGCCTCTGCCGCCTCAGTCTCGTCGCGACGCTCACCTGGTTCGGCCCGCGCTCCGCCCAGGCAGACGTAACGGGGGCAGCGAGAGCCTTCGCCGAAGGTCAAGCCGCGCAGCTCGAAGGCAATCATGCATTGGCGGCTGAACGCTTCGAGCTGGCCTTCACACTTCAGCCCTCGAAGGAGGCGCTACGCTCCGCGGCGCGCATGCAAATGAGCGCCGAAAACTTCGCGCGCGCTGCGACTCACGCGCAGACTTTGCTGGATCGCTTCGGCGAGGACGCGCAGTCGGCGGAACTCGGGCGTTCGATCCTCGAGGACGTAGCATCCCGATTGGCCCGGTATGAAGTGTCATGTACCTCCCCCTGCGCCCTGTTGGTGGACAACCTGGCCTACTTCCTCGAAGCCGCCCGGCAGCATCGCCTGTACCTCAACCCCGGGCGCGTCTCGCTGGAGGCGCGCTTCGCGAGCGGTCGCAAAGCTTCGCGGTCGGTAGCGACGAGCGCGGGCGAAACAGCGCGGATCAAGCTCAAGGAGCCCGAAGCCCCGCCCTCGAGCGCCGTCGCGCGCGACACGTCGGCTGCCAACTCCTCGCCGCACGAGCCGGAACGCTCGCCCACGCCAGCCCCTGTCGCCGCCAACGAGACCTCAAAGGGCCTGCCGGTCATCGTGCCCTGGCTCACGGGTGCCGCCACCGTCGCTTGCGGCGCGCTCACGCTCTGGGCTGCCCTCGATACCCGACGTCAGCATGCTGAGTATGTCGAGCATCCGACCGAGGAAAAGTGGAACGATGGGGTTGCCCGTCAGAAGCTGACGAACGTCCTCTTGGCTTCGACTGCGGCTCTGGCCGCGACGACCGTTACTCTGACGTTCTTCGTTCGTAGCTCGGACAACAAAAGCGTGGGCGTCAGCCCGGCACTGGGGCCGACCTCGGCAGCGCTAGCCGTGACGGGACGATTCTGAAACGCGCGCCGCTCTCGTTGACGCGGCAGCCGGCGGCACGAACTTGGCCTCGCCGCGTGGAATCGAATCCACGCGGCGAGGCATCCCTCGTTCGTTGCTCGCAGCCCGTGAGCTCTACCTGCGCGTGTTGAAGAACCACAGCAGTAGGAGCCCAGCCCATGCGAAGGCAAGAGCGGCGACCAACGTGCGCGTGCCGGGGCTCGCGAGCTGGCTTCGCAATGCCATCAGTACCGCGAAGCCAGCGAGACCCGCGATCCAGCGAGTATGGTCGAGTGTGCGCGTCATCTTCTTCGCCTCCAGATGAGTCATAGGCTAGCTTAGGGCGGCGCGGCGTGCGCTGGCTCAACCGTATTTGCGCGTGCACCAGTCCGAGCAAACCGAGGCGCCGGCCCCGGATGCGCCGCAGGCCGCGATGACGGCGACCGTACAGGGGATCGCGAAGCCTCCCACCGTAAATACCGTGCCAACGGCGCAGACCGAGGCGACGGCTGCGCAGCCAGCTGCCGCGGCGCCCCAGCACGCCGCGCGGCACAGAACACCCTTCCAAGACCAGAGCAGCTCCTGGGGCAAGCCAGCATCGATCAATGACTGCATCGTGGCTTCGTTTTCGAGATCATTGGGATTGAACGCGATGCTCTTCGTTCCATCGTTGGCCACGACTTCGTTCGTGACCTTATCGAAGTACATCGTCCAGCCAGCTGTGGTCCCAAGCTCGATCATGTCGACGTAGGCTGGGTCCGCCAAGTGATTGCCGGCCTGCTCGGCCACCTTTGCGTTTGCCTGCGCGGCGACCCCGCCCGGCGCGGTCTCGTCCGTGGCGGCGCTCGAGGGCGTGGGGCTGCTCGTACCGTCGTCGGTTCCGCCACCCGGCGACGCTCCGCAACCCGACATCACGACCGCAATTGGAATCCAGCAGATGCTCTTGAGAACGTTTTTCATGCGCTAGCCTTTCGTTGAGTTGTACCGGTCTCGCATCGACCAACCGAATACGAGTCGCGTTGAATCGACACGATATCGCCGTGTGCAATCGGTAGGCCACATCGCGGAACTTCGAGCAGCCAAGTCTGATCGCGCGTCGCGAGCCATTTTTCGTGGAAGGAGGCAGCGTCGCCGCAGCAGATTGACCTGCGCTGTCGCTTCATCCGCAACACGCTGTCGCCTGGCGCGCGACATCCGCAGCCGCCGAGGAAGTCTCCGTGGTGCAGCTTCAAGGCCGGCGGCTCTGAATCCAACGCGCGGGCCAAAGCCATCGCTGCAATGCTCTTCCGCTCGCCGCCGTTGGCAGCGCCGCACTGCCGTGCAGCTGAGAGCCGCTGAGCAGCGGCGCCGCGTCTTTTTGCAGGTTTTCCGACTTTGCGCTGACGAGCGCAGGACTCCAAAGAAGCTCTTTTGGAAACTGCCCAGCTGGCAGCTGGAGATCGTCATCACAGAGCGCCATCAGTGCGGCTCGCGCTGTTTCCACGTGAAAGGGTCTGGGCGCGCTCGCGCTCAGAGCTCTGGCGACCAGCGGCGCGGCGAAGCTCGTTCCGGAAAGCGGAAACAGCCAGTCACCCGGTAGCCGCGCGATGACGTCGCCCGGCGCATAAAGGTCGACACAAGGCCCGAAATTGGAATCGGCGCTGCGCCGACCGTCGAAACCGTAGCTCCCGATCAGCACACGCTCTCTGCTCCCGACGCGGCACTCGACGCTATCCTCGGGACCGCTCAGCTGCAGACCCGAGTTGCCGGCGGCTTTGGTACGCAAAACATCGGAAGGAGCGTGCGCTTCGTCGTACGCGCGCTCCAACGCAGCCATGGTCGTGAAGTAGGTGTTCAACGAGACCGGCTCGCAGCCCTGGGCCACGACGCTCTCCTCGAGCGTCGAACGCGAGACACTTCCGAAACTTTCGTTGACGACCCGCACGTCATGGTTTGCCATCGCTTCCGAGAGCGCCTGCTCGCCCACGGCGAGCGGACGTGCCAAGTACGCACGTTGCACGTCCGGATCCGAGAGCAGCGACGTGGCCTGGTCGATGGCAGCCTGTGTCAGACACGACTCGGATTTGGTCTTCGAGCCTGCGACTTTCGAGAAAGCGCGCTCCACGAGGATCAGACGGACGCGCGGGTTCGACTCGGCGATGACGCTCGCGGTGGCCGTTCCGTGGAAAGGCGTGAACAAGAGCCGCAGCAACAGTTGCTCGGCAATGGCCGGCGCGTCCGTGAGGCGACCAGACGCCACGGCCGTATTCCAGCTCAGTCGTTCGCCTTCGAGATCGGGAAATGGGTTGCGCAGGCGCGCGATCCCAGCCCGTAGCTCGCAGGAGTCGTCTCGCTTGGCTAGGATCGAGAGCAGCGCCGCTTTCGCCGCTTCTTCGTCCATTACCGAGGCCAGTGGGTCGGCATCCTCGATGTCGTCCGTGCGGCAGGCGAGCGTGTAGGCCGCCTCCACTCTGCCTGCCAGGGCAGGGTTCGAAAGATCGAAGCCTTCGTCGATGACCATCAAGGGCAGGACGTCGTCCGCGCCGGAGTCTGAGTCGCGCCGCGTTCCGTCTCCGCAGCCGCCCATCAGCGCGGATAGCACGACGATGATGAGACCAGTCGAGCGTGAGGGAATACGCGCAGCGTGCTTGGGAAACGTCATGAAAGCGAGCATGCAAGCGCATTGCCAGGGCCGACGAGTCGTCACCACAGCCGGAGGATCGGCCGCGCGTCGCACAGCGAGCCGCGACGGACACTGAGATGCACCCGGCTGTCGCCCGGTGCGAAACAACTGTCGCTCACCGGGCGACAGTTCGCGACCCGATCTGCAATTCAGGCCGAGAATACCGAGGAGCATCGAGCCCGCCACCGCGCCGGGCAGCGCGGCGGACCTCACACGCGGCGCAATGGTCAGGGGGCTCACTCGCGCGGCCCTAGGCAGGCGATCACCCGAGATCGCCCAAGCCCGGCCTGAGCTGATACTTTGCAATCAGGCGGTACAAGTAGCTGCGATGCACTCCAGCGTCCTCTGCCGCGCGTGCGATATTTCCGACGTGTCGGAGCAACAGGCCTTCGACATAGCTGCGCTCGGCTTCCGCCAGCACGCTCGCCACCATCTGCTTGAACGGCAGGTCGAGCAGTGAGCTCGAACACTGGACCGTCGATTCCGGGCGCTTGCTACAACGCTCGACCTGGATCGACAAGGCTTCGCGCACCCCGAGCACTCGGCTGCAATCGAGGAAGTTCCTGAGCTCGCGAACGTTGCCATACCACGGCCGACTGGCGAGTTCGGCCAGCAAATCAGACGCGATCGTGGTGTTCGTGCCCTGCAGGAAATGGTGCGTAAGCGCGACCACATCGCCCTGCCGCTCCCTCAACGGCGGAACTGCTATCGGCACCGCCGCCAGACGAAAGTAGAGATCTTCGCGAAACCTGCCACTCGCTACCATCGCGCCGAGATTCCGATGAGTGGCGGAGATGAAGCGCACGTCGATGGCGCGGTGGCGATTCTCGCCGAGGCGGCGCACCGTGCGCGATTCGAGTACTCTCAAGAGCTTGGGTTGCATCATCAGCGGCAGCTCGCCGATCTCATCCAAAAACACAGTGCCGCCCATCCCCTCTTCGAGCGCTCCAGCGCGCACGCCCGTTGCGCCAGTGAACGCACCTTTGGTGTGGCCGAAGAGTTCGGCTTCCAGCAGCCCGTCCTGAAGGGCACCGCAATCGATGACGATGAAGGGCCCACGCGCCCGGGCCGAAGCGTCGTGAATGGCGCGCGCGATCAGCTCCTTGCCAGTCCCGGTTTCGCCTTCGATCAGCGCACTCGCGCCAGCCTGCGCGACGCGCGCTAGCCGCGCGAAGAGCTCGCGCATCGCCACGCTCGGGCCGAACAGAGCGCCGAAATGCGCGCTCGGCCACAGCTCCGGGCCGGAGTTCGGCAAAAGACCAAAGTGGCTCACGAGCGGCGGTGCACAATCCGGTTCTGCAGAGTACCTGAGCTCAGCCTGCTCCCGTTCCATGAGCACCATGCATTCTCCCCCTCAGACATTCGCGGCGTTGCGTAGCTCGCTGCGCGCTGTTCGCTTCTTTCCATCGGACGGTCGGCATGCTGCACTGGCAGTTTCTGGCCACCCGTGTTGGCTTTTCCGTCGGCATTCCCCGTTAGAGCGTCGAGCGACGCGAACCTTCACGCCGCGTACTGAGGCGTGCTGGTGCGAGCGTTTGCAACCGCAATCGAGGAATGAGGCATCGAAAGCACGGCCGGTCGACCTAACCACGGCCGTGCACGCTCGTCAGGCTGCGAGGGATCGCGCCGAGTTCGGACAGGTCGCGCTGGCGGCGCTCGAGGAGAGCGTCAACGTGGCGACACGAGGGAGTCGTCCAAGGTGCGCCCCGAGTGAGGGCGCTGTTCGCTCGCAATTTCGACATGGATGCCCTTCGTTCTCGTGTGTCCGACGCCTGAGAGAGGTGCTCCCTGGCACCTGATCGTGGACGCTTCGGAGAGTGTTCGCTTCTCCCCGAGCGTGCTGCGGGGCAGTGCAAGCCCGGTGCCAGCTGGCGGTCGTCGAAAACGCGTGAAGTCGAAATGCGTGCTTCGAAAAGGCAAATGACGCAGCTGACTCGAGCCAGAATTGGCGCTTGCGAAAGCCGAAGCGCATCGCCTGCCGAATGAGACACTCACCGCGCGCACTGATTCACGCAACGAAGAGTTGCTCCGCAACCGGTTTCGCAACCAGCGGTTGCGGAGTCGCCCTTGGGCAGACTCGCGGGGCGTGCCCGCAACCACTGGCGTGAAAGTCCTCAACTCGTCAGCTACCCGGCAACGGGAGCGGGAATTTCCGAAGTCGAGCTCGGGATCGTTTTGCGAGCCATCACCAGTGGGCGTAGAATCACCGGCGATGGGCAACCCAATCTTGGAGGTCGATCGCGAGTTTTTGATGCGTACTCCGATTTTTGCCGGGTTGCCCGGCCGGGTCATCGATCTGATCGCGAGTTCGATGAGGCTCGTCCAGGCTTCGGCCGGCGAAGAGTTGCTGCGCGAGGGCGATCCAGCCCGCAGCATGTTCGTCGTTCATCACGGTGAAATCGAGATCTTCAAGCGCGGCAAGGACAGCGTAGAACAGACGCTCGCGATACTCACGCAAGGCGATTGCCTGGGAGAGATGTCACTCATCGACATTCAGCCCCGCTCCGCCACGGCGCGCGCGCGTGGCACGGCGGTGCTGTACGTCCTCGAGCTAGCGGAGATCGCCAAACTCTACGGCAGCGACGTCGAGGCTTATGCGCTCCTGGTTCTCAATATCTCCCGCGAGATCAGCCGGAGGCTGCGCTGCGCTGACGAGTTGATCGCGAGCATGGGGATCACGGCCAGCGCACTCTGGAGCGACGCGGCCGACGCGACAGCGCGCCCGTCTAGGTTGCTCGCGTCCGAGCCCTCGTAGCCGGCGCGCCCAGCCTGCCGCTGATTGATGCCAAGCGTCTTCAGCTGACCGTCATGTCCGCATTTTCAGCGTTCCTCAACGGGTCGGATCTGAATGGAATCGATGCAGTTCTCAGCGGCGGCCGGCCCGTTCGTCACCGTCAAGCGTCCATCCTGAACCGTGATCAGCTGAGTTCCTCCCACGTAAGTATCGTAGTCCCAACCAGCAACGTCGTTCACGACCAGCACGCCCTCGACTGCGATCTGCTGGAGCTGCCCTTGGCAACGATACCCGGCGGCTAGGATGGTGACCTCGTAACTTCCGTTCGCGACGGCGATCTCCCAACGAGTACTCAGCCCGGGCAACAAGCGAATGAGCGACCACGCCCGGCCCCAGGTCTTTTCCCAACCAGGCACGGCGCTGTACGCGAACGTTCGCCCGGTGTGACTGACGTTCCAACCATAGCTATAGCCGTTGCCTCGGTTTGCAAAGACCTGGCCATAATCCCCCTTGTAGCCGTTCTGCACCGGAAAGCTCGCTGGCTGAAAGCTGATATTGACCGCGGCAGTTTGCGCGTACGCTGTGGCGCTGTGCGCGAGTGGTATGGCGAGCGCCGCCAGCCAGACCATGCGCTTTCGCAACGCGCAACCCAGGGCAAGCCGGAAACCGCCATTGATTCGCTGATTTGACATGAGCGTCCTTCCTCCTCGCCGATCCTCGGCGATGGTGTCCGCGCATTAGATGAAGCAGCTGGCGATCAGGTTCCCGAAAAAGCGCCGGCTACCTCGACTCAGTGGACCATGATCCAAATCGTGGCCGGGCTGGACCGAGCCGCTTATAGTGGTGCTCATTTGCGCCGCTTCAGCTCGAAAGGCGAAAGCGGCACGCGATCTCGCAACACAGAGGATCAAATCATGGGCGCCTGGGGAGTACTCGCTTTCGACAACGACACGGCCAACGATTGGGCTTACGAACTCGACGAAGCAGACGATCTTTCGGTCGTGGAAGCCGCGTTGGATGAACTCGAGGAGGCCGGCGACGGGTATTTGGATCTGGATACTGCCTGCGATGCACTGGCCGCTTGTGAAGTTCTGGCCCGCCTATTAGGGAACTTTGGCTACCAAAATGCGTATACGGTGAACGTGGACAACTGGGTGAAGGCTCACTCAATCAAGCCCGACCCTGCAATCCTGGCGCGCGCGAGCCAAGCGATTCAGCGCATCCTGGCTGACGAGTCAGAACTTCGCGAGCTGTGGGAAGAGGAAGACGGGACGGCTTGGCAGCACGCCGTCGACGACCTTCGTCAACGACTCGTCACGAAGCTCTGAGCCGGCATGCCTCCAGAATTTCGCGGGTACGGCTCGACCCACAGCGGGTAACGCCAATCTCCCGCGCGGCGAGCACGAAATCGAGGTCGCGCACCCCACCCGAGGCCTTCACCTGGACCTTCTCCGGCGAGTGTGCGCGCATCAACCGTAGATCCTCGAGCGTAGCGCCGGAAGCACCGAAGCCAGTCGAGGTTTTCACCCAGTCGACCCCGAGGTCGCCGCAGATTTCGCATAATCTGATCTTGTGCGAATCAGTGAGATAGCAATTCTCGAAGATCACCTTCAGCTTCTGTCCGCGGCTGTGTGTCTCGGCGAGCACCGCAGCAATTTCGGCGCGCACATAAGCCCAATCGCCGCTCAGCGTGTGGTGCAGGTTGATCACCAAATCGAGCTCGGCGGCGCCATGCTGCAGGGCGATCTTGCTTTCCGCGACCTTCACGGCGGTTGCCTGCCCGCCATGTGGAAAGCCGATCGTGGTACTAGGCTTCACGTTCGAGCCAGCCAGCGCCTCGGCGCAGCGCTGCAAGTAGGAGGGCACCAAGCACACACTGGCGACGTCGTACTCGAGCGCCAGACGGATGCCGGCTTCGAAGTCTGCCGTCGTCATGGTCGGCGCGAGCAGTGAATGGTCGATCATTTTGGCGATGTCGCGGAAAGTGAAATCACCATGAGGTGCGCCCTGGGACATGGTCGTAGTCATGCTCTCGAGAGACTATCGCAATCCGAGGACAGGTTGCCGGCTGCCCGCCAGCTGGAGTAGCTCGAGGCCGATCGGCGGAGCTCGGTATGGCCGCGAGCCGCCAGTACCGGGTCGGGACGGCAGCGCCACTGTACTTGGAGCGGGCCGCGACTGAAGGAGGCCCAGCGCGAGATGCTGAACGCGCGGCGCGTAGCCCGTTGCGCGTGGCAAGTTTAGCCAGTTTTTCCGAAAGAATTCGCGTTTCAGGCCGGCGACGGCGATCGGGCACCGTTGGAGTACCAGCAGCGCGCGCGTCCAGCGCAAAAACCTCGATGCGATCGGCTTGACCCACCCGAGGCTGATAGCTAGGTTCCCCCGGCTCGCGCGGCCGTTTTCCCGTCTCGCTTGCTTCATTCAGCATGGGCACCCTCGACGGCATCCGCACGATTGACGATCTTCGCTTGGACAATCAACGCGTGTTCATCCGCGTTGATTTCAACGTCCCGCTCGATAAGGCCGGCCAGATCAGCAACGACGACCGCATCCGCGCGTCGCTGCCAACGATCAAGAAAGCGATCAGCTCCGGCGCTCGCGTGATTCTCGGCTCTCACTTGGGCCGACCGAACGGCAAGCCCAATCCTGCCTTCAGCCTCGAGCCAGTCGCTCTTCGTTTGAGCGAGCTCTTGGGACAAGACGTGTACCTGCCCGATGATTGCATCGGTGATGCGGCGAGGAAGCTCGTCAGCGATCTGCGTCCCGGCCAGCTGGTCATGCTGGAGAACCTGCGCTTTCACGATGAAGAAGAGAGCAACGAAGAAGGCTTCGTGCGTGAAATCGCCGCCTTGTGCGACGTTTACGTGAACGACGCTTTCGGCGCTTCCCACCGGGCGCACGCCTCGATAGCGGGCCTGCCGCGCGTGATCCGCGACAAAGGCATGGGCTACCTACTGCGAGATGAAGTGACCGCGCTGGCACGCATCACCGACATTCCAGCCAAGCCCTTCGTCGCGATCTTGGGCGGCGCCAAGGTCTCGGACAAGCTCAAGGTGATCGGCACTCTGCTCAAGAAGTGCGATGCCATCTGCGTCGGCGGAGCAATGGCCAACACGTTCTTGGCGGCGGCTGGCAATAGCCTGCAAGATTCCAAGCTCGAACAAGAACAGTTGCCACTCGCCCGCACCCTGCTCGAACAAGCGCGAGATCGCGGGGTGCGCTTCATTTTGCCGATAGACGTCGTGATCGCCGAGGACGGCAATGCCACGAACGGTGAAATCGTCAACGTGCGTTCGATCCCGGAGCGCCACATGGCGCTGGACATCGGCCCCGCCTCGGTCAAGGCAATCGCCGCCCAGGTGGCCGGAGCCAAGAGCGTGTTTTGGAACGGTCCCATGGGCTTATTCGAAAACCCGGTCTTTGCGGCCGGGAGCATCGGCGTGGCGCAGGCCTTGGCGGCCAGCACGGCGTTCTCGGTCGTGGGCGGCGGGGACAGCGTGGCGGCAGTGGCCGCAGCCGGCCCCGGTATCGCCGAGAAAATTAGCTTTATTTCCACGGGCGGCGGCGCGTCGCTCGAATTAATCGAAGGCCTCAAGTTGCCGGGTGTCGAAGCCCTGCGAGGAAACCAATAAAATGGCACGAAAATATCTAATCGCGGGCAACTGGAAGTTGAACAACGGCGGCCTGAAGGGCGTCGAGCTCGCGGCGGGCGTCGCCAAGGCCTCGAAAGAAGTCGCGGGTCTGGTCGAAGTCGTCGTCTCGCCGCCGTTCACTGCGCTGGCCGCGGTGTCCAGCGAGCTCGAAGGCAGCCACGTGGAAGTGGCGGCGCAAAACTTCTATCCCAAAGATAGCGGCGCCTTCACTGGTGAGATCAGCGCGCCGATGCTCAAAGAGTCGGGCGCCACCTGGGTGATCATCGGTCATAGCGAGCGCCGCCAATACTTCGGCGAGACCGACGCGCAGGTGGGCGAGAAAGTCGCCGCCGCGACGGCCGCGGGCATCAAGCCAATCGCCTGCATCGGCGAGACGTTGGCCGAGCGCGAAGCCGGCAAGACGATGGAAGTGGTGTTTCGTCAGCTCGAGACGATCGTGCCTGAGTTGAACAAGAAGCCCGGCTTCGGCGTGATCGCCTACGAGCCGGTCTGGGCGATTGGCACGGGCAAGGTCGCGAGCAACGAGCAAGCGCAAGAAGTGCACGCCGCGATTCGCGAGCAGCTCAAAAAGACCAGCGCCGAGCTGGCCCAGGTGACCCGCATCCTCTACGGCGGCAGCGTCAAGGCGGACAACGCGGCCGGCCTGCTGGCATGCCCCGACATCGACGGCGCGCTCGTCGGCGGCGCCGCCCTGGACGCCGAAGGCTTTGCAAAAATCGCCAAGGCCGCCCCGCTCGAGAACTGACACTGGCCGAGCCCCGATACCCCGACTAGACTCGCCACCCTCAGGAGCAACCGCATGGCCGACTTACTGCACACCCCATTCACCGTCTTGCACATCATGGCCTGCGTCTTCCTGATCCTGGTGATCTTGATTCAGCCAGGTAAGAGCGGCGGGCTTGGCGCGCTCGGCGGCGGCGGGGCACAGCAAGTGTTCGGCGGCAGCGGCGCGGGGAATTTCCTCACCAAGACCACTTGGGCCACGGCCGGCATCTTCTTCTTCACCAGCATTTCATTGGCCTACCTGTCGTCGTCCACGGACGAGTCGATGCGCAAGCATTCGCAGGCGTTGCAGAAGCAGCACGAGCAGAACTCACCGCTCGCTCCAGTCGCGCCCACGAAATCTGCGCCGCCCGCTGGCAGCTCCAAATAGTCGGTCAGCCACGGAGTCGCGCGGCGATGCCCGAGACTCGGCTCCGTGAATTTCTGCCCAATGCGCGCGAGCTCGCGGTGCTCTTCGGGGCCCGTGGGCTGGCTTGCGTTGCGGCCTGGCGCTCCGGTTTCCGCGCGCTGAGTGACGACGACTACGCGCGCATCTCCATCGCGCAGCAGTTTGCTCGAGAGCCGCACTTCGACCCCAGCGGCACGAGTTGGTTGCCCGCGCCCTTCTGGGCATACGGGGCCGCTTTTCGTGCATTCGGCACCGGTCTTGGTGTAGCTCGCACGCTGGCCATCGCGTTCGCCTTGGCGGCTACGGTTTTGGTCTACGTCGCCGCGCGCGTGCTGGGAACGACGCGCATCGCGGCCGTCGTGGCGGCCGTGCTGAGCTGCGTGCTCGTCCCCTATTCGGCACTTTTGGGGCTAGCGGCGCTGCCCGAAGTGCCGTGCGCGGCGCTCTTGCTATTTTCAGCGGCAACGCTCGCGGCCAGCGATCCGCTGCTGCGGGCCTTGGGCGGCGGCTCGCTGATCCTGGCCTGCTTGTCGCGCTACGAGGCTTGGCCAATCGCCGCGGTTTGCTCGATGTTTTGTGTGTGGGACGCCATCAAACAGCGGCGCCTGGCCTACCTGGGCGGCGCGCTGCTCGCGCTGGCCGGGCCCATGCTGTGGCTGCTCCTCTCCCACCTCCGCCACGCCGACGCTTGGTTCTTCGTCGCGCGGGTTACTGCTTACCGGCGCGCGCTGGGCGGGAGCGACACGCCGCTGTGGAGTCGGTTGGCGGAGTACCCCTGGGCGTTGATCTGGAACGCGCTCGGGCTGTGCGTGCTGTTTCCAATCGTCCTTTTCATCGCGCCCAAGACGCGGCAACCGGATGCTCCTCGCTACGCGCGCTGCGCCGTGGCGTTGCTGGCAATGCTGGCGTTTTTGATGCTGGGCAGCGTTCGCGACGGAGTACCGACTCACCACGCGGCGCGCGTCTTGTTGCCGCTTTGGTATTTCGGGTGTGTCGTCGTTGGCCGCGAATTTGCTCGACGCGCGATCGACGCAGCTGGCCGTAGACGAGTGGCGATGGTGATCGCTGCGATCACCACCATTCCACTGATCGAAGGCGTGCACTTGCCGAGCAGCGAGGGCTTCGCCCAGCGTGCGCTCGAGCTCGAGGTTGGCAATGCTGCGCGAATGGAGACCAAGCTCGGTCTCGCCATCGACACCGTCGATTATGGCTATTTCGCCGTCCAGGCGGGCTTCGGATCACCACTCGGAACCAGCGTGCTCGACGATCACGATCCGCGTCGTCCGAAGGCTGCCCGCACCAGCCCGTTCGACTCGGCCGACGCTCTCGAGCGCACGTTGCGCGAGCGGAACACGCGTTTCGCCGTGCTGACCACCGCGCACGCGCCGTTGCTCGTCCCGCGTTGCGAAGAGCTGTGGCAAAACGCGAGTTTCGTGCTCTTTCGTTGCCCGTAATTTGGCCGCACGCAGCCCGCCATGCCTACCATGCAGCGGTGCTCGGAGTACTCGGTCGACGCGGCGTAGAAGCAGGCATCAGCTTGTTCGCGGTGCTCGGGTTTTGCTACGTGCCACTCGGCGGGCACACTGGTTTCGAGCACGCGAAGGCCGTCTTCACGACGCCGGCGGCCAAGCGCGCAGGCGCGGAGCTGCTCGATGCCTTGCTACGAGTACGGGCAAAGTTGACCGGTGAGGTGCAAGCGTTGGAAAGCGGGGGCCCGACTGCCGTGCCTCCCCCTCTCACCAGCGCAAGGCGACCTGGTGGTGGGCATTCGGCGCACGCCCAGCGCGGCGGACCTTGAGCGCACTAGCCCACAAAAGGCCAAACCACCGGGGCTCGCTACGGAGCGCCGATGGTTTGAGTTCCTGAAACCTAGCCTCGCTGGAACCGAAGTCAACGCAATGACGCCACAGTGACGGGAAGTCGCGGGGAAATGCGGGGTGAAGAGCAATCCCGCAGGGTTATTTGGCGGCACTCGCAGGGGTGACACGGGTCGGCGGCTCGGGAATCGACTTGTGATCCCGGAACAGGGTCAACCCGTAGACCAAACCGAGCAAACCAAGCCCGAGTCCGAGCAACTTCACGGCCGGTGGCACGCGTGGGTTCGCCGCGCCCGGAACCCCGAGCGGGGCCGAGCGCTCAATGCTTCCTGGGCTCGACCTGGATCGGGCGCTCGATGCAGGGTTCGCTGCCCGGCCTTTGGGTAATGGTGTCGGCACGGGCAAGCCGCGAAGGAGCGCGCTGGCAGCGCGCTCCTTTTGCATCCGACGTTCGGCGCGTGACGCTCGCGAACGAGAACCTCGCGCCATGCTGGCTGCCCCGCCTAGGAGCGGAGCGCCTCCGCACCGCTGATGATTTCCATCAGCTCCGTCGTGATCGCCGCTTGGCGAGCACGATTGTAGATCAGCGTGTACTTGCCGATCATCTCGGCCGCCTTCTTCGTCGCCGATTCCATCGCCGTCATGCGTGAACCGAGCTCGGATGCCTGAGACTCGAACAGCGCTCGCAGGATCGAGATCTCGACGTAAATCGGCACCAAGCTGTCGAGCAGCGCCTTCCTGTTCGGCTCGAACAAGAACTCGGGCTTCGACGACCATTCCTGGGTTTCCGCGGGCTCGGCCGCGGCAGCGGGCTGTTGCAGCGGAATCAGCGGCTCGGCGACGACCTTCTGGCTCATCGCGCTCTTGAACTCGTTGTACACGACGTAGACCGAGTCGACCTCGCCCTGCACGAACGGAGTCAGCACCTTGCGAGCAACCAAGCGCGCTTGTTCGATGTCGAGCTTCTCCCAAACGCCGCTCAGCACCTCGAGCACGGGCGCGTTCCGGCGGCGGAAGTAATCCCGACCCTTGCGGCCGATGGTCACGATCTTGACGGTCTGGCCAGCCGCTTCACGTTCGTGCCAGATGCGCGAAGCAGCGCGCAAGATGTTGGTGTTGAACGCGCCGCAAAGACCACGATCGCTGGTTATCACCAGCAGCAGCACGGTCTTCTCCGCGCGGCGCGCGAGCAGGGGGTGTTCGTTTTCGGACGTTACCGCCTGCTCGTCGCCATCCTGACCTTGGCCTACGACGTCGGCCAAGACCTGCGCGGTCTTTTGCGCAAACGGGCGGAGCGCCTGAATGCGTTGCTGGGCGCGCGTGAGCCGAGCGCCCGCCACCATCTTCTGGGCGCGCGTGATCTTCTGCGTCGATTTGACGCTCGAGATACGCTTGCGGATAGCCTTGAGGTTAGCCAACTCGGCTCACTCCTTGCTCGCGACGAACTGCTTGCCGAACGCCTTGAGAATATCCACGAGCTTCTTCTTGATCTCGTCGGTGATCTCTTTTTTCGTGCGAATGTCTTCCCACAGGTCGGCGTGCTTCTCGTCGATGAAGCGATACAGCTCTTCTTCGTAGCTGCGCAGCGATTCGACGGGCAGCTTGTCTACGTAGCCCTGCGTGCCGGCAAAAATGATCACGACCTGCTTCTCGACCGCGAGCGGCACGTACTGCCCTTGCTTGAGCAGCTCGACCAAACGCTGACCGCGATCCAGCTGGGCGCGGGTGGCGGCGTCGAGATCGCTGGCGAACTGCGCGAAGGCTTCCATCGCGCGGTACTGCGCGAGATCCAAGCGCATCGTTCCGGCGAACTTCTTCATCGCCTTGATCTGCGCGTTACCACCGACGCGGCTGACGGAGATACCGACGTTGATCGCAGGGCGAACGCCCGAGTAGAACAAGTCGCTCTCGAGGAACATCTGACCGTCGGTGATCGAGATCACGTTGGTCGGAATGTACGCGGATACGTCACCGGCCTGGGTCTCGATGATCGGCAGTGCCGTGAGCGAGCCGCCCGAATGCGGGTCCTTCTGCACTTCGAGTTCGGCTTTGTCGGCGCGCGCTTCGAGCGCTTTCGTCGCCGAGTGCTTGGCTTCTTCGCCGAGGTACGCTTGGCCGTCGATGCCCTTGAACTTGAAGTCGCCCGCGGGCACGGTTTGGCCCTTCTTGACCACGTAGTAGCGCTCGGCCAGCTTGCACGCCCGCTCGAGCAAGCGGGAGTGCACGTAGAACACGTCGCCCGGATACGCTTCGCGGCCCGGCGGGCGGCGAAGCAGGAGCGACATCTGGCGATAAGCGACGGCTTGCTTCGACAAATCGTCGTAGACGACCAACGCGTGGCGTCCGCTATCGCGGAAGTACTCACCGATGGTGACCCCGGTGTACGGGGCCAAGTACTGCAGCGGCGCGGTCTCGGACGCTGCCGCGAACACGACCGTGGTGTACTCCATGGCGCCGTGGTGAGTCAGCTTGTCGACCACCTGCGCGACGGTGGATGCCTTTTGACCGATCGCGATGTACACGCAGAAGACGCCTTTGCCCTTCTGGTTGATGATCGCGTCGATGGCGATGGCGGTCTTGCCGGTCTGACGGTCACCGATGATCAGCTCGCGCTGACCGCGACCGATTGGGATCATCGCGTCGATCGCCTTGATGCCGGTCTGCATCGGTTCCTTGACCGGCTGACGCTCCATGATGCCTGGCGCCTTGAGCTCGATGCGGCGACGGTGCTTCGACTCGATCGGGCCCTTGCCGTCGATCGGCTGGCCGAGCGCGTTGACAATCCGGCCAAGCAGCTCCTCGCCCACCGCCACGTCGGCGATGCGACCGGTGCGCTTGACGATATCGCCTTCCTTCACGCCCGTTGCATCACCCAGGACGGCGACACCCACGTTGTCGGATTCGAGATTCAGCACCAGGCCGATCACGCCGCCCGCAAACTCGACGAGCTCGCCGGCGAGGGCGCCTTCCAAACCGTAGACACGCGCGATGCCGTCACCGCTGGTCAGAACCGTGCCCGTCTCACTAACGAGAGCGGCGCGGTCGAAGTTCTGGATCTGCTTCTTGATGATGGATGAGATCTCGTCGGCGCTGAGCTGCATGGCGTATTTTCTCGGGTCTAAAAGTAGGCGGAAACGGAAAGGTTTTGGGGGCGGGGCCCCAAAACTCGGGGGTGGGGCCCCGCTGAATTCACTTCAGCGGGCGCGGGGGCGAAGCCCCCGACGAGCGATGGATGAGATCTCGTCGGCGCTGAGCTGCATGGCGTATTTTCTCGGGAGCTTTCGGGTCTAGGTAGCGAAAAGTCTGAATTTTCGTGTTGAGCTCAGGGCCCAAATCACAGAGACGACAATTGGCGTTCGATTTCGGCTAGGCGGCCTTTGACGGAACCGTCAATCGTGTTGTCACCGATGCGGGTCACTACCCCGGCGATCAGTGAGGGATCTTGTTGGCGATCGATGGCGACCTTGCGTGAGGTGGCGCTCTCGAGCTCCTTCATCAGCCGCTCGTAGAACGACTCGGGCAGTGGGCCAGCGGAGGTCACGACGGCCCGTACGACGCCCGCCTTTTCATCCGCGAGCAAGGCCAAACGGCGGGCAATTTCCGGCAGCAAGGCGAGTCGATTGCGATCGGCGAGCAGGCGGATCGCGTTCAGGCCGACGCCGCTCAGTCCCACCCTGCCGGCGAGGTCGACCATGATGGCGCGACGCTTCTCGAGGTCGACCATCGGGTTGTCGAGCACGGCCTGCAACTCGCGG
>DATEPG010000262.1:0-18301 GCA_035273265.1 Polyangiaceae bacterium
TGACGCCCCCACACAACACCCCCGGTCTGTTGGCTAGCACCCCGATCAAGATCACTTTCAGCGAAGCCATGGACACCACATCCGTCGAGAACGCCTTCAGCGTCTCGAACGTCGCATCGTCCGGTTTGTCGTTTGGCTGGGCGTCGGCGAGCACGGTCTTGACCGTTACTGCGAATGCCGGTTGGTCCTACGCTACCGGCACGAGCAGCGCGCTGGCCGCGCTCAAATACACCGCGACCCTCACCGCCGCGGCCAAGGACGCGCAAGGCACCGCTTTGGGCGCGCCGCTTAGCTACGTGTTCAGCACCCGTCGTCGGATCACGCACACGATCGCCAGCGAAACGGTCGGAAGCTACAGCACCTACGGGCACGCGGTCGGTGACGACCCGTTCATGTGCACCTCGGCGACCGGCACCACCTATGTCAGCAAGTGGACGAGCCAGGCCAGCGGCGGCACGTACTACACCTTCATCACGTTCGACGTCAGCGCGCTGGGCGCCGCCGGGGCGACCAACACCATCGAAAGCGCCACTTTCCGCTCGACGCAACTCGCGCCTACGGGGGCTTTCTACACGTCCCACCAGGTAACCGCGGCCAAGCTCGCGTATCGCGCCATCGACGATACCGTGCTGGATGCCCTCGTCACCACCGACTTGGGCGTCTTCTGCCAGTCCGCGAACACCCTCCAGCCGAGCGCCAACGTGCTCAGCAGCTTCAAGGCCGACTTCGACACGGGCAACAAGAAGCATCTGTTCCGGCTCGCTCCGAATCTCGGAACGGCGGACTCTACTTATGCCCACTTTGCCTGCGGTGGCTTCACGCTCGACGTGACTCAGCTCGTTCAGTGAGGGCGCCGCCGGCAAGCGCAACTGCCTCGGCTGGGGTAGAATGCCCGGCAATGGCAGACGAATCGCAGTTCGGCGAAGGCCGATTCCGAGCCGAGCACGCCGAGCCCGAACGGAAACTCGAGCCCGCACCGCCGCAAAAGCCCCGTGGCCCTTGGCTCACGATCGCGGGGTTGGCTTTGCTTGCGCTGAGCAAGTTCAAATTCTTGCTGATCGGACTGAAGGCTCTGCCCTTCGCCAAGATCCTGCTGACCAGCGGCACCATGCTGGTCAGCATGGCGGTCTACGCCTGGAGCATGGGGATCCCGTTCGCCGTCGGTTTCGTGCTGATGATTCTGATCCACGAGCTGGGCCACGGCTACGCCATGCGTCGGCACGGTCTGGCGGCGGGGGCTCCCGTGTTCATTCCCTTTTTCGGCGCGTTGATCTCGATGAAAGATCAGCCGCGCACGCCGCTGGTCGAGGCCGAGATCGCCATCGCCGGCCCTGTCGCGGGCGCGGCGTCCGCGATCGCCTGCTGCGGTTTGTTCTTCGTGACGCACTCGCCGCTGTTTCTGGCCTTGGCGCACGCGGGGTTCTTTTTGAACCTGTTCAACCTCACCCCGTTCGGGTTCCTGGACGGCGGTCGCGTGGTGAAGCTGTTCTCACGCAAGATGTGGATCCTGGGCGCGCTGGTGTTGGTGGGGATGTTCGCTTTGACCCACTCGCCGCAGCTGCTTTTGATCGGCCTGCTGTCTCTGCCCAGTCTGTTCGGCAAAAGCGCGCCGCCGCCCGGTGACGATCAAGTCACGCCCAGCGAGCGGCTGAACATGGCCTTCCACTATTTCGGGCTGTGCGGCTTTCTGGCGGCCGGCATGTACTTCTCGCAGCGCTTGCTGCATCCGGGCTGATCAGGATTCGCCGCTGGTCGGCTCCGCTTTCGGCGTCTTCTTGTTGCCGAAGTACCTCTTGGCCCAGGCGGCGAGTGCAATCAAAGCCGCGATCAGCACCTTCTTTCCAGCGATCAGCAAGGCGATCAGTTTGCCGCCGAATTTCGCGAGTAGGCCGACCTTGGCCAGCTTGAGCGCGGCAGCGCCTGCGCCGCCAGCGACCAGCGCTGCCAGCCCGTACTCGGCGACCTTGTCGCTCTTCTCGTTGAAGTCCTCGTAGCGGGCGCCCGCGTCGAAGTGGGTGGCCCCGAGCAAGATGGCCGCTTCCTGCTTCGATTGGGCGAGCTTTTCTGGCGCGTCGATCAGATTCAACGATGCGTAGCCATGCCGGCCCAAGACGCGCGTGTTGTAGTTGATCGATTTGCCATCCGCGTCACTGCCGATGACGCCCCAGATCAGCTGATGGGTCTTGCGATCGTAGCGCGGTGGCTCGGACCAGCCATCCACGTGCATCGGCTTGAAGCCATGTTCTGCGCGGTACTTGTTGGCCTGCTCCGTACCCTCGCTGATCGCCTCCAGGATCTCGTCGGCATCCAGCTTCTCGCCGTCTTCGTCTTTGATGTAGCCCTCGGCGTCGAAGGAGATGGTCACCAACCACGATTCCTCGGGCTTGAGCACCACGCCCAACAGCGACGGATCGTCTTGATTTCCCGAACGCCGCATCATCTCGTCGGCGTCCTTCTTCTCCAGAAAGAAGAAGCCCTCCGGCAAATCGAGGCTGAGCTCGTGCCCGAGAGCTACGCGCTTTGGGCCACGCACGGGCTGAAAGTGCGGTCCCTGGTCGCCCTCGGCTGCGTCCGCCCCCCATTGTTCGCCGCTGGCCGCGGGGGCCGGCTCATCCGCCTGCGCGACGCCGCGGCCGCCAGCGACGAGGCACAGCGAAATGAGTAGCGACCACCCGAGCAACCGATACACCCAACTACCCATGGCAATGACCCTACAACACGGAGTCAGGATTTAGAACATTGACCTCGGCCTGACGCGCGGCGAAAGTCAAATACGGTTGCGATGAGCCAAGAACCCAGCGTTCGAACGTCTCCGGAGGCTCCCCAATCGAGCTTACCCGGCTCGACGCGCTCGGCGCTCTATGTGGTGCACCCGCCCGAGCTCGCAGGACAGGTGATCGAGCTCGTTCCCGGCTTGATCATCGGCCGCGAGGGATCGCTAGCGCCGGGCGAGGCCGGCACTGGCGCGCCGTTCGCCGTGCTTTCGCATCCGACCGTGTCTCGCCGCCACTGCCTGGTCCGAGATGCCTTCGGTGTGCCGGTGCTAGAGGATCTGGGCAGCAGCAATGGCACGCGCGTCAACGGTTTGGCGCTGACGATCCCGGGGGTGCTGCTGCCGCAGAGCGTCGTGCGCATCGGCAGCGTGCTGGCCGTGGTCGACGAGAGGCCCTTTCACGGCGCGGAGTGGACGCCCGCGTTGCCCGGAATGGCGCCCGCGGTGGTGCGCGCACGGGATGCCTTGCGGCGCGCCGGCAGCGGGCTGGCGTCAGTGCTGATCCTGGGCGAAACCGGCACGGGCAAAGAGCGCGTCGCCGCCGAGATCCACCGCCAGAGCGGGCGCCTCGGCCCGTACGTCAAATTCAGCTGTGCCGAGCTCTCGCGCGAGCTCGCGCATTCGCAACTGTTTGGCCACGAACGAGGCGCATTCACCGGCGCCGCCGTGTCGCACCGAGGCCTCTTCCCAGCGGCCGATGGCGGTACGCTCTTTTTGGACGAAGTGGGCGAGCTAGACCTCGAGCTCCAGGCCAAGTTGCTGCGCGTCTTGCAAGAGGGCGAAATCAGGCCGTTGGGCAGCGCGACTGCCGTGCGCGTCGATGTGCGCGTCGTTGCTGCGACCAATCGTGAGCTGAGCGATGACGTGGAGCGCGGCGTCTTTCGTCGCGATCTGTACGCACGGCTGTCGTTCTTCGAGGTGCGGCTGCCTGCGCTGCGCGCGCGGCGCGCCGACCTCTGTTGGTGGCTGGCGAACCTGGCCGCGACCGTCGCGGCAGCGCGCGGCCTGCCGCAGGCTCCGCTACAACTCATGCCTGACGCGGCAGAGGCACTGCTACTGCACACCTGGCCGGAGAACCTGCGCGGCCTCGATCGACTCGTTCATCGCCTACTTTCGCTCGAGCCACAAACCATTGGTCGGCGCGTTCTGGCGTCGGTGATGCCCGAGCTCACCAGCGTTCCGCCCGCACCGACCGAACCACCGCGAGCAAGCTCGCAACCGTCCGCGAGCCATGAGACCCAGCAAGCGCGACCGGTTGATCCGTCCCTGCTTGAGCGCCCGAGTCGCGCAGACTTTTTGGCCGTTTACGAGGGCACCGGTCGCAACGTGCGCGCGACGTCGAAGCACTTCGGCAAAGATCGCCGCCAGATCTATCGCTGGCTCGAGCTTTTCGGCATCGAACGCTGAAAACCCCGGGGACGCGTCCCATGGGACAGTCCCATGGGCGAGCTCGTCTTTGAGCTCCCTGACTGGCAAAAATACGGGCTTTGTGCGGTTTCAGGGGTCGGCACGGCGGGTGCAATAGCCCTGTTCATGAAACACACCGCGCTCCTGCTCACGCTACTCGCTTCGCTTCCACTCGGCGCCTGCAGCATGGCTCCGCTCGACACCGAAGCCGGCAGCGAGGAGCAAACAGACTCCACGTCGGCCCCCTTGATGTGGTGGGTATCGGATCCGGCTCCGACGCTCATCGACTTCGACCTCACGCCGGCACAAGCGGCGATCGCGGACGGCACAATCGTCGACACCACTTACACGAGCTTGGGAGTGACCTTCACCTGCATCGTGTGCTCGAGTGGACACGCCTTCGCGCGGGCAACTGGCAGGACCGGCAACGGCGTGAGCATGCTGGCGAGCCCCCTCTTCGCCGCGTACGATTCTCACATGGGCGCCGTTCGCGCCGAATTCACCAGCCCGCGCAGCTGGGTCAGTGTGGATACGGTCCCCATCATTGCTTCGGAGCTCTACAGCGCCCCCAGTGCCAGGCCCTGGCTCGAGGCCTTCAACGCGGCGGGTCTGAAGATCGGATCTACCGTCTACTATCCGGCGTACGGCACGCCCGGCTATGGCCAATGGCAAACGCTGCGCATCGATGATCCCACGGGCAGCATCAAATCCGTGCGCCTCTCATCCCAACATGGCGCGCCGATGGTTTACGCCAAATTCGACAACTTGAGTTTCAACACCGATCCCTACTGGGTCGAGGCCTATCCCGTCCAGCGTCCGCCGCCCATCTTCCGCGGGACTCTCGGCCCCGCGCCTGCCACAGCCGTCAAGCGGTGATCGCACGCGCGGGACTCTCGGCCCCGCGCCTGCCACGCCCCGTCAAAGCGCGCTCGCAGGCGCGGCGAATTGCTACGCAGCCGTTCGGCCTAGGCTCAACCTAGGCATCGAGTGGTGAAGGATCTGGCCCCTCAGGGATCGACTCGTCCGGCGCGCCCGGATCATCCGGAGCGGGCGGCTCGGGCTGCGTCGGCGCCGGCGGATCGTTCGGATCCCGCGGATATACCGGAGGATCCTCGAGCGGCGCAGGCGTCGTCGGCTCTTGCGGAGCGGGGTTTGGATTCACGGGCGGCGGGTCAATCGCTCCATTTCCCGGGTCGATCGGTTGGATGCTCATGACCGGTGCCCAGCAACAACCGTTCCACGCCCCAGCGCCAGCGCCAGCGCGTGCACGCATTCCCGACACGTTTGCACGCCGAGCAGTGGATCGTACTTTGTCGCGTGCTTCGCCGCGCGGTTGCGACGTGGATGCTAGGCCTGATCACTTCGAGCTGCAGCTTGGCGGAGCTCAACCAGCTAGTCCGCGAGCCATACCCGCTCGACACGGTGGACCGAAGCCCACCCGCCAACCGCGGCTCACGTTGCCATCCGGAATCACTCATCCGCTACCGAGGCACTTGGCTCAAACTCGAGCCTGCCAGTGAAGTCGCGCCGCCCTTCGCGGCCCGACTCGAACGCTTCGAAGAGCTGCTCGCGCAAGTGGGTCAACAGGTGTACGGCCGCGCGCCCAGCAAAATCCTCCACGTGGGAACCTACGTCTGCCGCGAAGTCGTCGACCGAACTGCCCGCCTCAGCGAACACGCGCTCGGCAACGCGATCGACGTCACCGGCTTCTACTTTCCCGCGCTGCCCCCGGCCTCCGCAAAAACGAGCCAACTGCCGCCGCGCTTGAAAGCCGCATTCACCCTCACGGTCCTGCGCGACTACTTGCCCCCGCAGCAAGCCACCCCGGTGAGCGACCGCCATCAACTCTTCTTCACGCGACTCAGCCAATCATTGAGCGGAGGCGACCTGTTTCGCGGCGTCATCGGCCCCCCAGACCCCGCACACCGCACGCACTTTCACTTGGATATGGCGCCCTGGCCCTATCGCCGCCTCGGCGAATAATCCAATTCGTTGTCCGGCTAATGGCCTCTTTCATTAGAGCGGACAACGCCTAGCTAACCGGCGCCATCACCCGGTGAGCTTTCCCAACTTGCGTCGATCAGATGACTGACGCACCGCTGCATCGATACGAGATGTTCCAAAATACTGCCGCGCATACCGTTGATTGTGAGCTCTGCAGCGCAGCCGAAGATTCTCAACCGTGCACTCGCCGCCTACCGCCCAAGGCTCGGCGTGGTCGAGCTCCAAGCAGCGACGCGCGCTGCACCGCCGCCCATCCGGCGAGACAAAGCTGCACTGCTTCCCGTCTCGGACATACACCGCGCGCGCAATGCCCGCCGGGCAATGACGCCTACGTGTCGAGTTCAGGCTCGAGCGCCGGCTTGCCTCCGAAGCGGGCGCGGGTCGAGCGGGCGTGGAGAGCTCAGCCTTAGAGAGAGCCGGAGCGGCGAGCGCCACGTCTCGACCGAGGCGCGGCTTCCTGCCCAATGCAAAGCGCTTCTTCGAAAGCTCGCGCTCGTAGGCCTCGAGCCCGCGCTTGAGCAAGGTCATCAGATCGCCGCTGGGCAGCCGATGCCCCGCGAGCCCACGCACACGCTCGAGCAACTCGCGAAACTCGCCATCTGCCGTGAAATGCACGCCATCACGATCCGCGGAAAGCGGCTCGAGCCGGCGTGATTTCTGCCCCTCCATCGGTTCAGGCCCCGCTCCCGACGCCGATGGGGCCAACGGCTCACGCGGCGAACTTTCCGTTTTCAACCCCTCCGAAGCACTCTCGACGTTGAGCGTGAGCCCGCCTCGAGCCGGTAAGCGACGCACCAAATCACGCACGTCAGGTTTCGGAAAGCGCGCCGCGAGCAACTCCTCTACCTTCCGCGCACTCATCCGCTGACACAGCTCGAACAGCTCTCCCGCGTTCTCGCCAGTCAAATGCTTCCTGAGCAAACTCAGCGCCGAAGCATGCAACGCGCCGCTCGCCACCATCCCAAACACTTCAGGATGATTGCGGCACACGCGCGCTGCTGCGATGTGGCGCCCCGCCGTTGACTCGCACAATCCAAGCGCCTCCACGCAATACTCGAACAGCGACGAAAATCCGAGATCGAGAAATAGCTGCCGCCGATCGAGCTCGGCCAAGTACGCAAGAAACTCAGCCGTGATTTGGTTGCGACGCCCCACGATGCGTGCAAGCCCCGCCAAGAGTTCATCATCCGCCAATGACTTCAATCGATACTCGTGCGCTCCCATTCCTTTCGTGTATCACGCACTTTTTTGAGCTCGCAGAACGCCAATAGCGCTCGTTTCAAGCGCGAAATTCGTTTCGGCTCGACGACCATCGTGATCGCTCGACCACGCCCAACCCACGCGCTCCCGTGCGCCAATCTTCGTGCCTCTTCCTTTCTCGCACGTCCGATCCCCAGAATCTTCGTCAAGCCCAATCGACCGCTGCGGCTCGAAATTTGGAAAAAACTCGGACGATCGCGTGGGGTCGCAACGCCACGCTGCGCCAGAGCACACGCGCAGACGCGCCGCGCAAACGCAAACGTAAACGCAAACGCAAACGCGAACGCGACTCGGAGCTCGAAACTCGGAACTCGGAGCTCGAAACTCGGAGCTCGAAACTCGGAGCTCGAAACTCGGAGCTCGAAACTCGAAGCTCGAAGCTCGAAGCTCGAAGCTCGAAGCTCGAAGCTCGAAGCTCGAAGCCCGAAGCCGCCACTCCCAACGTCGGGAGCGACTCCGCGCTAACGCCACCGCGGTCGACCTCGTCATTGAACGGTTGATCGTTGATGGTCACGCGATACGTCGCGCTCCGTCGCAGCCTTCGGCGGCGCGTTGCGATGAGGGAGAACGCTGGGCCTCAACGCGGCTGCGCGCAGATCAGCGTAAAGGCCCAAAAACTCCCGACGCGAGTGACCGTGCAGCCCTCCAGGCACGGCGTATCCTTCGGGAAACAAGCGCACGAAGCATTCGCGGACGAGGCTTGGGCCATGCACGCAGGCGGGAGAATGTTCCCGTTGAAGTCCGTTATACCGTCCCGAGCGCTCCGACTTATTTCGCAATAGGCGAGCTGTGGGTTCGCAGCACTGGATCCTCCGCACGGCAACCAGCCATTGGCTAGCGCTGCCTCAATGACACACGAGCCACTCGTCGCGAGGTCCGCGCCGGACGCTTGGGCTAGGCAACTGTTGTCGTAGGGCCGTCCGTCGCAGGCGCAGACCGGCATGTACCTTTGCGAACACTCAATGGGCCGAGCGACACACGAACCGGAGTCGGCGGCGCTTCGGCAATTGCCCAACGGGTAACCGCAATACTCAGAGGCCCGACAGGTGGCGTTGCTCGGGCCACAAAGTTGCTCGGTTGGCGATGTTGGCGCTCGACCGCCAAATCCCGCCAAGTTCGTGGCTGCGCTGCCTGCGTCGGAAGCCACCCCAATTCCTACGAGGTTCTCGAGACCGTCCCGGGCGCCGCAGCCCCCGAGCAAGCTCGAAATGACAGCAACGCAAATCAGCCCCGTTACCGGTACCGATTGGAGCATCAAAAGCCGGCCTCGATGCCGATGCTCGGTAGTGTGAGCGGGCTGCGATCGGTTTCGACTAGGCCGCCGCGCACCGGATCCCAGGTCACGTTGTCGGTCTCTTTGGAGAGCGTCGCGTTGAACCACTCGAAGGTGCCGGAGATCCAGCGCCCGGCGGCCAATTGCCAGCGCTTCTCGAAGCGCAGGTCCAAGCGGAAAAAATTGTGTGTGCGACCTTGGGCGACGAAGCGTCTTGGGGCGAGTGGATCGCCTGGGCCACAGTCGGGAGTGGGGCAGGCTACCGCGTAGCGGCGACCCGACTCGTACAACGAACGGACGCCCAGGCGAAAGCCGCGCCCCAAGTCATAGCCGAGCACGAGGGACAACACGTGGGGGCGATCGAACTCGGCTTGGTTGGTTTGCGCCTGGCGGGTATAGGTCGTGCGCGAGAGCGTGTACGAGACGAAGCCACCCAGGCGTTCGCTGAAGTTGCGGCGCAAAAAGAACTCGGCACCATAGCTGCGACCGCTGAGGTCTGAGTCGAGAGCGTCGATCCAAGAGTGAAACAAATTGACCTTGCCGAGCATGCTGGCCGGCAACACGAACTCGACACCAGAGGTGGCTTGCCACGCTTCTTGCTCCGCTAGTTCGAGACCGTTCGGTGCGCGGCCCGGCACGCGAACCGATTGCGTCGGCAGTTGGTGCGCCAGACCGAAGGCCGAAACCCAGGACACGCCCTGCGCGACGCGCAGGCGCGTGCCCAGGCGTGGTTCCACGAAGAGATGATTTTTCAGCCGGGCACGCGCCACATCCAGGCGCATGCCGGGCACGATTTCGACGCCGCGCGCGGGGCGCCAGATGGCGTCCGCATAGGCGCCTCCTGCTAAGTCCACGCGCGTCGGCTGGGTCACGACTTTCGGCCCGAAAACGTCGACTTCGGTCTTTACGTTCATGGCGCCCACGTCGGCGCCGCCACGCAGGCGCAGCTGCGGACTCAGGCGATGGCTGGCCTCCAGCCGGACCCGCGCCGTGTTGTCGCGCAGTTCGCTGCCCGCGCCAGTGGGGCCTTCTTGACCGTTCAGAATGTGGTCGGCGCCGAGCGTGAACGCCAAGCGCACGTGGCTCTGTTCGGTGTGCCGATCCCAACGCAGATCCAGGCGGTGAAACTGCGTGTCGAACAACTTGCGCTGGATGGCTTCGTTGTTCAGCCGATCGAGCGCGCCGAACGCAAACGCCGACAGGGTGTCGGTGGCGTTGATGCGGTAAGCAATGCGCGCTTGGTAGTCCCAATAATTGAGGCCGTAGTCCGGCGCGACCAGGGACAAAATGGCTTGCGTGTAGCCATAGCGCCCGCCCAGCAACACGCTGCCGCGGCCGTTGGCGAATGGCTGCTCGATCATCGCGCCCGCGTCGAAGATGCGCGCTTGGGCCTCGCCGCGCGCGACGTTGCTGGGCGCCATCGTTTCGCCGGCAATCACCGCGCCCGCGACCCGGCCATGTTCGGCGGGATAGGCGCCCGGAAACAGATCCACGCGATCCACCAGCGCTGGCGCGATCACCGAGGGTCCGGCGCCCACGTGGAACAGCAGCGGCACGGGGATATCGTCGATGCGATAACCGACGTCACCCGGCGGCGCGCCGCGCACATAGAAGTACGGAATGCCGCTCAGCACCGGTGCTACGCCCGGCAGCACCTCGACGACGCGAAACGGATCCGCGAACGCGCCCGGGATCAAGCGCGTTTCACTGCGTGGGATGTGCAGGGAACCGAGCTCCTGGCGTTCCTCACCGAGCACGCGGATCTCGGTGGGCGCCGGCTCGACGGGCGCGCTTGCCGCTGCTTCGCCCGTCGCCTTGCCAGCGGGGGTGGGGGAGTCTTGCGGAGCTGCCGCTGGGATCACGACCGGTTCACGGAAGGATACCTTGGCCGTGATGCGCGCCCGAATCGGAATGCCGTTCCGAGTGGCCGGCGTGAATTGCCAGCCCGTAACGGCAAGCCGCGCCGCGCTCGCGAAGGGTTCGCTACCCTCGCGCACGCTCACGTCGTCCACGCTGCCGTCTTGCGCAATCACCAGCTCGAGCACGACTTCCGCCGCGCCCTGTGCGCCCGCTGGGTAGGGCACGGGCTCGGCCGCCAGCTGCGTCGGTGCGACAACCTCTGGCTTTTGGGCTAATGCCCGTGCTGGAGCCAAGCCCAGCGCGCAGCCCACGCAGACCGCGATCGAGAAGCACCACAATTTTCCGTCTCTCATCCCATCACCCGACCCAACCGCGCCCTCATCCCATCAGCCGACCCCAAGCGCGCCCTCATCCCGGACGCCCCTCGCCCGTCTAGCGCGTTCCGAACTCGAGCGCATCATGCGGGCGACTCGGCGTAGCCCCTGACAGTTGCGTCGTGCCCTGCCCGGACGTGCGAAGCGGATTTCGCGACTCAACACCTCGGTCTGCGAGGAACGGGACTTTCCTTAAAGGGCGGGCTCCGACAAAAGTCGGTCCGACCAAGCAGATAGTCCGACGAATGTGAATTTCGAACGGCTCCGTGATCAACCTGACGCCTTCCGGGAATTCTACCCATGCCAGAACGGAGCGCGTGCTTCGTTTCGAAGGCTC
Source organism: Polyangiaceae bacterium (assembly GCA_035273265.1). Classification (GTDB taxonomy): domain Bacteria; phylum Myxococcota_A; class Polyangia; order Polyangiales; family Polyangiaceae; genus PMG-095. The sequence goes on from DATEPG010000262.1 coordinate 11,289, forward strand.
TCTCGTTCATTAAGAAAGCCTCGGACCGACGCCCGGAGGCTCTCGCTCAGCGCGAGCTGAAGTGTCGGTCCAAAATTCTTCCCCTAGCTTACGAGTTTCTTCCTTTTAGTTTGTAAACGAGAAGTTCCAATTGACTCGTCATGCGCTAAGGTCCGCGGCCCCGCAGGAGGCGCCGTTTGGAACGACGCGCGAGGCACGTCGGCGCCTTGCCTCGCTTGGGTCCCTTTTAGCTTTTTGATCTATATCGTCCTAAGGAGTTCATGTCCATGAGTCGGTCCATGCCCACTACCCGCGCAGTGATCCCGTCCTTTTTGCTCCTCGCCGTAGCTGCTTCGTGTGGTCACACGAGCGCGACGCTGGACGCCTACGACAAGGCGAAGAAGACTGGCGTTTCCGGCTCTGAAGCAGGCAGCGGCAACAGCAGCGCTGGCAACGGCAACAGCAGCGCTGGTGCCGGCAACGTGGCCAACTTGCCGCAGTTTGCTTGCACCACGGTCGCGTCGCAGCAGTTCGACAAGGCCTTTATGGCGGCATACTCCGAGCCTGCCGACACCATGGAAAAGGTGGAGAGTACGCTCAACGCGATGGACCCGGCCGGCAGAGCCAGCCAGATGATCGGCATTCCCGTCGGCAACAAGGACTACTTCGATATCGAGCGTAGCCCCGACTACGACGTGCCGGGCGTAGGCAGGATCCGCGGCTACAACTACCGCGACGCGGGCCGCGGCGTGAATCTCGACGCTGGTCAGCCCAACAACCGCAAGACCGACGGCAAGGACTACGCCACCGTGTTCCCCGCAGCGTCCATCCGCGCGGCCTCCTGGGACATGGCGCTCGAGAAGCGCGTCGGTCAAGCCTCCGGTGACGAGACAGCGGCCTCCCTGAACAACATGCTGCTCGCGCCGTGTATGAACATCATCCGCCACCCATACTGGGGTCGTACCCAGGAAACCTACGGCGAGGACATGTATCACACCGGCCGCATGGCGACCGCGTACACCGTCGGCTTGCAAGAGTACGTGACCGGTTGCGCCAAGCACTACGCGGCCAACAACATCGAGAAGCAACGCTCGTCGCAGGACGCGATCATGAACGAGCAGACGCTGCGCGAGATCTACGCGCGCCACTTCGAGATGGTCGTGCAGGACGGCGGCGTCGGCTGCATCATGGCGTCGTACAACAAGATCAACGGCGTCAAGAATACGGAGAACAAGCACTTGCTCCGCGACCTCTTGAAGGCGCCGGTCGAGCAGGGCGGCATGGGCTACCTCGGCATGGTGCTCTCGGATTGGTGGGCCATGCCCGGCGATCAGGAGGTACCGGACAGCACAGGTATCGCCCAAAGCGTGACCAATGACTCCGTGAACGCGGGCATGGACATCGAGGTGCCGTGGACGCTTCACTACTCGACTGACACGCTCGCGAACGCCAATCAGGATCTGGTCCGCGACGCGGCCCGGCGTGTGCTCCGCCAGAAGTACCGCTTCAAGACCGCTACCACTTCGGACGGCTGGAGCATCAAGCCACCGGTATCCACGATGACCGGCGCGTCGATCGACAATAAGGAGCACCAAGCTCTGGCGGAAGAGTCGGAGATCAAATCCGCCGTGCTGGTTCACAATGGTCCGGCAGATATGCCCGTGCTGCCGCTCGGCGCGGAAGCGAAGAGCATCGCCGTGGTCGGCCCGGAGCAATCTTTCTCGCTCGTTAGCTCATCCGTGCCGAAGAGCTGTCCTCCCGAAGCGGGGCAACGCGGACCTTGTATCTACAAATTCGCGATCGACCCTTCGCTCGGCGATCGCGGCTCCGCTCGCGTCAACGGCGACCCCGCCACGACGATCGGGCCGTTTGCCGGCATCCAAACGGCCGCGGGTGCGACGCGCACCGTGACCAGCGGCAGCACTGCAGCAGCGGCCATGGCCGCCGACACGGTCGTGGTCGTCGTCGGCTACACGCCGGAAGACGAAGGTGAGGAATATGCCATCGCGTCCGGCGGCGACCGCGGCACGCTCAACCTCCCCCCGGGGCAAAACGAGTTAATCACCGCCGTGCTGGATCTGATGAAGCCGACGATCATCATGATCGAGTCGGGTTCAATCGTGAACCTGCCCTGGCTGAACCACGCCAACAAGAAGCAGGCGACGATTTGGGCGGGTTACGGCGGTCATCGCGCCGGCCTGGCGCTCGGCAAGCTGATCTTCGCCGTGGATGGCGCGAACTTCAGCGGTAAGGTGCCCTTGGCCTGGCCGACGCAAACGGAGCTCGACAAGATGCCGTTCAGGAGCGAAGGCCTCGGCACCGAGATGGGCTACTTCTTCGGCTACCGCGAGTACGATCGCCGCAAGGCAGCGGGCCAGGCCCCAGCCATGGTGTTCCCGTTCGGTCACGGCTTGAGCTATTCCAAGTTCACCTACTCGAACCTGATGGTGCCGTGCCAAGTGGAGCAGGCCTCGAAGGAAGCCGTCGTGGACATCACGGTCGACATCAAGAACGACTCCGCCAAGGACGGCGAAGAGGTGGCGATGCTGTTCGTGAAGCCGCCGGCCAAGCCGACCGGCATCACCGGCGAGCGCCCGGTCAAGGAACTCAAGAGCTTTGCCAAGATTGCGGTCAAGGCAGGCATGACAGCAACGGCACATCTGCCCTTGCGCATTCGCGACCTGCGTCGCTGGGAAGGCAACGAGAGCGGCAAGTGGATCACCGATAGCGGCGAATACACGATTCTAGTCGGCAAGAATGCCGACGACGCCGAGACCTCACCCACCGTCGGCAAGCTGACCATCAAGGGCGACTGAGCGAGAGCCAGTACCTCGACACACCCCGCGGAACCTGAATCGAATCGGAATCGGAATCGGAATTTAGAAGCATGACTTCTCGACGAAATCGGTGTGGGCTCGCTATAGCCCTGTCTATTGGTTCGCTCTGCCTGAGCTTCAATGCGCCAGCGCTGGCGCAGGATGAGCCGGCTACTCCTCCAACCACCCCACCAGCAGCGGACGACGGCACGGCCGCGCCGGCGGACGCTCAGGCAGGGACGCCCGCGGAGAAACCCGCGGTCGATCCCGCAAAGGCAGCCACGGAAGCGGCCCCTCCGGAGCCGCAAGCCCCGCCCACGGAGACGACGGCATCCGGCACGAGCGTTGAACGGGAAAAGCTCGTGTCGATCCTGGGCATCGAGAACCTGCCCGGTTCGGCCTACCCGGCCGTGCAAACGCGCGGCATCAAGTACGGCTCGATGTGGCTCACTTTCCACGGTCAGCAGTGGCCGTACATGCCGATGATCAACAGCAAGCCGGGCTTGCGCATCGGCGTGTCCGGGTCACTTTGGAACGATCTCAGCTACGCGCACATCAACGCGGAGTCCAAGGGCGACAGCGACCAGAATCGTTGGGCGACACAAACCCGCGGCGTGCTGCGCGTAACCCCCACCTACAACGCAGCTGGCGGGTGGTTCGTCCAGGGTAACGCGGAGATCGTCGTTAAGGGCGATACGCAACCGGATCCGCTGACGAAGACCCTCAGCAACACCGACGATTTGTTCCTGCGCATCGGCAAGTGGAACGTGTTCGACATCACGGTCGGGCGCTTTCAGGGTTGGGAAATCGCCAATCACTTCGGTATGGGCCTCGACCAGAACACGCTCGAGCGCCAGGGCGCCTGGATCGTCACCGGTCAAGCCGGGCGCCCCACGGACGGTTACGGGCTCAGTTACTTCTGGGATCGCCAGGATAACCTGCTCGGCGGCTACGCGGTGCACGTCTACCCGACCAAGTACCTGCGTGCGGAGGTGCTCGGCCACATGGGCGCCGGTAACGCCACCTCAACCCCGAACCAATTCGATATTCGTCCCAGCGCCATCTTCGACATCGGCTGGATGAAGCTCAAGGCGGGTTTGGAGTACGGCAAAGCCAAGACACAAGATGCGGTAGCTCTGCAAAACGTTCGCAGGAATGGCTACGGTTTCGCCGCGCAATTCGTGATCAATCCCTGGGTCGAGTTCGGCGGCAGCTTCGCCCGCGGCTTCAATGACGTGGTCGACAACAAGGGGCAACCGGATATCACTGGCAGCGATACCGTTTCGACCTACGGTGGCTTCGTGAATGCGAGCCCAGGCTACGAACCCCTGGTGTTCGGCTTGGGCGCCTTCAACAACACGCGCGAGAACTTCCGCCCGGACGGCGCCATGGGTCCGCACTATCAAAAGGTCGACACCAACGAACAACTCCAGATGTTCGCCGCCGCGCAATACACGCTCTGGAATCAGCTTTACTTCAAGTTCGTGCTCTCGCGCGCGAGCAACCACGTCGAAGACTTCAACAAGGGCATCTACACGAACACCTCTATCAGCGGTCGCTTTCGCGTGATGCTGCTGTTCTGAGTTCCGCTTAGCTCCAGTAAACGCAACGAAAGGCGCCGCTCGGAAACGAGCCGCGCCTTTCGGCTTTTTGTGGCTAAGCGCGCGCGTTCCGTTCGAGGCGTCGTTTTCTCGTTCCGGCCTTAGGCATCCGTGTCAGTCGGGGCTTACACTGTGTGCACTCGTAGGGTTCTCTGTCGTGGGCTGTGGAACCAGCGCCCGCAATTTCAAGGCCGCGGGCGCTGGCGCGGGCGGCCAAGCCGAGAACAACAACGGCGCCGGTTCGGGCAACACCGCTGGTGAGCGCGGAGGCGCGGGTGGCAGCGGGCCCTCACAGGGTGGAGATGCCGGCGCCGCCGGCGCCGAGAGCGACGCGGCAGCCGCTGGCATGGCCGGCGCTCCCGACGAACCAGCGGACTTGTGCGTCGGAAAAGTGTGCGACAGCCCGCCCGCCGCGGAGTGCAAGGACGCGAGCACGCGCACCACGTACGCTTCGAGCGGCACTTGCAGCGCCGGCCAGTGCAGCTACGCGCCGACGATTACTGGCTGCGTGGGCGACACTCCGAAGTGCAAGGAGTCAGGCTCGGGTTCGCAATGCGTGACCTGCCTCGCGGATGCGGATTGCAGCAACGACGGGATCTGTAACAGCGTAAATGCTTGTGTTTGTTCGGCGCGCTTCAACGGGAAGCGTTGCGAATTTCAGGTGTTTCGCGGTTTGGGGAAGCTACAGGGTGATTGGCATAGCCGCGAAGCCAAAATCAGCCACGACGGTAGTGTGGTGGTCGGTGTGTCTGTGCCGATGACTGGATCGTCGCGGCATATGTTTCGCTCCGTCAACGGGGGGGAACTGCAGTTCATTGCAAACCCTCAGGGAGCAACCGGCAATTGCGGTCCAGTAGGTATCGACTCCACGGGCAACGTGCTGCTTTCGTGCGAGGGCGCGCACTTTCTGTATAGCCCCGGCGGGATTTCAACTCCTGTGGATACTCCGGCAAGCGGTAACTTCCTCGACATCAGCTGGGACGGAAGAGTACTCGTCGGCAGCGCGTATCCCCACGCAGTCCGAAAGGTGGGCGCGGCAGCGACCTTGCTCGGACCGTTTTTGCCAGGCGGAAGTACCCAACTGCTGGGAACTAACGGCGACGGCTCCGTAGCGGTGGGGTATCACAATAGCAGTGGCAACACGCCGATTCGTTGGACAGCAACCACTGGCTTGGTTGCACTCCCAGTACTCTCGGCTTGGGTCTATAGCATCGCAAGTGATGTGAGCACGGACGGCAAGGTCATCGTCGGCTCAGCCTCTCTGGAGTCTGATATCTTGTACGGCCAGGTCGCTGTCAAGTGGTCGGGGGCTTCGCATTCCCCGACACTGCTCGGCGGGGGGCCGATGTTCGGTTCGGCGGCAGCCGTGAATCTCGATGGCAGCGTCATCGTCGGCAGCCAATCGAATCCTTCGGTCGCGATGCTCTGGAACGACACCGGAGGACACACAGTCAAGTCCTTACTCAGTTCGACGCCTGATCTGACCAGCGATTGGACCCTCGAATCGGCCACGGGCGTCTCCGACGACGGCAAGTTCGTCGTCGGCGTCGGTGCGCACGGCTCGATCGGCGAAGCGTGGATCGTGCACCTGCCGTGACTGCGCCAAGCTTGGCTCGCTAGACACGCGGGCCAAGCTCAGCCGTCAGGCCATACGCATCACTTCGTGAACAGCGTCAGGTCTACCGAGTCGCCCATCTTCTTGTAGCCAACAGGACCAGGGTGCAGGCCGTCCTTCTGGCTCCACGCGGCGAAGGCCTCTTGCAGCTTAGGAGGGTTCCCGCCATCCGTGAGCGCGGCATCGAAGTCGATGACCCCATCGAACGCTCCGCCTTTGATGTACGTATTTACCTGCTGACGGATCGTCTCGTGAGCCGCAGTATAGTAACCCGGGGAGCTCAGCGGAGGGGCGTTCGCTCCGAACGGAAGGATAGTGCCTCCATAGACGAGCAATCCCTTGTCGCGACCGGCTTTGATCAACTTGTCGTAGACAGCCTTCATCGACGCGAACGTGCTGTCGTTGCCGTTGCCGATGTCGTTCACCCCACCGAAGACGATGGCATATTTGACGCCGCTCTGTCCCAACACGTCCCGCGCGAAGCGAGCTTCTGCTGCGTCGCCAGTCCCCACCAGATTCGTGGCTCCGATCCCCTGATTCATGATCGATACATTCGCGGTCGCGGGATTTGCCTGCAAGCGCTCGGCCAAAATATCCGTCCAACGATTGTTCGCGTTGGGATCCACGCCGCGGCCATCCGTGATCGAATCACCGATGGCAACGATGCCTTTGGCCGCCGCCGGGGCCATCACGTCCATGCCCGAGATGAAGAACCAATGCTGGTTGTGCGGGGCCGAAGTCAGGTTGGCCGCACTGACATCGGTGCTGTTCGCTTGCACATAGGAGTCGGTCCTCGCACCCGCGTGGGAGGTAAGCGCGCCGGGAACGCTGCCGAAGGCCGTGGTGATGGTGACGTTACCCAATGCCGGCAGCGTAAAGTCGAGCGGGTCTGACCAGATTTCCATGCCCTGAGGGATGGTGACGTTCGCCATGCCCGAGAAGAGCAGCGCCTTATCGGTCGTGGTGTCGATGCTGCCGTCGACGGGTTTCACTTTGCAAAGT
>DATEPG010000263.1:0-6589 GCA_035273265.1 Polyangiaceae bacterium
GATCGCCGGCAGCGGCGGAGCGATCGCCGGCAGCGGCGGAGCGATCGCCAGCGGCGGCGCAACCGGGGGAGGCGGCGGAGCAGTCGCGGGAAACTCCGGCTCGGGTGGAGCAGCCCCGGTCTGTACGGGCACGGCGTCAGCCTGCTCGGGTCTTTCCTCTCAACAGTGCGGAGTCGCCAAAGGCTGTCAATCGACCAACAGTTGCGCAGGGACACCGAAGACCTGCAGTTCGGCGCCTGACGCCATCGAGTGTGGAAAAATCGCAGGCTGCGTGTTCGCCACTTCGTGTACTGGGACCCCTACCGAGTGTACAGCGCTCGCCACCGCCGCGGTTTGTGGCAACTCCGGGTGTACTTGGACACCGGCGTGCACGGGTACGCCAGCGGCTTGCTCGACGCACGTCGCGGCCGCACTCTGCAACACGTCCGCTGGCTGCTCCTGGAACGGTACAGCGTGCAGCGGAACGGCCTCGGAATGCGCGACGAACACTGGCGCGATCGCCTGCTCGAACGAAGCCGGCTGCTCTTGGACCGCGTGCGCCGGAACTCCGGCCCAATGCTCCACCTTGAGCTCGCTCGAGTGTGCGACTCAACCGGGCTGCGCGCCGTAGTCGGCTCCGAAGCACGCCTGTTCGCGCTTCGCGCGGCTCGCGCGCGCTGAGTCGCCCTTCGACTTGGATTCCGCGCCTGAGTGTGCAAGGTCGCGTGCCGCTTGATATGATTGCTGGAGCGTTCGAAGGGTTCCAAATCCCCTTTCCCGTCACAGCCGCTCTCGGTTCATTCTCGCTACTTCGACCGGTGTAGAGGGGTCTACGGTTGCACGCTGCGCCCGTTTGATGGATCATCGCCTTGGGGAAAATGCCAGCGTCCGTACCGCTCGATAAGCCGGCCCCGGCGGGAGTCAAAACGAAATGCCGCGTCACAGCGTTCAAGGCCAAGTTCGGTCCTTGGAGTATTTCTTGGCCTGGCACTTTCTTCAAATCGACGACGCTGTACTTACCGGTCAGCTTCAACGTCGAGCTGGCAGAGGGCTGCGACGAGAGCCAATGTTGCATTCGGCAGGTAAAGCGCGGCCGAGTCGAGACGAACCATTACGTGGGTCCGGAGCACGAGAACTTCAGTTGGACCCCGGACGGCCAGATCGGCCATCTGGATTGGTGGGACGGGCAAGACTGGTACGGAGGTAACGGATCTTGGGACTGGAACTGGGGCGGTCCGAGCATCGCTTCGTTCAGTGACGAGCCGGGCTTTCACGGCGAAAGCGACCCTTACCCGCTTTACTACGGCGGCGCCGGCCGGCGCGGGCACTTCGAGTTTCGCACCTTCATTTACGACGCAGCCACTGGCTATACGCTGAGATCGATCACCTGGGGTTTGTTGATCGATCTCGCCGGACCCAATCGCGGTCGCTACTATTTCTACAAATGACCCGCCGAGGGCGTTTGCGACTGCTCGCCGCAGCACTCGCTTTCCTGGTGCTCGGCGGTCTGTACTGGCTGCGCCAAGGCGCAGGCTTCTGCGCTTGGGCTTTCGCCTCCGCCGAGCGCGCGGCGGCACACGACCTGAATTGCCCATCGAGGGACGTCAGTGGTGGCTTTCCGATGGGAGGCTGCTCCTTGCTCAGCATCCGTGCCTGCGGAAAGAGAGTTACCTACGCTTGCCATCCGCGACGCTTGCCGCTGCTCGGCTTGATCTACAGGTTTGATTGTCTCCCGGCCGCGGCCCAGGAGCAGCCGCGAGATTGACCGGCGCGCGCCAACTTTCTGGTCTGGGGTCACCGAGTCGCCTCGTCAGCGCCGTGGCCCCGCTGGCGCACCTAGCTTGCCCCGGCGTATGCCGACCATCAGATCGCCGAGTCGAAGCCGCGAAACTCCGACAACAGCTGGGTGAGCACGCGAATCATCGGTGCGACGTCGCTCGTCGCGGCCATCTCCCGGCACGAGTGCATGCTGAGCATCGGGTTGCCGACGTCTAGCGCGCGTATGCCGAGCCGAGCCGCAGAGATCGGACCGATGGTGCTGCCACAGGGGGTGTCGTTGCGTGAGCTGAAGTGCTGGGGGGCGACCCCGACGGCGCGGCAGGCGGCGCTGAAGGCGGCTACCGCAGGGCCGTCGCTGGCGTACGACTGATTGACGTTGACCTTGATTACCGGGCCGCCTCCGAGCAGGGGCCGGTGCTGTTTGTCGTGTTTGTCCGGGTAATTGGGATGCAGCGCGTGGGCCATGTCCGCAGACACCAAGAGCGAGCGGGAAATCGCGCGTGGCAAAGCGCTTTCGTCCCCCGGCGAGCCGCTGCGCGCCAGCCGCTCGAGCAAGTCCGAGAGAAACAGCGAACGTGCACCGGAGGCGCTTTGGCTGCCGACCTCTTCGTGATCGTAGATAGCGATGATTCGAGTCGCTTCCGCCGCGGGCGAGGCGCTCAGCAACGCCCGTAGGGCAGCATGGCACGAGGCCAGGTTGTCGAGTCGACTGGAGAACAAGAATTCGTTTTTGCTACCGGCGAACGCTGCGCGCTGCGTATCATACAAGCACAAGTCGAAGCCGAGCACGTCTTCGACGCGCGCTCCGTGGGAGGCGGTGTTGGCAAGGCCCTCCGTCAAGAGCTCGGCGAAGCCCCCGGCGTCGGACTCCAAGCCGAGCACGGGCAATAAATGGGTCTGCGCGTTGAGCAGAAGACCCGCGCTGTTCACGTCTCGGTTCAGATGAATCGCCAAATTCGGAATGCGGCACACGACGCGCTTCAGATCGATCAGTTCGGCGCGCCCGTCGGCGAACACCACGCGCCCGGCGACGGACAGATCGCGATCCAGCCAAGTGGACAAGAGAACGCCGCCGTAGACCTCGACCGACAGTTGACGGTAGCCGACGCTGGTCAGGTCCGGTAGCGGCTTGAGTCGTAGGTTTGGCGAGTCACTGTGCGCACCAATCAACACGAAGCCGGCGTCGGCTGGCGACTTGCTTCCGACCTCGAAGGCGACGAGCGAGCCGCCGGCGCGCACCACGAAGGCGCGCGTTCCGGGCTCCACTTGCCAGGCGTCTCGCTCGCGAAAGGCTCGAAAACCAGCGGCCGTCAAGCGCCGAGCGAGCTCGCTCACGGCATGGTACGGGGTGTTCGAGGCGTCCAAGAAAGCAGCCAAGTCGGCTGCTTCGGGGGTTCTGTCCTGGTCAAGCATGGCCTGTGACTATACTCCCTGCGTCGTGATCACGCAGGACGTCTCGTTCGAAGGCTTCACCGCTACTGACTGGCAGCGCCTGGCGGACGTGTTTCGTGCGCCGCCCCGCGCCCTAGGCGACGATCAGGCGACGCACGGTCAGGCGGGCCGCGGCGGGGTGGTAGCGGTCACGACCGGCAACCGACTTCGCAAGCTGGTGCACACGAAGCGCGGCCGGCTGGACCTGCGCCTCGTCGAGTGGCCGATGAAGTTGCCCGAGCTTGCGGGTCGCTTCGATGCAAGCTGGGCCGTGGAGCTCGCGGCCGGCGCGCTCGAAGAGCTCGTCGAGCGCTTTGCCGAACGCCTGCGGCCCGGGCAGGAGTACCTGGAGCAGGCCCTGGAACTTTCGCGCGCGCTTCGCGAACTCGAAGCCGAGGGCTTGGTGGCGATGTGGCCCAAGCGCTTCGCCGACATTCCCATACCCGGCTCACGTGTGATCAACACTGCCCTCGACCTGTTTTGCGGCGACGGACGGGCGGTGGCGCTGGGCGTGTTTCGACACGGCGAGCTGTACACCGGGCTGGTTGCGCGCCGCCGAGGCATGGGCTTCGATCGGATCGTCGGTCCCGACGAACTCCGCTCCGAAATGGGACTCTTGTCGGGTGACTTCCGGCGAGACTATCGCCACTTTGCGAGCGCCGCTGAGCGCAATGTGGCTCCCTTGGCGCTCGGCGTGTTCGGCGAGCTGCTCACCTTCCAGGCGCTAGCCAGGGACCCCGCGCCGGGCGCCTTTGCGCTCGCGGTCGCGGCGCGTGATCTGCTGCTCTCCCCGGTCAGCCCGGGTTTGGCGGTGCCACTCGGACTGGATGTCGGGCGGGCTGCTTTTGCGGGTTTACGCGGGCTCGCCGAGCGATTTGGCGCGGGCGGCGCGCTCGCACCGATGCTCGGGCGCGCCGAGGAGTTCGTGTCGCGCGATTTGTCCGCAGTGCTGGGTTTCGACCCCTGGGCCGCGTTGGTCGGCGTATTCGAGCGCGACCGTCAGCCGCGGGAGCGGGACTAGTGGCAGCCTCTGGTCGCATTCGGCGTCGCCTGGCGCTCGCGATCGTGCTGACCGCGCTGATCCCGCTCCTGGCTGCGGTCTGGCTGGCAGAGAGCATGGTGCGCGCGACGTCCGCGAAATTCTTCATCCCTGACGTGGGCGCGCACCTGGACAAATCGCTCGGCCTCTATCAAGAGCTCGCGCGCAGCATGAAAGGACTGATGCGCCAGGAGGCTGCCGAAATCGCGCATCGTCCCGGGCTGCGGCGAGCCGCCGCTGCCGGCGATCGCAGCGCACTCGAGGCCGAGCTGAAACGCGCCTTTGCCGATCACCCGAGCTTGGTCTCGCTTTCTGTCCGGGATGCCGGCGGTGCAATGCTGGCCGAGCTGAAGCGCGACAAACCACTCGACCGGGCTCGCGAAAACCAACTCGAAGTCGGCAAGGCGCTCAGCGACAGCGCCGATGGGCCCGAGGCCGACGACGCTGCGCAGCTCCTGGCGGTCTTCGCGGCGGACAAGAGTCACTTCGACGACCTGGCCGAAATGAGCCAATTCGTCGATACTTATAAACAAGTCGAACGCCGCCGCGGGGCCGACGAGCGCAGCTACCTGCTCGCCTTTACCGCGCTCTTGTGTATCACGATCGTGGCTGCCATCGGCGTCGGCAGCTTGCTCGCCCGCGGGGTGTCCCGTCGAATTGCGGAGCTTGCACGAGCCACGCGCTTGGTGGGCGAAGGCGACTTGAACATCCGCGTGCCCGAAGGTGGCGGCGACGAGATCGCCGACTTGGCCGGGGCATTCAATCGCATGCTCGGGGAAGTCGAGTCGAGTCGGGCGCGCATCGAGTACCTGCAACGCATCAGTGCCTGGCAGGAGATGGCACGTCGACTGGCGCACGAAATCAAAAATCCTTTGACCCCCATCTCGCTCGCCGTTCAGGAGATCCATCGTCGCTATTCGGGCTCGGATGCGGAGTATCGACGCCTGGTCGACACCACGCTCGAAATCGTCGAAGACGAGGTGGGCACCTTGCGACGCCTGGTCGGGGAGTTTTCCGACTTCGCCCGGTTGCCCCAGGCCAGCCTGTTTCGCGCCGATCTGGCAGAATTCGTGCGCGAACAAGCTCAGCGTTTCGGGATCCGAGGTGCGGATCGGGACAGCTCCGAGAGCGCCTTGGACGAGCTGCTTTCGCTCGGGCAAGTCTCTGATATCAAAGTGGAATTCGTCGTGCCTGAAGGGCCCTGCGAAGCCTTGATCGATGCCCAAATGCTGCGCCGCGTGCTGTTCAATCTGGTGCGCAACGCGGCTCAGGCCTTGGTCGGGCGCACTGCTGGAGCCGGTCGGGTGTTGGTGCGTCTGGCGCGGGACGGCGAGTTTTGGAACTTGGACGTGGAAGACAACGGGCCCGGCATCCCGCTCGAACTGCGCGAAACCGTATTTGACCCCTACGTGACCACCAAGGACGATGGTACCGGACTCGGCCTGTCGATCGTAAAGAAGGTCGTTATCGAACACGGTGGCACGATTCGCGCCGGCCAGAGTGATCTGGGCGGCGCTCGCTTGCGAGTGCGTTTGCCGGTACTCGGGACGCGCGCGGCCGCGCGAGCCATGGAGGATGTGCCCACTTCACTTGCGGGTCGAGTGGGCCTCGAGCTACGTCCCGGGACTCATGAGTAAAGCGTCGCACTCGAACCGAGATTCGTTTCAAGGCTACCTCACCGCTTTGCTCGTGGTCGTGGCCAGCGTCGGCTTGGGCTTGTTCGGCTTGCCGCGGCTGGGTCGCCACGCGGCCCGCTCGAATTCACCGCTGATCGGCCACCCCGCGCCAGATTTCGTGCTGCGCGGGATCTCGGAAGCGGGCCTCGGTAAGAGTCAGCGACTCTCGGATTTGCAGGGAAAAACCGTGGTCTTGGACTTCTTCGCCAGCTGGTGCGGTCCCTGCCGTCAGCAAGCCCCGATCGTCGATCGCGTGGCGCGTCGCTTGTCGGGTCCGAAGCTCGCCGTCTACGGGGTGAACACGAGTGACGAGTTCGCCGCGGCTCAGCGGTACTTGACTGCTCACCGCCCGAGTTACCCGGTGCTCTTCGACGGAGACAACGAAGCGGCCAACGCTTTCGACGTTTCCGGATTGCCGACGCTGCTCGTGATCGACAAACTCGGTGTCGTGCGCGCCGTCGAAATGGGCGTGGTGGGCGAGGGCGAGCTGGAGGGACTGATTCGCGACGCTGAGAGCAGCGAAGGCGTTGCTTCAGAAAAGTCCAAACCCGAGCGCAGCGGTCCAGCGCTCTAGCGAACGGGACCGCTCGCGATCACCGGCTGGTCGAAGGCCAGAGGCACGAGCCGCGGCACCATCTTGATCTCGGCGAGGGCGACCGTCAGGCGCTGGCCGTCGAGGGTGAAC
>DATEPG010000264.1:0-31268 GCA_035273265.1 Polyangiaceae bacterium
AGGCTCGTCGAACCAGGTGTCGCCGGCTTGCGCGTGCGCGGGTGCAGCGCTGGCGGCGGACGCCAAACCGAGCAGCGCAACTACACCGAGAACTCGCTTGTTCATTTGATAGATCATGCGTCCTCCTCGGCACTCGGGCAACCCAGGACAGACGGACGAGCCCGGGCCAACATTCCATCGAAATTCGCCAGACTCGCGTTTCGGTTTCAGTTTGGGCAACGAGCGCGGAATTTCAGGGCCAGGGTAGTATGCTGCTGACATGCTTCCCTTTGCTGACGCCCTCCAGCGCATCGTCGAATCCGCTCCGCTCATGGCCAGTGAGCGCGTCGAACTCGGGCTCGGGGTCGGGCGCGTTCTTGCCGAAGATTTGATGGCGCGGGCGCCGCTGCCGGGCTTCGACTACAGCGCGATGGACGGCTATGCGGTGGCGCGTAGCTCGTTTCTCGGCGCGGGGCCTTGGTCGCTGCCGGTGCGCGGCGAGAGTCGCGCGGGCACACTCGCGCCGCCGCTGGTGACGGGCAGCGCATGTAGAATTTTTACGGGCGCGCCCATCCCAGAGGCGGCCGACGCCGTGGTGATGCAGGAGGAAGTGACGCGCGAAGGCGACCACGCAAGCTTTGCTGCCCCACCCGCGCTGGGCGCCCACATTCGGCGACGCGGCGAAGATTTAAAGGAGGGCGCAGCCGCGCTCGGCAAGGGCACGCGGCTGACCGCATTTCAAATCGGGCTGGCAGCGGCCGTGGATCGCAGTGAGCTGCTCGTTGCGCGCCGCCCGCGAGTGACCATCCTGTGCACGGGTGAAGAGCTGCGCAGCCCGGGTTCACCCCCGACTCCAGGCAGCATTCCCGATTCGAATGGGCCAAGCCTGGCCGCACTGGTCGCGGCAGCAGGCGCAATCCCGGTGCTGGCTGCGCGCACTGGAGACACGATGGAAGCCACCGAGGCGGCGCTGCGCGCCGCGTTACGCGGCAGTGATCTGTTGCTCACCGTGGGCGGCGTCAGCGTGGGTGAGCACGATTTGGTACGTGCGGCCTTGGCACGCGTGGGCGCAGAGCTCGAATTTTGGAAGGTCCGAATCCGTCCCGGCAAGCCGCTCGCGTTCGGTCGCCACGGAGAAACCTTGATCCTCGGCTTGCCCGGCAACCCGGTGTCGGCCCAAATTACCTTCGCCTTGTTCGGCATGCCGCTGTTGCGAGCGATGCAGGGTGACCGGCAACCGATCCCAGCGCGTGGACGCGCTCGCTTGCACGCTGCACTCCGCCAGAACCCGGGGCGCACCGGCTTCTATCGCGCGCACTTGCAGGGTGATCTGGCGATCGCCGCGACCAACCAAAGTTCAGGCTCCGCCGCCAGCTTGGCGCAGGCGGACGCGCTCTTGATCTTGCCCGAAGACAGCGCGGGCCTCGCGGCTGGAGAAAGCGTGGAGTTGATCCGCTTGGCTGAGCTGTGACCCGACGCATCACGATCGGTATCTTCGTCGGCGGCAGGGGCACGCGCATGGGCGGCGTAGCCAAGGGCTTGCTGCGCGTACCGGACGGCACGGAAACATTGATCGAGCGTCTGCTGCGTCTTTGCGCACGCTCGGCTCCCGAATCAACGCCGTTCCTCGTCGGTCAATCGGCGCCCTACTCCGCCCTCGGCTTGCCACAATTGCACGACGACCCGGTCGCGGTGGGGCCAATTGGCGGCCTGCGCGCGTTGCTCTTACGCGCTCGCGCGGATCACAGCGAGCTGGCACTGGCCTTGGCGTGTGACCTACCGTTCTTGGACGAACCCGTAATTTCCGCGCTCCTTTTGCCTCTCTCTGCCGTAGCGCGCGTGCCCTTCGTGGACGATCGGTTGCAGCCATTGGCAGCTGCCTATGCGCCGGCCGCTACCCTCGAGGCCGTCGACCGTTCGCTCGCGCTCGGTAAACACGCGTTGATGCACGCGCTCGAGCAGTTGGGACCCGGGCTCGAACGCGTCGAATTCGACCACGAACGCGCGCGGGCCCTGCGCGATTGGGACACGCCAGAGGATATTCTCCGCTAAATTTTCGATGGTCACCCGACCGTCGCGTCTCGGCGCAGCCTTCGGCGTCAAAAAAAGGGCATTCGGCGCAACGCGGCCCGCGGCAGCTCACTGATCGTGCCGATGACCGTGACCGTGACCGTGCTCGCCGCCCGGCTCGCAGCGCGCGTCTTCCCAGCCCACCCAGTACGGACCGCCCGGGCCGTGTTCGCGTTTCCAAATCGGCACGCGCGCTTTGATGCGATCGATCAACAGGCGACAGGCTTGAAAGGCTTCGGCGCGGTGGGGCGTGCTGGCGGCGCAGATCACCGCGGCGTCGCCCACCACGAGTGAGCCCACGCGGTGCAGCACGGCCAAGCGCGCGTCCGCGATCTCGAGCGCAATCTCCGCGCCGATTCGCGCCATTTCTTTGGCGGCCATCGAGGCGTACGCCTGATACTCCAGGCGCGTAACGGGCAAGCCCGCGTTCTCGCTGCGCACGGTGCCGACGAAGACGGCGATTCCGCCTGCCTCGGGGCGAGTCACCGCCGCGATCACTTCTGCGACGGACAGCTCGCTTTCGCGGATCTCGAACAAGCTCATCGCGAGAAATCCCCGGAACGCCCGCCGCTCTTGGTAACCAGCCGGGTCGGGCCGATTTCCATCGCGCGATCGATGCCTTTCAGCATGTCGTACACGGTCAGCGCAGCAACCGAGACGGCGGTCAAGGCTTCCATCTCCACGCCGGTGCGGTCGAAGGCTTCGACCGTGGCGCGCACGGCGATGGCAGAGGCCGCGTCATCGAGTTCGAGCGTGAGCTCCAGCTTGGTCAGCGAAAGTGGGTGACACAGTGGGATCAGCTCGGCCGTGCGCTTGGCGGCCATGATGCCGGCGAGCCGCGCGGTGCCGAGTACATCGCCTTTGGGCACCGTCGCGGTTTTTACGCGCGCGAAAGCGTCCGCGCTCATCGAGATCCGTGATTCGGCCAGGGCGTGGCGATGCGAAGCGGTTTTTTGCGAAACATCCACCATGCGCGCGCCGCCAGCGGGCGCGAGGTGCGTGGAGAGCGCGCTATGGCCCACGATTTCGGCGTAGGCGGCGTCGAGCCGCTCCGGCTTGCCGCGACTCGCGACCTTGACCAGCGCATAGCGATCGAGCGGTGAGAGCGCATGCCAAAGCGCCTGAGAGATCGGACGTTTGTTACCGAGCGTGGCGGACAGCTCGCTAGGCACGGCCGAGATATGGGGGTCGGCGCTGCTCTCGATGCGCGTAAATGGCACCTGAGCCAGCGCGGCTTCGACCCGCGCGCTGTCGACCGTGGAAGCGCTGCCGGACTGACTGATCACGCGCCGAGCCTCGAGCGGGAGAGCGCGCCAGACCTCGAGCGAGACCTTCAGGCCAGCGACGTCCAGCGCGCGCCGCGCCGCGAGCGGTAGGAGATCGAGCGTGGCGTCCACGCCGTCGAACGAGTAGAGCTTCACGCGGCCGACAATAGCAGGTGTTCGGGCGGCCATGCGCAAGGATCGCGGGCAAACGGCTGGCAAGCGGCGGGCAACGGGCGGGCAAACGGCCAAGGTCGATGCTATGCAGTGAGTCATGAACTCGGTCCGCGATCAGCTCGGCAGGTCCATCACGGATCTGCGCGTGAGCGTCACTGATCGCTGTAACTTCCGCTGCCGGTACTGCATGCCGCGCGAGCACTTCGACCAAGAGCACCGCTACCTGCCGCGCGCCGGCATTCTGAGCTTCGAAGAGATTCAGCGAGTGGTGTCTTCACTCGCGCCACTCGGTTTGCGCAAGGTGCGCTTGACCGGCGGGGAGCCGTTGCTGCGCAGCGAGCTACACAAGCTAGTGACGCTCCTGCTTCGCGCACGACCCGAGCTCGAGATCGCGTTGACGACCAACGGGTCGCTGTTGGCAAAGCAAGCGCAGGCCCTGCGCGATGCGGGCCTCAGCCGGCTCACGGTGAGCTTGGATTCGCTCTCGCCGGAGGTCTTCGCGCGCATGACGGACTCCGAGCTGCCGGTCACTGACGTGCTGGCGGGTATCGAAGCCGCACATCGGGTCGGCTTCGGGCCGATCAAGATCAACGCGGTCGTTCGCCGTGGCATCAACGATGGCGGGATCGTCGAGCTCGCCCGCCACTTCAAGGGCAGCGGCGACATCGTGCGTTTCATCGAATACATGGATGTCGGCCTGACCAACGGCTGGCGCACGGATCAAGTGCTGAGCGGCCGTGAAATCGTGGCCCGAATTGGCGCTGAAATGCCGCTCGAGCCTGCCTCGGCCAACTATGCGGGCGAGGTCGCCAAGCGCTACCGCTACCTGGACGGCAGCGGGGAAATCGGCGTAATCACCAGCGTGACGCAGCCTTTTTGTGGGGATTGTGGGCGCCTGCGGCTGAGCGCGGATGGCCAGATCTTCGGCTGTCTGTTCGCCCGCGTCGGCACGGATCTGCGCGCCCTGCTGCGCGCCTCCACGGACGACGCGGAGCTCAGCGAGAAGCTCGCAGCCTTCTGGCGCGCGCGCGACGATCGCTATTCAGAGCTGCGCTCGGCTGGCACGCGCAGCCTGCCGCGGCTCGAGATGTCGTATCTCGGCGGCTAGCGCAGCGCATGGTACCTGCGTTCTGGTTCTCGCTGCTTCTGCTACTCGCGACTCCAGCGCCAGCTCACGCGCCGGCAGCTCGCTTCGAAGCGCTGGCGATCCCGGAATTTTCACCAGCCCTCGTGCGCGTGCCCGAGGGCAGCGAAAAGCTGCCCGTGATCGTGGTCACGCACGGGGCGGGCGGTTCGACCGAGGCGCACTGCCAATGGTGGGCGCGCATGCTCAAAGACAGCGCGATCTTGCTGTGCGTTCGCGGTCGCGCGCGCAGCCCGAACCCCGCTGATGGCGAATACTATCCGGACCACCTCGCGCTCGAGCGCGAGACGTTCGCCGCGCTTTTGGCGCTGCGCGCGGGCTACGCCGAGCGCATTGCCCCAGGCGGCCTGTACTACGCGGGCTTCTCGCAGGGCGCGACCATGGGCTCGCTGATGCTGGTCCCGCACGCTGCCGAAGTGACGCGCCTCGTGCTCGTCGAGGGCGGCGTCAAGGACTGGAGCGTGGCCCGCGCTCGCGCCTTCCGCGCACACGGCGGGGAGCGCGTGCTGTTCGTGTGCGGCCAAAAAGACTGCGCGGAAGCGGCTCGCAAATCCGCTGCCTGGTTCAAACTCGCGGGCGTCCCTGCGCGCGTCGAGTACGTGGCAGGCGCGGGCCACAGTCGTGACTCACGGATCCAAGCGCGCATCGTCGGCGCGCTTCCCTGGCTCACCGCGAGCGACGCGCGTTGGGCGCCATAGCCCCTCAGCAGCGCGCTAGCGCGCGTAAAGCCACACGATCGGCACGCCGTCCAAGGTTCGAATCGCAGCAGGCGAGGCGTGACCGTACTCGACCCAGGTTTGATATTCGACGCGGCGCATGTGCGGCTCGTGATGAAAGAGCGCGAGCGCGCTGCCCGGGATCGACAGCGTGCCGCGCAAATCGGAGCGAATGCGACGATCGGTGCGCAGCATTTCCCAACTGGCAAGCGCCGTGTCGTGTACGAACACGTTCGCGCGCTGGGGAGCGCGTTGGTTGATCTCGCCTTGCAGGGCGCCCGTGGTGTAGCCCCAAAACGTCCGGTTCAGACCCAGGCTCGCAGCACCGGCCGTCCCCCCCACGAGCGGCGTGTAAAAGCTGAGTCCCCAGGGCGTGGAGTGCAGGGTCATGCACAGCGGGCCGAGCAGCAGTGCCGCGGCCACCGCCGGTGGCGCCGCGATTTCCCACGCTTTACTGGGCCATAGCTGGGCGATGCGCGCTGCGGCAAACGCGAATCCGCGGCCTGCAAACAGGCACAAGAACGGATATGCAGTCATCCAATGCTTGGTGCCGCCGAAGATCGGCGTGCCGTCAGACCACCAGGGCGCGTAACACATCACCAAACACAAGAGCCACAAGAGCTGCGTGGAGGCGCGCCCGCGCCGCCAGAGAAAGACGCCGAGGCCGAGAGCGAAAAGTAGCAGAGTGATGCTCGGCACGGTGGCGAGCGTCATCAACCAAGCGTACAGCCGCGGCATGGGCGGCTTCCAGTACGTCTGGCCCAAGAACTCCATGTTGTAGTACTCGTGCTGCAAGTGAAACTGGGCGTACTCGCGCAGGCGCGGCAAGGTGTCATGCCAAATCCAAGGCCAGGCCGCGTAGAACACGAGCGGCGAGACGAGCAGCATCGACAGAAAGGCGTGAGGCACGGGCCAACGCCCGGCGCGCAGCTCGGTCAACGCGAATTTGCCGCGCGTGAGCAAGAAATGCAGGCCAAAAGCGCCGGGCAGAAGCCAAGCGTTGTGCTTCGTGTCGAGCAATAGCCCGTAAATGAAGCCGGTCGCGAGCGCCCAACCCAAGCCGCCGCTCAGCGAGCGCGCAAATGCGTAGCTCGTGAGCAGCAGCAGCGCGGTCACCGGCATGTCGAAGCAGGCCAGGTGCGAGTGGTAGAAAACGCGCGGCATCAGCGCCAAAGACAGCGCGCCCACCCCACCTGCCAAGCGTCCGGATTCGCGCCTGCCCCAGACGTAAGTCACCACCACCCCCAGCGTGCTGACCACCATCGCCGGAAAGCGATAGGCCGTGCCTTGCTCGCCAAACACCCGCCAGCCCGTGAACAAGTAGCGGTGCGAGAGCGCGAACAGCGACTTCATCAGCGCCGGATGCTCGTGATTCGCCGACCAGTAGCGATCCACGGTTGCGGGAGCCATGGCCTGTCCGAAATCCATGCGCAAGAGCTCGAACCAAGCTTCGTAGCTGCGCGCGGCCTGGAAGTAAAAGCCCTCATCGCGCGCATAGCCAAGGTCGTGGACCGTCGACAGCAGCAGCGCCAGGTACGAGACGGAAAGGACGACGCACACAGCCAAGTCCCAACGATCGAGTTTGCGTGGCTCGGTCATGGGCTATCGCGCAAACCTGGTCCAGATCGACATCGGCACGCTCAGCCTGCCACAGGGCGAAAAAAAACGGTACGCTGCAAACTCTGATGAAACCTGCGGATCGGCGGCTAGAGCGCGTCTGCAAAGCCGTCGCGGCTTTGGCCAGCGTCGGCTTTGCGCTGGCCGCCTTTTGGGAGCTGGGCGACACGTTCGGCGCCGGGCATTTCGCCGCCGCGTCCGCGGTGTGCACCGCGGCCGAGAATATCTGGACTTGGGGCCTGGCAGGTCCGGTGACCCACGCATTGGCCCAGCCACCCGCGCCCGGTGAGTTCTACTGCCATCATCCTTGGGGTATATTTTGGGTCAGCGCCTTGTTCATGAAGGTGTTCGGGCACCACGCTTGGGCTTGCCGCCTGCCTGCCGTCCTGCAGAGCGCGTTCACCGTCCCGGCGTTGTACTTCGCTGGCCGCGCACTCTGGGGCCCCGTGGCCGGCGCTGTGGCCGCCGTGAGCTTCGCGGTCTTGCCGATCGCGCTCGGCTTCTCGGATTTCAATGCCCTGGAGGTTCCGGCGATCTTCGGCACGCTGCTCGCCATCTGGGGCTACGCGCGCTTCCGCCAAAGCTATCGAACGCGTGATGCCGGGTTGTCACTCGCTGGCTTGATCTATGGCATCTGCGCAGATTGGCCGGTGGTGATCTTCGGCGCGAGCATGTTGGGCGCCATTTTCGTCAGCGCGTTCGTGCTCCGGCGTTGGGCGGCGCCCGTCGACCGACGTCGTATTGCCACGTTCTGGGCGCTGGCAGTCGCGTCGTGCGCGCTCGTCATCGGCGCGCAGCTGTACGCATTCGCGCAGCTCGGCCAGCTGAGCGAGCTGTTCGCGCAGGGCGGTCGTCGCTCAGCGGGCGTTCACGTGCCGCTCGCGCTGGTGCTGGCCGCGCGCAAATTCTGGATCGAAGTGTCGTTCACTGGCCTGGCCATTGCGCTCGGCAAGTTCGCACTGCCCGTGCTCGGCTTGCGCATGCTGCTCCGCCGTACGGAGCTCGAGGCGCTGCCTTTGGCAGTGTTGGGCATGGCCTTGTTTCAATACGTGGTGTTCAAGCAGGGCGCGGGCGTGCACATCTTCTGGCCGCACTACTTCGCGCTCTACTTTGCCCTCGCCTGCGCCGCGCTCGCGCAAAGCGCGCTGGATTTGCTGCGCCTGGTGTCGCAAAAGTGGCCCCGATTGGCCGGGCCTTGGCCGACCTACGGCGTGCTCGGCGCGTTCTTACTGCTGCTGTTGACCATCTTACCGGATGGCCTGCGCGCCCTCGGCTACGCGCATCGCTCCGGCGGACGCTTCAATGAAAACGGGCGCCTGATCAAGCCCGACAAGGACAAGGTCGCGGCGCTCGAGTGGCTCAGCCAGCGCTGGGCGCCGAACACAGGAGTCATCCTGCACCCAGGGATGCGTCAGTCTTTGTGGGTCGATTGGTCCTTGCAACGGCCGGTGACGACGAGCGCGCAGCTCCCGAGCGGACCCGGGGCGCCGCGCAACCGCTACTACGTCGCCGATCTACGTTTCATGAGCGGGGCAGAACAAGACACGCTTGCGGCAAATTTTTCGCTGACCGCGCTCGGCCCGTTCTTGGCCATCGACCGCGCGAAGCCAGCGGGAGACCTTCGCGCGTTCGACATCGAACGCAGGGAGCCGTCCGCGCTCGAGGCGTATTGGGTCTCGAGCAGTCACGCGCTACGGAATATCAGCTCCGATCCGTTTCTGACTTGGGAACTCAAGGACCGCTTCGAGCTCTCCCACAACCTGGCCCCCACGGTGCCACCCAAGAGCTTCGAACAGCTGCGCATTGCCCACAACATCGCGGTTTCTCGGGGCGACGCGGCCAGCGCCAGCCACTTTCTGGAAGCGCTACTCACGGGTGGCGATCGCAGCCGCACGATCGACTTCGGCAGCGGTAACACACTGCTCGGCACACGCCTCGAGCACGGCAGCTCACTCGTGTTCAGTGTCTACATCCGCGCCGCAGGCGCCGACCCACGCGAACCCGAGCTCGTCATGCACTCGCAAATCACGAAGTCGGTCGCGGGCTCCTGGGTCGACCCGGACACGACATTGGCCGAAGTCGGTATGCCCTTCACGATCCCCGCAAACCGCTGGAAGTCCGGCTACGTGTATTCCTCGGTCACCGAAGTCATCCGCCGTATCGGTAGCGAGCGTTGGTATGGCCAATTCCGAACGCGCGGCGCTCTCGGGACTGAGCTTTCACCCGGTTTCGAAGTGCTTCGTCTCGAATGAAGGCAGCGAGAGCATGCTTGGTCGTGTCTACGCCAACGACCCAAGGCGATCGAGTCAACTTAGAAACTTGATTGGCTCGAGGGGACGTTCGCAGCTCCAGCTCGCCGCGCCCTCGCTACTCCTTCAAGATCGCGCGTGCTAGCTCATCGAAGCGCGGGGCGACCAACTCCGGGCGCACCTCGGGGCCGCCGCGGAGCGGACAGAGTTCGCAGCGATTGGTGGCAAATACCAGAGCCCCGCGTACCTTTGCGGCGCGCGCGGCCAGCACGTCCGCGCTCGAATCACCGATCATCCAGGTGCGCGCCGGGTCGAAGCCCGCGTGCTCGATGGCTGCCAAGAGCAAGCCCGGCTTGGGCTTTCTACAGTTGCACTCACCCACCAGACTGGCGTCGCCGCCGGGGCCGCCTTGTGGGTGATGCATGCACACTTCGACCGCGGCGATCTCGATCCCGTGGGCGCTCAGCATAGCCAATAGCGCTTGGTTGGTGCGCTCGACAGCCGCCTGGGAGATCTGACCCTTGGCTGGTCCGGGTTGATTCGATGCAATCGCGAAGCCGTAGCCGGCCGCGGCCA
Organism: Polyangiaceae bacterium; assembly: GCA_035273265.1. Classification (GTDB taxonomy): domain Bacteria; phylum Myxococcota_A; class Polyangia; order Polyangiales; family Polyangiaceae; genus PMG-095. The sequence goes on from DATEPG010000264.1 coordinate 9,791, forward strand.
GCAACTTCAAGCCATCGATGACTCCGGGCAGCAGCCGCAGGTGGTCGGGGTGAAAGGCGACCGAGACGGTACCAGTCTCGTCGTCGCGCACGACATCGATCAGAGTGCCGTCGCGATCCAAGATCACGCCGGGGCGTGGGGCCGTGTTTTGAGCGTTGGGCGCAGTCAAATCCCCCGGAACGTAGCCCGATCTGCCTCCGCCGTCGACTTCAACCGCCAGGCTGCGCCAGCGCGGCCAGCGCAAACCAGTAGCTGAACAAGATCCAGGCGATCACGGTCAGGCCCATGGCGAGCAGCAGGGTGCGCACGCGACGCATGCGCGACAAGCGCTTGGGCGTGTGGACTTCGGCCAAGCCGAGCAGCCAGGCCACGGTCTGCTCGGCTGCGGGGCGAAGCTGTTCGGCTTCGTTCGCGTCCAGCACTTCGACCGCGAGCGCTTCGTCCGTGGCAAAGGCACGGCGGGCAACCGCGAACACGGGCGGCGCCTCGGCCGACTCCGGCAGCTCATCGAAGCGTTGCCAGGCCAGCTTGGCCGAGCTGGCAGGCGGCTGCGCCGCGGGTTCGCCGACGTGAATGGCGCACAGCGCGAAGAAGGCCGCTTCACGCAGCAAGCCGAGCGCGACCGCCTGCGAGTCCCGATCACGCAGTTCCAGCGCGACCGAGTAGCGAGCGCGCGAGGCCTTGACCCAAGGTCTCATGCGCGCTCGCGCACTGTCCGTCAGCACGCGCGCGCGGCGCGAAGCTTTGCGCAACAGAATCGGCTCCAGCAGTGGAGTATCGAGCAAGCTCATGTTCGGAGCGGGCATCGTTCGCTGAAGATAGCGCGGTTAGTGGCGCTGGCGAGCGCTTAGCCCGGTGCGCACACCAGCCTACAAATGCTACGAGTTCGGGGATTCGTTCACGTTCATGTTCACGCTGCCTCCCCTACTCTTGCCTCTGGTCATGCCTCAGGATTTCCGTCCGGAAGACATAGCTACCGTGCAGCGCGCACTGGTCAGCTTGGTGGTCGCGCTGCTGCTCGCCGCAGGTCTGCTGTCGCTGTTTGCACTGCGTCACTTGGCGTCGTTCAGCGCGGCATTGCGCACGCTCATTCCGCAGCGGGTCCGCACGCCGCTACTGGCCGTGCTGCTCGTGCTCGGGATTTTCGCTGCCAGCGTGGCTTGCTTTCGCTGGTTGACGGAGCGCAATTTCCCGACGCGCACGGCCGAGACGCTGACGCTCGAGTTCGCGCAGCGCACGCTGATCGTGACCTGCGCTGCGATGGTGAGCCTGGCACTCGGCTTGCGTTTGATGAACACGCGCGCGCCAATCTGGCTGCGCTTGGCCGCCGAGCTCCTGCTCGTGCCTTGCGCATACGCGATCGGACTCGCCATCATCCATCTAGCGCTGCCCCTCACGGACTTGGAGAGCTGGAACGGATTTCAGCGTGCTGCCTTCTACTCGGCTGCGGTGTTCGCGCTGCCGGTCGCGCTGATTCCGGGCTTCTATCGCCCGCGCGGGTTTGCCGTGGTGATGGGCTTCTTGCTGCTCGTGGTCTTCGGAGATTTGATCTACCTGCGCTATTTTGGCAACATTTTGCCAGTTTTGGCGATCGGCGGCGGTGGGCAGCTGTGGGACGTGCGCGACATCATCGTCAAGTACACGCGCGGCCCTGATGCCTGGTTGCTACTGGTGTTCGTGGTGAGTGTCGCCTTGCCCTTCTTGTGGCCGAAGCCGAACAAGGCGGACGCGCCGCTCGCCGTACGCGGTGTGATCGATCTGTCGCTGGTGTGTACCAGCGTTGCGTTCCTTCTTCCCCTCCCTGGTTTGGTGCAACGCTGGATGGACAGCGACCGCTCGTGGCGAGTGCTCAATGGCACGGACGCGGTACAGGACTCTGGCATCGTCGTCGCGCACATCAAAGAGATCGCGCGCTCGATTCGCGACGCGCGAAGGCACGGCAGCATCAGCGAAGACGAATTTGCAAAGCTACGCAAGTACCACGAGGCGCGCGCTGTGCCGCCCACGGCGCTGTCGAACGACCCCGATTTCGGCCTGGCGCGCGCCACGAATTTACTGCTCTTGCAGGTCGAAGGCATGCAAAAGTGGGTGATCGGCGCCCACCACCGCGGTCAGCCGCTGACGCCGTTCTTGAATCGGCTGCGCGACCGCGGCTGGTTCTTCGATCGCTTGTACGACGAAACCGGGGACTCTTCGACTTCGGACTGCGAGTACATGGTGCTCAACTCGCAGTTTCCCATCCCGCAAGGATCGGTGGCATTTCGTCGCGACGAGAACCATTTCGTGACCTTGCTGCACAGCTTCAAGGAGGTCGGCTATACGACGTTCGCTGGGCACGCCTATGCCGCGGGGATGTGGAACCGAGCCGTGCTCTACCCGCGCTATGGCTTCGACCAAACCGCGTTCAAGGATGAGCTCGGTGACGGTCCCAAGCTCGGCTGGGGGATCGGCGACAAGCCGTTCTTCCAGCGCGTGCTGCCGCGCATCGAGCAGTTGAAGGCGCCGTTCGTGAGTATGCTGATCACGCTCACTTCCCACAGTCCTTATCAATATGTGCCAGTCGGCGAGCGCAAGCTACAGCTGGGACCAATCGAGGGTTCGGACTTCGGCGGCTACCTGCACTCGATGCGCTACAACGACGAGGCCATCGAGCAGCTGTTCGCTCAGCTGGAAAAGTCCGGCCTTTTGGCGAACACGACCGTCGTCATCTACGGCGATCACGATTCGCGCATGAAGTTTTCGAGTCGCCTAATGACCGAGACGGACCTCAATCCGGAAACGCAAAGGCGACTGGCAATTCGCGATTACACCACCAAACAGATCCCGCTCTTGGTCGTGCTGCCCGAGCGCCTGAAGGTCGCACCGCGGCTAGTGCACACGATCGGCGGTCAAGTCGACATCGGCGCCACCGTCTTGCACCTGTTCGGCTTGAAGCAGCCGCGTTCGTTCATCGGTCAGTCACTGGTCCCTGAACGGGCGGGTCACGCTTCGCGCATCGACGGCTCGGGCGTGGACGACCAGCATATTTACATCGCACCCGGCGGCGGCCGCTGTGAGTCGTTCCCCGATTTTCAACGTCTGGAGCGCGCCGAGTGCGCCGAACTGAGCCGGCGCACGCAAGAGGAGCTCAACATGAGCTGGAGCGTGACGCTCTTGGATTTGGCAGGGAGACTGGCCGGCAAGGTGCCCGACAAGGCGGCGGCCACGCGCTAGCGCAGCGACCGCATCGGCCGCGCGCCTCGGGCGAATGAGGTGCTAGCTCGCCACCTGAGCTACATGAGTAGCGGCAGCGGGTTCAACTCCGATTCGCTCAGCGGGCGGGACAGGGCGCCCAACGCCACCGGCACATCGTAGAGGCGTCCCGGCGCGAAGCGCGGCCAGAGCTGGCGCAGTCCGGGCACCATCACCTTCACGGTCGAGAGCTGCACGTCGGGCCGCGAGTAGTCCGTCACCAGTAGCTCGAGTCCAGCGCGAGCCAGCTTGGTCATGCAAAACTCGATATCTCGTCGCAAGTCGGTGGAGGCGGGCGGGCGCTGCCCGAGAGCCCGGCCCGACCGCCGCGGCACGGGACGCAAGAAGCGCTCGTCGCTGAGCTCGGCGCGCGTGAACAGCGGGGCGTTGCGTCGTTCGGGATCGAAAACTCGATGCAGCTCGGTGACGGCTCGCTGCGCGGCCAGACGGAGATCGAGATGGCAGCCCAGGCCCGCGGCAAAGCGCTGCCCAGATCGCTCGGCAGCGAGCGCGATCACGACCGGGATCTCCAGATCGTGAGTCAAATCGAGCAACCAAAGCTCGTAGCCGGCTCGCTCGTAGTGCTCGCGCACCTCCATGAAATAGGGTTCGTCGAAGCTCTCGAGCTCGAGCCCGGGTCGTTCGAGCCCGTTATACCACCAGATGGCAGCGGCATCGCGTTCGATGAGCTCGAGCAAACCTTGCAGGATCGCTTCCTCCAGGCAATTGCCGGCGGCGCAGCCGTTCGAATCCCAGTTACACACCTGCTCTTCCGCGGCCCTGGGTGCCCCTGCGAACACGTACGCGAACGGCACGAGCTTCTGCACTCGTTGCGAGAGGGACCAACTCGGGGTCCAGTCAATCGCTCGCGCAGGATCGAAGACCCGAGGCACTAGTTGGGATCGCGGCGTCACGAGAGAGCGTGAGCGCCCTCGGTCGGGCTGCGTGAGATACTGACGCTCGCTGAACAGGAGCAGCTGACGCGGATCGATCGCGCGCGAACCAAGCTCGTGAAGGCTGCGGCGAACGCGCAGCTCGTCACCCTGAAAGCGCGCGCATTGCCGCTCCAGGGCCCCGCATAGCGCACTGGTCCTGGCTTGCGCGGCAGTGCGGCCATTGCCGACGCTGAGCTGCTGAAAGCGCTCGTCCGGGGTGGCTTCGTGGCTTGCTGGACGCAGCGAGTGGCTCGCCGAGTAGACCGGGCCGAGCGCCTGACTTTTTTGCGGTAGCTCGCTGAGATCGGTGACCAAACCGACCAGCGAATCGACGTGCCGAGCGAGACGGCGGTAGGTCCCTTCGGCCGACTCGATGCGCTGGCCGCCATCGCTGATGTCGACCTTCTTACGTGACGCGAGCTCGAGTGGGCGCTGCAGCCTGGCCTTCATCAGCCCGGGGTCGCCGCAGCGAGGGCATTGCGGCCGCCGGATCACCTGGCGCACGCGGCGCGTCATGTTTTCGAGCTCGAGCGTGAGCAAGTCGCGCGCGGGGATCTCGTCATTTCCGCTCACGCTCCGCTGGCGCGACCAGCGCGAGAGCTCGAAGCCCGCGAACAGAGTTGCGGCGCTCAGGCTTGCCTCGCTTCCCAGGGCTCGCGGCAACAGCGACTCGATGGGATGGCCTTCACCCTGCAAGTACATTTCGATCGGACGATTGGTTTGCAGCCGCGAAAGCGCGCAAGCCCAACAGGGGCCACTACCAGGCACGAAGAGCGGGCCCAGCCAAGCAATGCTGCCATAGGGCTTGAACGGCAAATAGGCGCCGGTTGCTTGTTCCTCGAGCTCTGCGAGTCGCTCACCGAGTCGTGGATCGAGGTAGTCTTCGACCACCAGCAGCGTCATCTCGGCCGCGGGAGCCAGCGAGAATCCGCATTCGGCGAGCGTGCGCGCGATGGCGGGTTCAGTGCGAGAACCGACGAACTCGAGTGACAACGGCACGCTCGCGCCCCTGCGTGGAGGCAAGGGATACGCGCTTCCGGCTTCATCGGCCGCGTCCTCCACGTATCCCAACTCGAGCAGTTGCTCGAGCCCGTAAAGCGCTACTTCTGCCGAAAATTCCGGCTCCAAGCGGCGCGCGATCGACTCGAACGAGAGCGGCTCGCTCAGGATCGACAGCAGCCGCACGGACAGTTGGCCGACGCTGCGCCGGCGCTCCGTTTCCGTGATCAGGAACGCCAGCTCATCGGCCATGCAAACGACACGCAGATCAGCTCTAACCCGATAGCGGGCACTGGCGGGACTGCTCACTTTCGGCTTGTCCTGCGCGCCTGGCAACGCACGCCGAAAAACACGCGTGCGACGAGCAACTCGCTTCCAATTGGCATTGTCAGACCCTCCGTTGCGAAACGCCCCGATGACCGAAACAGGGATTAGATTCGACCGGCCCTTGTCTGTCAAGACGCGCACTGATTCCACGTCGCAGCGCCGCTTGGGTACGGCTCCCAGATTTTTTTACCGCCAAGCAGCCAAGACGCCAAGTCCGTAGCGCGTCCGAGGAGGCGCAATGCAGCTCAGAACTCGTGGGGATTTGCTGGTGAACAATGAGTCGAGATGGCTCGCATGGTTTACGACGTGAGCGGGAACGCCACGCTATTCGAGGTGCGCTGCTGGATCGCGAGCGCCCAGCAAGACTTGAATTCGTTCGCTGCCAGCGCGGCAAATTGACTTCAACTACCAGTTACGCGAAGTGACGATCGCAAGCCGTCGACGCAACTGTCGTGTACCACGGCCAGTCACTGGGCAACTGGTTGGAGGGGCGATCGCGCGCCGGCATCGCAGCTCCTTGCGCGCACGGTTCTCGACCCAACCGACCCGCGCAAGCACGAGAGCGAAGGAGCAAGCCAGCAGCGATTCGAGCTACGCCAACATCGCCTGGTTCGCGCACTAGCCTTTGCGCTCGTAGATGTCGAAGTCTTCGATGCGTTTCACGAGTTGGTAGCCGCCCGAGATGAAGCCGGCGAGCTCAGGGAAGCCTGGGAGTTCGTCGTGCGAGTCGAGCACGTGGCCCGTCACCGAGGGAAATACGTCGTTGTGTTGCACGATGATCAGGGCCGGCGTGTGCTGCACGAGATCATGCATCAGCTCGCGGCGGGCGTAGTCTTTTTGCCATTCGCTGCGTTGCGGCACATCGTAGATGAAGCGGCTCGCCGGGGCGCGCTCCGAGAACCAGTAAATCGCCGGCTCGAAGCCCCAGACGAAGATTGAATCGCTGCTGCGCGTACGCGAACGAACTTCCAGCGCCACGTCACGGTTCGCGGCTAAGTTGAAGTCCGCCACGTACGACAACTGGCGGTCGATTGCTTCTCTCGTCTTGTACGGCTCCATGCGGAACGCATAGCGCAAGCGCATCAGCGCACGTTCGCTGTACTCCTGAGGTAGATCGCGGCTGGCGGTGCGCATGCTGGTCACGACCACCACGAACGACATGAAGGCCAGCGCGCCACCAAAGCCGCCGCTGCCACTGCCCAGGCAGCGACGCCAGAGCTTGTACAAGCCGAGCCCGGCGAGAAATGCGATCAGCTGCAAAGTGGCGGTGTAGTGATAGGGAAAGAACTTCCCTTGCATCGCCACGCCAGCGATCTGAATCGCGATGATGCCCAGGATCAGGTAGGTGCCTTCGCGCTCGCGACTGTGTAGCGGCGTGATCGCCGCCATCGCCACGACGCCCGCCGCTGCCAGCGCAGAGAACTTGAAGAAGGCTTCCTCCAGCGCGTAATACAACATGGCCGCGGCCTGGCGATCGTGCCAGCCGAGGGCGGTGTAGCCGGGCGTGAACTCAGCCAGCGTCCAACGCAGCGCCGGCCACGCACCGCAGATCCAAAACCAAGCCGCGCACAGCACAATCGGCACGACCGCGCTGGCCCCGATGATGCCCATCGTGAGCAGCGCGCGCGGAGTGGAATCAGTGCGTTGCTGTTCGCGCTTCGCCAAGTAGGCGCCACACACGAACGCGCCACCGCCGAGCGGCGGCTTGAATAAAAACGCGAGCCCGAAGATCAGCCCCGTGCCGACCCAAACCAAAACCCGCTTCCGTGGATGCGGAGCGCTGGTGGCGAGCAACACGGCGGCCAGCGTCAAGTAGCCACCGAACACCTCGGGTTGTGCGGTGTGCCAGAACTCCAGCTCCGCCTGGATCAAGGCCGCCACCGCGCCCCCGACCAAGCCGGCCCGTGGGCGTCCGAAGAACGTGTCGGCCAGACGCATGAAGCCGAACACCGAGGCGAGCATGCCCAGGACTTCGAGCACACGAATCGCCGCCATGCCGCGACCGAACAAGGCCTGCGCCAAGGCGTAGACCAAGAAGATCCCAGGCGGCTTGAAGTCCCACAGATCACGGTACGGCATTTTGCCGTGCAGCACGCCATCGCCGACCAGCGCATAGATGCTCTGATCTCGACCGAACGAGAAAGTGAGGATCTGAATCGCGCACAGAGCGATCACCGTCCAGGCAATCCACGCCAGCCAGGCGTCCGGATCGCGAATCGAAAGGCGCGGCACGACCTCGACGGACGGCGGACGGACCGAGGACGTACCCATGGCGAGCACACGGTAGTCAGGCCCGGGAACACAAGCTAGTCAGCCTGCCCGGAGCGGGCGCTAGCCCGCGCTTTGTACGCGAACCGCGGCTAAAGTCGGGGCGGCGATCGCGGTTTTGCGCTCTCCTCGGCCCGCAGCTTGCACACCCGCAGCCTGCACATCAGCCGCTCGAAGCGCTCGACCGGCTGGGCCGCCCCGCCAGCGAATGGCATTTGGTTCTCAATAGCCCGGTGACGCCAGCCATCCGCTACTCGAGAGGGAAGAGCTGGGACGAAACGGAAAGCGTCTCAATCCGAATCACAAGTGCCTTCTCGATCGCAGTCGCTCTCAGTTCATGCCGTCGTTTGGCTCGGTGCGGAGACCCGTCTCGGAAAGCGACACTGCAATTTCGACTAGTGCAGCGCGGCGCAAACGCTGAATCGTTTCTCAATCGTTGCGAGCACCGATCTCGATCGGAGTCAGCATAGTCAGATCTTCAAGCGCGGAGGATTGCACCTTCACAAACTCGAGCGTTGGAGTTATTAGTTAAACCCACTAGGTGTGGGGCCACCAGGGAGTCAGATGCAAACGCAATCCGTTGTCAAAGGTATGGTTCAAGTCGCAGGAACCACGTTCCGCATCGTCCGCATCGAACGCGGACACTACGAGGTCGTACGCATCCTGGATGAAGTCCGCCTGGGTTCCTTTTGGAACGAGCCCAGCTTCGCGGTCTCCGAGTCCGAGAACCGCGAGCTGCTCCGTGAGGTCGCTCGCTGCGCCATCCAGGGCGGCAAGACCACCTGGGTGGGTCGCGTCGACCTCACGAGCTGAGCGCTCCCTTCCAGGGGAAATTTCCGCGGAGCGAGTCGCCCGGTGCTATTTAGCTTGACCGGCCGCGCGCCTCTCACTTGGATGGCGTTCCTCCGCGCCCCTAGCTCAGCTGGATAGAGCATCGGACTTCGAATCCGAGGGTCGTAGGTTCGAATCCTACGGGGCGCGCTACGGTGAGAAAGCCAACGTGGGTTGGCTTTTTCACCGGCAGGTAGAAGTGCCTCGCGGCCAGCCGAAACGCGCGATGGCTACTGGCCCAACCAATCCTCTACTTTGAGGCCGGGGACACGGCGAAATTCTCGCGTGTTATGCGTCGCCAGGACGTAGCCCAACGATAGGGCGTGGGCAGCGATCAAGGTATCGAGAGGGCCGATCGGCGAGCCTCGCTTCTCGAGCAACGTCCGAAGGTCACCATAGCGCTCGGTGGCAGCGTCATCGAATGGGAGCGCCGACACTTTGCCCAGCAGCACGCGAAGGTTCGAAGCTGCCCGCTTTCGTTGCTGGCTCTTTGCGACCCCGAATCGAAGCTCCGCCAATGTGATGGAGCTCATGCGCAGAGCCGACGGCGCGTGCCGCTCGAGATGAGGCCTTGCTCGTTCATCACGATTGATGATGGCGATGCAAACGTCGGTATCGAGCAGGACTTTCAAAGAGCCTTGCGCTTCTCGGCAGGGCGCGTCTTCCAGCGCTTCACCGGTTCTTTTAGCGGCAGAAGCCGGTCCCAAAAACCGCCCCACTCTTCGTTGTCTTGGACCGGGGAGATGAGAAGCGATTTACCGCGACGCTCCACCTGCACTTCGAGAGTCTCGAGCCGCAGAGCCTTCGGCACACGGATGGCTTGGCTGCCTCCGGACCAGAATACCTTCGCTCGCACCGCTCCAGACATCGGTCCAGTATATACGCGACGTATATAGAGAGCAAGGCGTCGCCACGCCTCACGTTTACATGCACCAGGCGGAATCTCTCATCGAGACACGAGTCGCTTACTTGGCGAAGGGCGATGGGATCGGTTCACATCTGCCAGAGCGCGGCCCATGGAGAAATCCGCAAAGCGCGGCCTTCGTCTTGGGGAGGCTTCGCCAGGCGTGCCCTGCCCCGCATTCCTTCGGATGCGCTCTAAACTCTTCTACTAGGGCGCACCACGCTGCAAAGAGCCTCGAAGTCGTCAGTCCCTGAAGCCTCACCCCTACCTTCAGTCGAGACAGCCGTACTCTTGAACGACGACGATAGTGGGTTCGGATTTCTTGAGCGGTAGCGGCTTGATAACGAGATCTCTGAGAGGATCGACGACGACGCCCGGGATAAAGGGCTCGTCGCGCTCGATCTGCGTCTGTTCGCTGTAGACGACCTCACCCGCGTCGTCGATCAGGGTCGCGGCGATGGACGTGTCATAATATTGGCCTCCACTATCCACCGTCGCGACCAGCAGAGATCCGCCGGAGACGCTCGGGGTGAATCCTCCAAACCAAGGGTGACCGTACAGCACTCGTTGTTCTCGCCAAACGAGCCCGTCCCTCGAGATCCCCGTCAGTTGTGCCCCGGTGCGATTGTTGACGCTACTGGCCACCCACCATCCGTCGCCCGTGGCCACGAGCGCGAGGTTCGACACCCCCCCCCCGGAGTCCTCGCTGAACGGTTGAACGGCACCCAACGGCGTTCCGTGCAAGTCGAGCACGCCGTACCAGGGCCTTGCCCGATCCTTTATGAATACGAAAAGTACGCGTTCTCCGTTCTTCGAGAAGCGGGTCAGCACGGGCTCCTCGACCCCTTCGGAGAGAACTGTTTCTCCGACCCGAGCGCCCTGTTCGTCGAGCGAAGCGACCACCAAACCACGCGCATCAGCGAACGCCGTGAGGTAGACCTCGCCCGTCCAGATGATGCTTTGCCCACAGGGCGCGTCAGGCGCGACAACGCTCGAGCCTCGTGCCACTTCGAGATCCCGATTAAGCTCGATCCACTGAGGCTTGGAGTCCAGCGAGCAGGTGGTAGCGACGAAACCATTCGGCGCCGGCACGATGGCGAGCGCCTTGGCGGTGTTTTCGGGGACGAGCGACAATGGCGCGCCGCCCTTGAAGTTGGAGGCCGCGGTCCAGCTGAAAAGATTCGGCTCGGGGGTATTGGGATCGAAGCCTACCCGCCACACGAAGCCGTAGCCGGTATCCGTGCGAGACGCAAAAAGATCTCTCACTCCGCTACAGGCTGGACAATCTGCAAAGCGAACTGCCGTCAAGGGTATCGGTTGCGGCTCACCAATCGGACCGTAAGCCATCTTGCTATTGACCGTTTTGCACTGCGTGGACGCTCTGGCGCCACCTCCGCTACTTCCGCCACTTCCACCACTCTGACTGCTCGGTCCCGAAGGTTCGCCTCCCGAGCCGGCGCCGGCCGGGCCCGAGCCAGCGCTCGACGGAAGCGAGCCGCCAGCTGCGCCATCGGAGCCCGCGCGCCCGCCGCAACCGTAGGCAAGCACTGCCATCGCCACCACCCCAACGCTCGCTGTCCCCAAACGCCGCATCCGTCTAAACTAGCACGAGTGCGTGCGACGGACCATCGTGATCACCCGTTTCGCGGCATGGCGATCAGACAAAACGGCGCATCGTGATCAGACAAAACGGCATCCTAATCACCGATTTCGGCAGCGTGATCAGCCGCAGTTAGCGACAGCGCGACGTGCTTCTGGGGTCTCCGGCCCCGACCCGTCTACAGGGCGGGATGGCCACGGAGAGACTACCCATGCACGTTCTCAGAGAGATCCTTCGCCAGAAGCTCGACCTCGGGCGGACGCACCGGCAGGTTGCTGCTGCGGTCGGCGTCAGCGCCGGTAAAGTACACAGCGTCTATAGCGACGCGAGGTCGCTCGGCATCGATGCGGCCGCGGTCGAGGCGATGACCTCGAGCAGTTCATGAACGCGATGTCCGGCGTTTCGGCCGGCAATTCTCAGCTTTTGGCGCAAAGATTCGACTTTTCCAAATACAAAACGCTGTGTGACGTGGGCGGCGCCACGGGACAGCTCGCCTGCTTCGTTGCCGCAGCGCACCCGCACCTCGAATGCGTGTCGTTCGATCTGCCGCCTGTCGAGCCGATCGCTCGGCGACGCATCGAAGCGCTTCTCGCGAGAACGTGCTCGGCCTGTGCATGTCGCTGAACATGTTGATCGAGTTCGGTGAAGCTTTCGACTACACGGGCGCGGACTTCGCCGGTTGGTGCAAGGAAGCTGGCTTCAGCCGCTGCGAGGTGCTGCCCCTCGCCGGGCCTTCGAGCGCGGCCATCGCCTACGAGTAAGCCTCCTTCTGAACGCGCCTTCGTACCAGGAGTCGTGCGCCGCCCATGGCGGTTCTAAACTCTTCCACTAGGGCGCGCCACGCTGTAAAAGGCCAACGTTGGTTGGCTTTTTGAGTGCCGGGTGGAAGCGCCCTGCGTATTGGCAGCAAGAGGCGGCTTTAGACCCACGCCAACACGGGCAGTCACGCGGTGGTAATCTGCTCGTCGGCGCCCACGTTCCGTCACTTACTCGCAGGGGTAGTCCTAATCGCTTGTGGCCCCTCGTTCCAATCGGTTCCGCCCGCAGGAAGCGTCAAGCTGCCGAGACCAGCGCGTTGACCTGCGTCTCGAACGAGGACTGCTGGTATCGCAACTTCACCGGCGCGGAGTTCATGCCTGGCCGCGAGCCCCTGATGCTGCACGCAGAAAGACAAGGATCGGTTCTGCCCCGCTGCCGGACTACCTGGTGACCTTTGGCGAGTCCGCCTCATCCCCGTGAATCACGCGGGCTCATTCACAGCGGTTCTAAACTCTTCTATTAGGGCGCGCTACAGCGGAAAGGCCAACGTTGGTTGGCTTTTCGTGGGGTGCCTGGAAGTACTCGATCGGTCTGGCTCAGTGCTCAGTCGCTCAGTCCGAGTGAGCGACCGCGATGATCTCACTGGCCACGAAGCGTTGATCGCGCTTGCGACCCGTGACCTCGCGAAGAATACCCCGAGGCGCACATCGTCGTGCCTCACGCGCTGCGCACAGCGCTGGCTTTTTGAGCGTTGGGTGGAAGTGGTTCGGAGCTGGTCCCGCCGAAGGTGCACGCGCTAGACCTGAAGCAGTCGCTACTGCGGCAACGATCTGGTCCCCGTCCCGGGAGAGCTAGCGGCATTTTTCTCGCACTCACCGCCCTAATTCGGGTCGATAGTTACGCGATCAGCGGAGTAGCGCTAAACTCTTCTCCTAGGGCGCTTTGAAACGAGCCTACCAAGGTTCCGGGACTGCGCCGTCGACCAATGACGTGTAGACCGTGCTGTGGGGAGAGTCTCGGACCAATGGGGAATTGGCGTGGAGTCTTGAGCATCCCCGCTCTGCTCTTGATGATCCTCGCCGGCTGCAAGCAGCCAACGAACCCCAGGAAGGACGGCGCTTCACCCACACCCTCGGGTCGCGCGCCAAGCACCACGGCATCAAGCGCGTCGGCGCCTGAAGCTGTCCCCAGCGGGTCGGTAACCGCCCTGGTGCGTGGTTGTTCTCGCTCGCGTCAGGCGCGCCCTTCGCCGTCAATGGCACCGGTGCTCGACCAGACGCCAGACTTGCTTCCACTGCTGCTGGCAGGCAAAAGGGGTGACCCTCGGCTTGTTCGTCTGCGCTTTCATCATCCGATCGCGGGTTGCGAATGCCCATCGTTCGGTCTGAGCGACTACGAAATACCTGACGATCCAGAGTCATTCGACGGGGCGCTGCTCGATTCCTGGGTCTACGTCGTTTTCCCCGCCGGGGTCCCGAATGGCCACGATTTCGTCGCTAGCAAATACTTCGGGTTCACCCGCTACGAGTTGACCGGGTATTTTTCTGGTCGGCTAGTGAACTTCTACGGCTGGGCCGCCGCGCAGAACGACGTGCACGAGGACTCTCCGATCGGCGGAGAACAGGAAGGTGACAGGCAGGCGCGCTACGCGGAGTTCTGCGTGGAGGATTGGTGCTACCGACCGGACCCAGATCCCGTTCGACACAAACAGGTCATGTCACCCTCAGAAGTCGCAGCCGATCGTGCCGAGTACGCGCAGATATTGACGGAGATGCGGCGCGCTGGCGCGAGGCGATGCGGCAACCCCCAGCAAGGCCAACGCTCAGGGAAGCCTGAGACTCAGCTCTGAGCGCGGGTGTTTGGTCCATCTGCCACCGCGGTGTGGGCGTCGTCCCTTCGCGCTCAGGACAAACGTGGCTCCTCAGGTCCGAAGGGCTGCCGTGAGTGCGGCGTAGGCTTGTGGCAGCAGCTAAACACCGCGCGGACCGGCGGTCGTTTGCAGCAACTAGTGCCCGCGACCGCGCAAGCCGACCCAGAGGACGCGGGACACGCTCGTGCCGCGAGCGCGTAGCTCAGCATCCAGCGCGCAGTCAGCCTACGCGCTTCGCGATCAGTGAGTTGACGCTAGTTTAAGCGGCAGCCGCTGCCGCCTCCAAGCGTTGCCAGATCTCGACGGGAAGCCGAATGCTGCGCACCGTAGTTGGCTTGCTCCGAGGACGGCCGGGCCCCGGCGCAAGAGCTTGCCGACCGAAGAAGACGGCATCTCCCATAGCGGTACTAGGGCGCGCTACGCTCGGTTCAGTCACCGCTCTCGCCGTAGCATGTTGCCAGGCGCTGTAGAGCGCCGATACGAGGGAACTACCTTGCCCGCGACTGCCCAAGCTTCGCAAGTGAGCGGCCACACAGACGCGATTCGCTCGTCGACCGTCGAGCGATCGAGCGGATCACGAAGCGGCTCCTTCGCAATCGGGTACGCGCGCAGAGGCCAATCGGCGGCATTTGCGCGGCGTGTTGCTCTTTCTTTGGCGCCGGTATCCATGGGTTTTGCACGGGTGACGGTGTTCCTCCCTACGACGATGCGAGCTTCGTCAATGGCGTCGAGCTATTCGCCGACGGCGGCATGGCTCAGGTGTGAGGCGCTTGAGAGCGGCGGCGGCGGAGCAACACCGCTCCCACCGTCATCAGCACCCCAACGAGTGGCGGAGCTTGATCACTGGACGAGCCCGCGCCCGCCACGCGGCAGCTACAGGAGGGCGACTCGGGCGAGCTGCCTCCCGCTCCCGCTTGGCCTGCCACTGCGTCTCCACCACCGGCACCTGCCGGAGGTGCACTCACCCCGGCTTCGCCGCCGTTGTTGACCGGAGCGCCGCTCTCCCCGCCATCGCTCGCGCCCGCCGCGGCGAATGTGCCACCAACGCCGGCAGCGCCGCCGAGACCGACACTGCCACCGATGCCCGCGTTGCCACCGGTGTCCATGGCAGCGGTGCCACCATTGCCTGCGCCGCCATTGCCTGCACTGCCGCCGAGGACATCGCCGCCACTACCGCCAATCCCGACGCTCCCACCCAACCCAACACTCCCGCCGACAGCGACAGAACCGGCCGTACCAGCAAATCCCGAGAGTGCCACCCACCCCGGTCACGCCGCCAATTCCGACACTGCCGCTCGCGCCGGGACTGCCACCCATCCCCGCGCTGCCTCCCGATCCGGTGGCGGTCGAACAATGGCCATCCACACACGCGCCGCTTTGGCACTGGGTGCCACTGCCGCACGCGACCCCGCCGGCAAATGACGACCCACTGAGAAGCCGCGCACGCACGCGGAATGAATCCGTGCGTGCCTCGTAACGCGTGTAACCGACCATGCTCGAATCGCCGGCGCCGCGCGTGAGCGTCACTTTGGAAAATTCATCGAGATCGCTCGCGATCAAGAACGCTTGGGAGTCGACGGGCAGCAGCGTGTTCGAGAAGCGGCGACCACGAAGGCTGGCGGAAGGACGACGTGTGTCGCCCTCATTGTCACGCCAAACCACCCAAACATCCGTACCATCCCAAGCGAGCCCGAAGCGATGAGTCGTGGCCCCAACGCTCGGGTACGGCTGGATGCCAACCAAAATCCCGGACGGGTCGAGGAGTTGCAATGTGCTGGATAGCCGCGCTACCCGCAGCTCCTCAGTGCTGCCAGCGATGGCGGTCCATGCCACGAGGAAGTGGTCTGCCGCAGCCACCAGCTCGACGCCCGTGTCGGCGGGCAGCCCGTTCACCACGGGTGAGGCGAATCGCAAAAGCTCTTTCGGTGAGGCATCGAGCAACGTCATTGCAGCACTGACGCGCGCGCCATACAGGACTCGCTCCCCCGGGTTGCCGACGGCCGTCCACACGACGGCATATTGCCCGCTATCGAACGCCAGCGCGGGCGCCGATGCCAGCGGATCGGCATTGCTGGCGATCGTCAACGGCGGGGCCCAATTGCCAGCACCGGCGAGCTGAGCGACCTGCACTGAGCTCGAGCTCGTCCAGCCAACCGTCGTCTTCGTCCCGTCCGCGGCAATGCCGAAGTCGAGTGGAGTCGGCGATTGCGGCGGGTAGGACATGACCACCGGCGGCTCTGCATCCGTGATCGTCGCTGCGCCCGTGAGAAACCCGCTCGCGCTGTTCCACGCGGCCGAAAACAGGCTCGGATTTGCCGCGACCAACGCGGTGACGGCGACCTCCGTCGTGGGGCCGATGCCAAAGCTGGCCGGACCCAGGAGCGCACCGCTCGCTGACAAGCGATGACCGAAGATCTGGGGTGCATTGCCGCCGCTCCAACTCGATACGGTGCGAATCCCCTCCGTCCACGCCGCGAGGTAGTTCTGACCATCGAACGCCAGGGAAGGCGCGTACTGACCGCGTTGCTTGGAAAGAAACACGGTCGCCGGCGGCACATCGATCTGTTGTGCCGAGGCGGTCAAGCGCGTGATGCCCGAGTTCGTAAACATCATCAGCCGAGTGGCACCCGCGAATTGGTCGTCCGGAAAGATGTAGGCCCAGCCGCTGAGTGGCGCGAGCAGCTGCGTCGTGACTACTCCGCTCCCGTTCACATTAGGCAGCACTAAATCGAGAACACCAGCGCTGCGCGTGCGCGTGATTGCAAAGTCAGTTCCGAACTCAGACACGCTCAGAGAGGAATCACTCGGAATGCCGTCGTTCAGGATCGATTCACCGGGCAGAGTTTGCTCCGGGCTGAAGGTAAAAACATGCGTGGCGCTTTCCGAGATCTTGCGATAGGTGACCGCGTGTTCAGGACCTGAGCTCTTGTCCTGCGCGAGCAAGACGAGGAAAGTGCCATTTGTGTTACCGGCAATGTTGATGAATCGGACGCCTTTGTACGGCACTGCGGGTTGAGAGATCACCATCGGTACAGGCTGCACGTCCCCCGCCGGAGAGACGACATAGCCTAGGACGGACTTCTGGTAATACTGCACGCAATCGAACATCACGAGGTAATCGATACCGTTGAACGCGAGCTGGCCACCGGAAATGTTGAAATTGTAGCAACTGCTGATTGGATCGCTGGGCTTTGGGAAAGCAAACGTCGTCAGCATTTCGCCCGCGAGATCGAACAGCGTGCCATTGTTGCAGGAGTCGGTGAGCAAGGCCGTCGTCGCCGAGCGCGCGAAATCCACCATCCCGCAGTTGCCCAGCACCGGCTTCGGCGTGCTGAAGCTCCCGTCGCGGTAGATCACGGTGGTGTGACGGCCCGTATGGTCATCGTAGACGATCAGCCAACCGTTGCCGACATCCATCGCGCGCACGTTGGTTACCCCCGAAATCGGCACCCTCGCCAGCGTGGATGGTGTACCGCCGCTGGCGCCCCAGAGCACCACTGCGAGTTGATCCTTGTCGTAGCTGCTGCCCGTGTTTCCGTGCGTGGTGAAGCGCGACCACGGTTCGGGCGCGTACGGCACGCGGAACAAGAGCATGTACCCCGCGGCGACGCTGGAAGCGGACGCCAACAAAG
The DNA here is from genome assembly GCA_035273265.1 of Polyangiaceae bacterium. Classification (GTDB taxonomy): domain Bacteria; phylum Myxococcota_A; class Polyangia; order Polyangiales; family Polyangiaceae; genus PMG-095. The sequence continues at coordinate 27,147 of DATEPG010000264.1, forward strand.
AGCCGTTCGTGGTGGGTTCAGGTGCCACTTCCTGATCGAGCGGAAAGTCCCGCGACACCTGCGGCGGCAGCACGAGCTCAGCCGTGCGCGTCGACGCGCGCTCGGATTGCGAGCCCCCATCCGCGCCCCCGTTCACTCCGCAGCCCGCCACCAAGCAGCAACCCACCAACCCCGCGTGCAAGTTCCAGTTCTTCATTCGACGTCCCTTCCTGTCGAGCGCACCGAAAGCGCTGAAGGCCGACATGACCGTGTTCGTTGATCTCGACCATTCATTCCGATTCTCTGCCGCGCAAGACTGAGGACGAGCCTACTGGTTCATTGAGTTCTCCAGGCCAATGATGCGCGTCGACGCCGAGCCAGCGCGGTTCCGAGTGCGACGAGCACTCCCGCGAGCACGGGCAATTGGTTGCCTCCGGACTGACGCCCTGGAACTCGGCAACTGCAGGAGTCGGGCTCGGGCGCTTGCCCTCCCGTGCCAGCTCGTCCTCCCGAGGTGCCACTGCCAGCGGTGTTGGGGACCAGCTCGCCGCCGACTCCCGCGTCGTTGGTTTGCCCGGCGGATCCGCCGCTGGAGTCGATGGCACCCGCAACGTTTTGACCGTCGCCCCCAGCGCTGCCGCTGCCGGCTCCCTCACCAGCGAAGCCACCATGAGCGAAACCACCTCCGACTCCAGCCGTGCCGGAGATGCCAGCGGTACCTGCAAGCCCGCCGTTACCCGCAAACACACCGGTCCCGCCGTTGCCGGCGATGCTCGCATTCATGCCGCTCACGCCACCGGCCTCGATCGTGCCGCCAAGCCCGATCGTGCCGCCAAGCCCGATCGTGCCGCCCGTGGTGCCGACGTTGCCACCGATCCCGATGGTACCGCCCATGCCCGCTGATGCGCCGCCCATTCCCGCTGATGCACCGCCCGTTCCCGCGCCGCCCGCGCCTCCGGTCGCGGTCGCGCAATGGCCAGCGACACAAGCGTCGTTTTGGCATTGGCTTGCATCGTTGCAAGCCACGCCGTCAGCAAAAACCGTAGAACTGAGGAATCGCCCGCGCACGCGAAATGAACCGTCAGTCGCCAGGTAGCGGGTGTAGCCGACCAAGCTGGAGTCACCCGCGCCATGAACGAGCGTTACTTGCGAAAATTCGTCGAGATCGGTCGAAATCAGGAAGGGCTCTGAATCAACGGGCACCAGCGCGTCCGAAAATCGGCGACCGCGGAGGCTGGCGTAAGGACGGGAATCTCCGATGTCGCGCCAGATCGCCCAAATGTTCGTTCCGTCCCAATCGAGCGCAATTGGCGGGGTGCCTTCTTCCATTGACGAATAAGGCCGCTCAGCGATTGGAATCCCTCCGGTGTCGAGCAGTTGTAGCGTGCTCGACAACCGGGCGATGCGTAGTTTTAGACTGCCTAGATCGTAGCCTGTCCAAGCGACGACGAACTGATCGCCCACTGCGATCACCGTAACACCCATGTCGCTGGGGACGCTAAAGGGCGGCCACTGATTACTGCTAATCTCATAAGATCCAAAGCGCAGGAGTTCCTTCGGCTGGATGTCGAGCAAGGCAAGTGGCGATGCGTTCACTCGCGCGCCATACAAGATGCGCTCCCCAGTTGTGCCTTGAACGGTCCAAAGCACTGCGTATTGCCCAGCGTTGAACGCCAACGCAGGCGCGGACGCCCAAGGGTCGGAGTTGGGCGCGACAGTCAGCGGGGTGCCCCAACCGCTTGTGCCGGGGAGCTGGGCCAGCATGATGGCGCTCGCGCTCGACCAAGCGACGACCGCGTGGGCACCGTCCGTCGCGATCGTGAACTCGTTCGGCAAAGGGGTTGGTTTCCCCTTCGGCATCACGACGGGTGGATCACTGGAGCTGATCGTGGCTGTACTGAGCAGGGCGTCGTCGAGACCGCCCCAGGCGCTCGAAAACAACCCCGGGGTCGCCGCAACGCGCGACGTTCGCCCGAGCCCGGTCGCCGAGGTGATCCCAAAACTGGCGCTCCCCAATAGTGTGCCACTGACCGACAGACGATGACCGAAGATCTGCGGTGTTTTCGCAGAGTAACCGGGAAGGATTTTGACGGCTTCGGTCCATGCGGCGAGGAAGGTCTGACCATCGAACGCCAAGGAAGGCGCAAACTGGCTGCGTGGGTAGCTCACCAACGCCGTCGGTGGGTCATCGAGCGCTTGGTTCGAACTGTTGAAGCGCACCCCTCGCGCACCGGCGGCGAGCATGAACTTCGTGCCACCAGCGAAAGGATCGACTGAACTGACGAGCGCAACGGGAGCGTTGGGTAGCGCGCCCAACAGCGGTTGAGTTGTGTCGGGTGCGCCTGATAGACCCAAGCGCACTAGATCGAAGTCACCATTGCTGCGCTCACGCACAATCGCAAAGTCGCTGCCGAGAGTCACGGCGGTCGCCGAGCGATCACTGGGTTTGCCGTCGGTAATAGTGGACTCACCGGGCAAGGCGACTGCGGGGCCAATCGAAAACACGTGGTCGGCGCTCTCCGATATTCGGACATACACAGCCGCCGTATTGTAACCCACGCTCTGCTGCTGCGCGATGACCGCGAGCAAGTCACCCGTACCGCTGCCAGAGAGACTAAGTGATTTGACCTCTTTGCTATAATTAATGTCCTCCGCGACCGTGAGATATGGCCCCAAGTCTCCGGCCGGAGAGACGGAAAACCCGATGACTGTTTTCGGTCTATCCAAACAAGAATAGGTCGCGAAATAGTCGATACCGTTGAACGCGACCTGTCCGCCAATCAAATGCACCGGAGGGACGCACGAGGGCACCAAAAACGGGGCTGGATTGGCGACCACCATTGTCTTGATGACCTGACCCGAGAGATTGAGCAGGACGCCGTTGCCACAAGTGTCCGTGAGCAGCGCCGTGGTGGTACTGCGCGCGAACCCGGCGAGGCCACCGGTATGACACTGGCTGGGTACCACTGCCGTCGGCGCGCTCACGCTGCCGTTGGGGCTCACGCTGACGACATAATATGTCAACGAAAGCGAATCCTGATATCCCAAAACTTGAGAGACGACGAGCCAGCCGCTGCCGACGCCCAACACTAGTGCGCGATTGAGTTGTGCCCCGCTGCCGAGATTCGGCAAGTTGGCTAGTTGGTTCACGCTACCGTTCGCTGGATCCCAGCGCACCAGCGTCAGGGCCGGCGCGTTGGAATCGAATGGGGGTGCCGTTACTTTGTTGCGCCTGAAGCGCCGTGACCAGTCTTCGGGGTCATACGAAGACACACCTTGGTAGGCGAGCAAGTAGCCCGCGTCATTGCTCGCGGCGATGCTCAACAGGTTCGCGTGCGTATTGAAGTCGCGTACAGCCTCCTGATCGAGGCCAAAATCTGGGGATATTCGCGGTGGGGCAACGAGGGCCGCGGTGCGTCGACCAAGTGCCTCGTCAGCCGGACTGCCGCTCGTTCCGCAACCCGCGAACAGCAGAACGCTCGTGAGCAGTAGCGCACATCGATCTAGACCATTCATTCGAGTTCCCTCCGGCGACATTCGGAGCAAACGATCGACCTGTCGCGGCGGGAGCGCAACCTCGAACTCGAACGTAGGCAAATCCACACCCATTCGACGAGGGGGCGGCGACACTGAGTCTCAGCGTTGCACTATGACTCGTAGTCAATTTGTCAGTGCAGTTCGGGCCTGGCGACCTCACTGACGCCAACTCGAATTGGTCGTCTTGAAGCTCATCTTGGTGTGGCCGCGGTCGTGAACTCTTCTACTGCGCATACCGGTCGCGCCTTGCACGCTCTTCAGATGCGAACGGTTCGGCACGATTCGACGTGGGTCGTCCCGAAAGATTGCACCGAGCTCGGAGAGCGCGAGCTCCTGCCGTCCGATACTCGACTCCGACAGCGCGGAAGACGATGTCCGTTAGCGATTGCTATTCGGCACTCGCCGGACGTCGCGCACGAGATCGCCATCCAACACGCCCACTCAGAGCGGTTCTAAACTCTTCTACTACACCGCTTCCCGCTTGAAAAGATCGAGCGAGTCTGATCTATAGCGGTCAGTGAATTCCCTGTCGTTGGATCTGAGGCGCCGAATCGTCGCCGCGTATGAGCGCGACGAAGGCACGTACTTCGAGTTGGCACGGAGGTT
>DATEPG010000265.1:0-8133 GCA_035273265.1 Polyangiaceae bacterium
CGAACGCTCCGCTGCCCCCGCCGAATGCGGGCACGCGACGCGGCGGTTCCGCACCCGCGCCCCCACCCCTGCCGCGCCCGGCCGGCGCAGGCGGCCAAAGCATGCCACCGCCCCTCCCGCCCCCGGGTGGTGAGAAGCGCGCTCGCTGAGCTCGCACCCGACCCGAGTTAACCAACCAAAGCCAAGGCCGAGCCGTTCCCCTGCTCGGCCTTCTGCTTTTTGTCTCGCCGCGTTCCGCGTGCGGGGTGGGTCCCGCTTGCGGGCTGCAGGCTGCGGGCTGCGGGGCGGGAGCGGGGCTCCCGACGACAGAAAGGCCGAGCTGGTTACCCGGCTCGGCCTTTATCTCTATCTTCGTCGAAGTGCCGACGGAGGGACTTGAACCCCCACGACCTTGCGATCGCGTGGACCTGAACCACGTGCGTCTGCCAATTCCGCCACGTCGGCATTCTTGGATCGGCCCAAGAACCCAGGCACTTCTCTATCTCGTGTCCGTGTCACCAGGGGTCGGCTGCGAAGCCGATCAGGTCCCAACTGGCGCGCCGGGTCTACCTCAGCGGGGTGGCAAGATGCAAGAGGAACGAGCGACAAACCGGTACGACAGCGGCTGTTGGCGCCCGACCCCACAAAAACAGCTGGCAGTCGGCACCCAGCTGGTCCGAGATGCGCTCATGCGCAGATTTTTGATTGGGCTCAGCATCTCCCTCGCATTCATCGTGGGCTGCGTCGCAAGCTCGACTCGCTTGGGCGTATCGAAGGCGGAGGCCGCTGCGGTGGTGGAACAGCGTTGGTCGTATTTCTGTTTCCAGGCCAGCAGCGTCGAAGACGTGAGCTTCAAAGCCAACGCCGCGGGCATGCGCGGTTGGGAAATGGTGGCCGCCACGCCCAACCCCAGCAACGACCAAATGGTTTGGTGCTTCCGCCAACCGCGCCCGTAGCCCGGTTGCGTCGGAATCGCGGCTCAATCTCGAGTCGGCACTTTGACGAGGCAGCGCTGTGCGTCGAGCGAGACCAACCCCTGCTTGAGCAAGCGCCCGGCCGCGCGCTTGAACGCCTTCTTACTCAACCCAAAAAGCTCGCGCAGTTGCTCGGGTGAAGAGTGGTCGCCCACCGGCGGCGCGCCCGGCTTGCTGATGATCCGCAGCACGGTTTCGGCGTCATTTTCCAGCTCCTCGTGGGCATGGGCGCGCAGCGAGAGCTCGACCTTGCCGTCAGCGTGTAAATGGCTGACGCGAAAGCGTGCGGCTTGGCCCCGCGTCAAACGATGCGGTTCGGACACGGGCACCATACCCAGAAAGCGGCGCTCGAGGATGGCGAACAAGCCGATCTCCGGATCATTGCGCCAGGCCTCGCCCTCGAGCCACTGATCCTCGGTGAAATTGCTGGGCTCGAGATCGAGCAGTTCGGCGACCCGCATCGTGCCGGCGAGGCGACCCGAGTCGTCCAAGTAGACGCCGATCGGCTCACGCGACCCCACATGTAGCTCGCGCGTTTGCTCTTTGAATGGCACGAGCAATTCTTTGGCCAGGCCCCAATCGACGAAAGCACCGAAGCTGGTGCAGGAGGTCACGCGAAGAAACGCGACCTCACCCAAGCTCAGTTTGGGCGTACGGGTGGTGGCGAGTGGGCGATCCTCGGAGTCGAGGTACACGAAGACGTCGAGCGCGTCACCGACCTGGGCCCCGAGCGGGATTTCCGAACCGATCAACAGCAAACACGGCGCATCCGCCGCCGAATTCGCAGGATCGCCCAGAAAAGCGCCGGAAGGGGTAAAGCGTCGCACGGTGAGTGTCACCGCGCGACCAAGGAGTGCTTTGAAATCCATCTAACGAGCCGAACGAAACGAGCCAACGGGCCCGACCGGCTCGACGAGCCGAGTAGCCAGACCGTCCGCGAGTTTGGCACAAGCGGTAGGCGGAGAGTACCCTCTTGGGCTATTCTTGTGGGTCATCCTATGGCTTTCGGACCCGGCGATGTCGTCAACAACCGCTACCGGATCTTGGACAAACTGGGAGCGGGCGCACACGGGATAGTGTTTCGGGCTCGCGACCTCGAGACGCGTGAAGAGGTCGCGCTCAAATTTTTGGGCGACAGCAAGTCACTCGACCCCGAATACAGCCGGCGCATCGAGCGCGAGGCCTTGGCCATGGCCCGCCTGCGCGGGACCAGCGCCGTCTACGTGCATGGCCTGAAAATCGCTCAAGACGGCAGTCTGTACTTGGTGATGGAGGTGTTGGTCGGAAAAGACTTCGAAGACTACCTGGGCGAGGCCGAACGCGTCGGGGGCCGCCTCAAGAAGCCCAAGCTGCTGGAACTCCTGAGACCGGTCGTCGATACGCTAGAGGCTGCGCATCGTCAGGGCATCGTGCATCGCGACTTGAAGCCGAGCAATGTGTTCATCGTCGATGCCGCACGCGGCGGAGGCGTGCGTCTACTCGATTTTGGCTTGGCCAAAATGCTGGACGCCAGCGCACTCACCGCCGACGGCATGGTGGCTGGCACTCCCAGCTACATCTCGCCCGAGGCCTGGAGGGGGATCTCCTCGATCCTCGACCAGCGGATCGATGTCTATTCGTTGGGTGTTCTGATCTTTCGCGCGCTGAGCGGCCGAACTCCGGGGCCCAAGGGCCACGTGCTGGACATTTGCAGCTGGGCGATGAAGGGCGAACGCCCCAGCCTGCACGCGCTCAGGCCAAGTCTCCCCCGAGCCATCGACGCTTGGGTGGAAAAAGCACTGGCGATCGAGCCCGACGATCGCTTTCAAAGCGTGCGGGCGCTGTGGACCTCACTCGAGGGACTCTTGGCCGAACGTGCCCAGAGCCCCTTCTGACCCGTCGTGCCGACGCCGAGCAGGGCGGGGCGGCCGGACAAGACCGGGCATTTCGTTTGGGGCGATCGCGAACCAGCCGCGCACCTCCTAGTCACGCCGGGTTTCCGCCGAGAGCGCTCCCCGACTAGAGCGTGCCCAGCTTGCGACGCGCTGCGATCGCCGGATCGCTGACCCAGAAACGCAGCAGATCATGCACGCTGCGCATGCCCTGAGCCAAGGCTGCGCCCGTGAGCCCGGCGAGATCGCCCTCGGTTTGGCGCACAAATCCGATACTGCCGGGCAAATCGTCACTGAGGATCAAGGCCGCCCGCTGGGCGCCGAGCCGAGCCCGGAACAACCACTCCGCAGGATCCAAGCGCGGAGCGGCGATGTACGCCCGCGCTGCCTCCTCCACGGCGCCCCGCCCGAGCCAGGGCAGCGAGCGCGACACTCGACGCGCGTGGTTGTTCAAGAACTCTTCGTCGGCGAGCCCAGTGGCAAATGACGGGTCCACGGTGCGCGCTGCGGCCGCCAGTAGCACCGCCAAAGCATCCGCAGAGAGCTTGTCGATCGCTTGCAGACTGCGGGCAATATTGGCCATCACGCGCGCCAGCAGGAACACCTGTTGACCCTCGCCGAGCTTCGCGAAGCCGCTCGGCACCAAGATCGAAACCGGATCGCTGAACTCCACGTCAATCGTTCCGCCCGGCGCGCGATGCAGGTACAGGTCGTACTCTTCGACGCCAAACACGTTGGCCACGCGATCGGCCAACGCGCGCAACGGGTGCCCGGACTTCGCGCTGATGCGATCGCGGCTGCTGACACCGTAGCGTTCGAGCTCAGGCGGATGCACTTTGCCCAAGCCCTCCGCGATCTGGGCCAGCAGCCCGCTGGCCGCGTCATCCGCGGGCAACGCTGCCAGGGCTTGCAATTGGCTCAGGTCGAACGACCCGGCGTGGCCCGCACCGGCACGAGATGCGCGCGCCTGGAGCGTCGCGCGTTCCAGGTCGTTCGCGGCGTTGATGGCCAAAAGTGGTGCCAGCGACAGCGTCGCTTCCGCGACGCGACCGAGGCCCTTGAAGCCCTCGGACAACTCGCGCCAAGCCGAGGCCCTCATGACGTCGGTTTCGAGCACGCGGCGCGAGGCTGCGACGGAGGGCGCGAATTGACCCGCACGCAACAGCCGCGTGGCCAGCTCCGCTTGCAGCTCCACCCGCTCGCCGATCTTGCTCAAGCCGCGGGTCAGGGTTTGCACCGCCTGTTCGGGGTCGCCCATGTCATCCGACATGACGCGCGAGATTTCTAGGTAGGTTGGGATGAGTGCCGGCGCCGTGCTGGGGGCGTCGTCGACGAAGCGCGACAAGGCCGCCACGTAACGACCGTAGTTGGCGGGACCTTTGCGCCCCTCGCCCGCAACCACCTCGCGAAATTCGGCGGCAGCCGCGCCGTCGACCCCGACCAGTGCCACCGCTTGCTCGTAAGCCTGAATCGCGGCGGCTCCCTGACTGCGACTGCGCTCCAAGCGCCCCACCTCGACCAAAGCGGCCACCCGCGCGTTCAGCTCCGGCGAGACCTTGACCAGGCGGCGGGCAGTTTCGGCTGCTTCGTCCAAGCGATTGTGACGCCGCTGCAGCGAGAGCAACCGTTCCAGCGCGGCTCGGTGATTGGGATCGCGCGCCAGCGCCGCATTGAGATTGCTCAACGCCCGACCCGGGTCGCTGAGATTTTCGTCGAGCACAGCCGAGAGGCGCACGTGCGCATCGACCAAGACGTCGTCCGCGGGGCCTTGCCCGATGACCTGCGTCAAGCGCTCCACGGCTTGTTCCCACTGGCCGTCGCGGGTGTACAAGTCGGCCAACTTCATCAACGTCGGCAAGTGGTTGGGCACGAGCGTCTTGGCCCGCTGCAGCGCGGCCAACCCGGCCGGGATGTCCTGCTTTTTGTCCGCGTACAGCTCGGCGACGCTGACCCAGATGCTGGCCACGCGCTCGGGCTTCTTGGCCGAGGTCGCGGCCTGAGTGAGCAGCGCGATCAGCCGATCGATCTCACCGCGCGCCAGCAACAGTTCGCGCAGCCGACTGGCAGCGGGCTCGTGCTCCGGGTTGATTTCCAGGGCGCGCGCCAGGCTCTGCACGGCGCCCGCGACGTCGCCGCGCTCGGTCCGGCAGTTCGCGGCCTTGATCAAGAGCCGCGCGGCAACGCCGAGGTCGAGGCCCATGCGTGCTTCGCTTTCGCCCGCCTCTTCCAAGAGCTCGGGGATCTGTCCGCGTTCTGCGATGCGGCTCAAGCCACGCGCCGCCGAGATACTCTCCGGATCGTGGCGGAGCGCCGAACGGAACGTCTCCATCGCCGAAGCGTCACCGAGCTCCTCGAGCGCCTCGGCCAAGCGCGTGTGATAGAGCGCGATCAGCTGCGGCTCCTCGACCATCGCGCCCAGCTTGGCGTCGATGTGCGAGAGAAGCTTCTTGTCGCCCTCGCGCAGTGCGCGTTGCTCGAGCGCGCGCAGCGCCGCGAGATCCGTGGGTAACAGCTGCAAAATCGCGAAGTAGCTATTTTGCACCTGCTCCGGCGAGGCAGCCGCAAACTCCTCCTGCACCCGGGCCAGCTCGCGCAGCGCCCCCACACGCGCGGTCGGTTCGTTGAACACGCGCGCCTCGGAGGACAGCACCTGGCACAGCAGATCCCACGCGCCGCGCTCGGCGTAGAGCGGTTCGAGCGCCAAGAGCGCGTCGATGTGCCCGGGGTCCTTGGCCAGCACGGCCTCGTAGCAGCTGATCGCCCGCACCGGATCGCCGAGCTCGTCGCGCCAGACCTCGCCTTCGCGCAGCAGGGCTGCGACCGCCAGCTTCGGGTCCTTGGCGGTCTCCGCCTCGCGTGCCAATTCGTCGACCAAACGCTTGAAATCGCGCGCGTCGGTCAACAGCCTGAGGCGGCCGTCGCGCGCGGGGCGGAAATCCGCCTCCACAGCCAGCGCCGCCTCGTAAGCCGCAAGCGCTTTCTCCGGGGATTTCAAGCGATATTCGTAGACCTCGCCCAGCCGGAACGAGGTCCGCGCGCGCTCCGCGGGCGCCTTCAGCGAGCTCAGTTCCAGTTCCAAAAGCTTCACGTATTCGTCGAAGCGACTCCGCTCGGTCAGCTTGCGACCCAGGGCGTGCAGCGCCTGCTGATTGAACGGGTCCATCTCGATCGCCTTGCGATAGGAGACGATCGCGTCCTCGTCGCGTCCCACCCGCTCTTCGTACAATTCGCCCATCTTGAACAAGAGCGCGGCAGATTGCGGATTTTTTCCGGAGATACGCAGCTCGGCCTGATACGTCTCGAGCAGATCTTCGTAGCGACCGGCCTTGTAGTGCAGCCGGCCCAGGCTGGCCAATGCAGGCGCGTACGTGCGATCGAGATCGTAGATCTTGCGAAACAGCGCCAGCGCTGCGTCGTCATCGCCCAGCTCGACCTCGGACACTTCACCCGCGCGATGCAAGAGCGAAAGTCTCAGGCGTTTGTCTGGGACCTTTTGAGCTTCGAGTTCGAGCGCCTGGACCAAATCCTTGAAGCGACCCGCGCGCTCGGCGGCTCGCTGGAGCGCGTGGATCGCGCCCAAGTGCTGGGCGTCGACGTCCAAAATCCGGCGGTAGGCGGTGAGCGCTTGAGCTGGCGCCTGGAGCGCGTCTTCGTACAAGCGGCCGACCTTGAACAGATACGTGATCTTGGTCTCGTCGTCGGCGGCGCCGTCGACCGCGCGTTCGTACAGCTCGGCCAGCTCGGGAAAGCGCTGGGCCTGCGTATAGAGGCGGGTCAACGCCTTGAACGACGGAGCGTAACCGGGCAACACGCCAAGCGCGCGGGCGTGATGCTGCACGGCCTGATCGACGACCTTCAGTTCGGATTCGTAGATCTGGGCAATGCGCGAGAACGCTGCAGCTCGCCGGGCGGGATCGTTGCTGGCTTCTGCCTCACCGGTGTGCACCCGCACCAGTTCTTGCCACTGCTTACCCCGCGTATAGAGCTTGGCCAGCGCCTGAATGGCCGGCACATAACCACGCTCTGCCGACAGTGCGCGCTCGTACCATTCGATGGCGCGCGGCTCGTCCGCCAGCTTATCTTCGTAGATCTGCGCGAGTCGATGGTAGATGCCGACGCGCTCGGTGGAGGCTTCCAGCCTGCCGGCGATGCGCTCCAAGATTCGCACCAAGTCGGCGTGGCGGCGCGAAAGCTCGTACACCCGCGCGAGCTCTTCCAAAATCATCGGCTCGTCTGCCACGTGCGAGAGCGCACGCTCCAGCGCCTCGGCAGCCGACTCCAAATTCCCGATGCGATCGGCGTACAGACGCGCGACCCGGTACAGCGACAGCGCGCGTACCGCCGGGTCTGCCGACAGCACCGCTTCGCGCTCGAGCACCGCGATCAAATCGTGGTGACGTTGATGCGCCGTGTGTAAGCGCTTGAGCGCCAAAATCGCGGAAGGGGCGCCGGGATCGGCCTCGAAGGCGGCCTGATACAGCTCGGTGGCCGTGTGATTGTCGCGCTTGTGAGCCTCGAACAGCCGCGCGCGCTCGGACAGCACTGCCGCGCGGTGTCGACCATCGGAGGTCAACACCTGCGCCGCGCGCTGGTAGGTCTTCTCCAGCGCGTCCCAAGCCTTGGCAGAGAGCTCGGCGCGTTCGACCGCGCGTAGCGCGGAAGGATTGGTTTCGTCCAGCTCGAGCGCGGCTTCGTACGCGTCGCGCGCCTCGCGCTTCTGTCCGAGCTTCTCGTCCAGGATGCGTGCTTTTTCGAGCGAGACCAAAGCCTTCTTGGCAGCATTGGAGGTCGCTCGCAGCTCGGCATCGAACAGCGGCAAGGCTGCTGCGAATTGCCCCGCTTGCAGCAGCGCACGTCGTGCCCCCAAGATCGATGGCAGGTGATCCGGCAGCAGCCGATGAGCGATCTGATAGTGCTCCGCCGCACGCGACAGATCTCCCAGCGAGCTGTCTTGCAGGCGCGCGATTTCGAAATGTAAGCGACCCGCGCGCTGCGGCGTTGGGCTGGGCTTTTGTTCGAGCTCCTGCTCGCAGGCGTAGATCAGATCCTTGGCGTTTTGGACGCGCGTCACCGAGGCTTGGTTGCGATCACCAGGCAGGTTCGGCTTCATCAAGGTCGGCGCGTCGCTGACCGTCTCTTCGTGCGTTCCGAACGACAAGGTCTTGATCACCGCAGCGCGACCGGCCTGACTGAGCTCACTGACCGCAACCGGCACCGGCGCATGCGAGGCCGAGGGGCTGAGTGACGCCTTGGGCTTAGAAGCCGGCGCCGCCTTGGGCGACGAGATCGGCGCTGCCTTGGGCGACGAG
>DATEPG010000266.1:0-6850 GCA_035273265.1 Polyangiaceae bacterium
CGAGCATCTCCACTCACTCTTTCCCTCCAGTGCGCGGCACCCACAGACTGAGCCGTTTTGATAAGTACAAATCCCGGCCGCCCAGGCAACGCCCTGTTGCACGTCACCGTGCCACGGAGTGCAGGCAGCACCGTTCGCCGGTATGCTGGCAGGACAGTAGGATTCCGGTGGGCGCTGACAAGTTGAGTTCGTCAGCTGTTGCCAGCCCTTGGCGCTGCAATAGAGCGTCTGCCGGCAGTCGTAGCGAACGCTATCACCGTAGACGCACCAGATGGCCGCGTTGCCGCACGCATCGCCAGCTACTGGAGCGACGGTAGGGCAGGGCTTGCCCTGAGCGTCAGCTCCCACGATGGCATCCGCGCCGGTGCCGGTCATCGTGGGAGCGCTCGGATCATCGGCGCGAGGCGCGCCTGCAGCCGCGGGATTGGTCGCCGCCCCGATCGACTCGGAGCCGGCTTGCCCGTTTACGCCGGCGGCGGCTGCAGCAGAAGTCGCGTTGTGGTCTTGCAGCCTGCCTCCGCAGCTCGCTGCTACGATCAGCAGTAGATACGAGGGCGTCAGCAAATCCCGAAGTTCGAAATACCCCATCGCGACTTTCTTCCTTCTCAGCTGGGGGCCTCCGCGCGGACCGTTCTGCGGAGGCCCTCACGAACGGCGCTACTTTAGCGCCCTAGGTTACCATCCAAGGAATTCAAGAGCCACTGCTGCCTTGGAAAAACGTAATCACGGTCGACGTCAGGCGCATTCCGATATTCCAGTTGCCGGAGAGGTAACCGACGTGCGTGGCGCGCATCTGGTTGCTCGAGTTATACACCGGGCCACCACTGCTGCCGCCGAGCGTATCGTTGTGGTAGTAGAGCCAGGCGTTGTTCTGGGTCTCCGCGTCCGGGCGGTTGTGATAAAACAGGCTCGGATAGGTGCCAGTGGGCGGGCTCCCCGGGTAGGTCGCCATCCGTGCTTCGACCCCGGAGGCTTCGTTGTTGAGCGTCAAATATCCGAAGTTGCCCACGTTATAGGTTGCCAGATCGCACCAGGCGCCGGCAAAGGTCCGCAAAGCCAACACGGCATAGTCGCACGTGCCTCCCACGCCGGTCCAGCAACCGGGGACCGTCCGCGCATAGCAGCCGCTCGGAACGTAGGCGAGCGCTGCACCGGTACCGCCATAGGCCGTATTTGCGGACCCAGCTCGGAATCGCAGCCGCTGCCGGGCCATCCAGTTACCGCTCGAATCCTGCACGCAATGCGCGGCCGTCACGGCGGTGTAGTTGTTGATCAGCTTTTCCCCGGTACAAAGGCCTGCGCCCTGGTCCATCGATGCAACGTACGAATACGGAGACAGGTGCGCCGAGCTGTTGATGCGATACCAGTCGCCAAAGCCCGGAATGATGGCTCGGCCTTCCCTGTCGGTTGCGGCTCCGTCTGCACCGGTCGCGGGCGCTTCGAGCAGAGCCTTACTAGCGATTGACTCCCGCACCGTCTTTGCGAACTCGATGGCCTCGGCCTTGGAGAGTCGGTACTGATAGTGTCCGATCTCGGTAACGGGGCGCAAGTACTCCGCTGCTTCCTCGAGTGACATCTTCATGATCTTTTCGTCGGTGTTTTCGGCCGCCGTCGTGATCACGCGATCGTTGACCGTCGCCTTCGAATAGTTCACGAAGCCTTCGTTTTCCCACGTGCGACCCTGCGCGTCGACGAAGGCCGGGCCCAGGCTGGAGACGATGTCTTCAGTGCCTGACTCCGAATTCGCCCCGCCGGTGGGTGCCTCCCCGGAGCAACCAGCTAGTGCCAAAACCGACAAAAGTGCCCAGTGAGCGCCCACGTTTGAATAATTTGTCATCCCTGTCCTCCCACGCTGTTTGTTTTTACGAAGCACATCCGCTCGCCGAGTCCCGCTCGGACGGCGCGATCACGGTGCGCAGTGCACCGCCACCCGTTGCGGACCGGACATTGATGGAAGTGTATTAGTCTGTCAATCCAAATCTCGATTGTTCAATAAGGAAAATGCCAGTCGCAGGTGCGTTATAAGGCCCATAGTAATTATGATTGATCGCTGTCGGGAATGCGTTTGTCGAGGAATGCTGAGTTGCGTGACGTCGAGACTCGCCGTGTCGGAAGTCGCCGTTCGGAATCCGACACTGCGTAACGTGACGATCGAGTGACTAAATGCAGCGCGTAGTTGCATGATGGCGCGGAATTCGACTCGGTCGCGCGCTACCGAATAGTTGTTCGTGCGCGAACAACTATTTCTGGGCGTGAAGGGTCTTTCCCCCGGGGACGAGCGCTGACTCTGGACCGTCGCCTTCCGCCAGTCGTGCGAGAATACTGCGCGCTCCGAGGTGCGTAGCAGGATCGCGATCGCCCGCTCTCGCTCTCAAGCTCGGGCCTATCATCGACGTTGCATCACTGTGACTCGCATTGCGACGTCGCCTTCGACAGGTTGCCGGATGGCCGGCCTCGAGTCAGGCGTGGCGCAAATAGATGCGACACCAGCGCTCGGAATCGACGACTTCGAACCGCGGTCAGAAGGTCGTGGACGAATATTCGAGCGCGCCTTCGGCGTGCCAGACGAGCCACGCCCCGCTGCGAAAGTAGATCTCGCCCGCCGATGACACGCCCCATGAACTCGGAATGGCGCGCCGGTTCTGTCGGGAAAACGGCTCTGTGGCGGCCAGCGCAGTTGCAGGGCGAGCGCCTTCGAGCCAGCGCTGGCGATCGGAGGGATTCACGCGTAGCGCAACCGAGAGATCCCAGTCGGAAGGCCCGGGAAGCCCCTGACTGTTATCGTGAAAGACGATGCGAAATGATGCGTCCGTGGCGGCGGCTGGCAGCGTCACATAACGCGATACGAACTCGAGCCGCTCTTTGCTCGAAGCGAACGAATTGCTATCCGTATTGGTCGTCCGTGACGGCGAATGGCTGGGGACGGTGGGAATCCACAGCGCGAACGCCACGCCCAGAACCAGCATCGAGAGCCCCGCCCCGAGCAAAACGTGAACAGATCGAAGCTTGAGGTGCATCGGACGTCGACTGCCGCTATAACATGTTGGCAAAATTTTCTAGGTGGGGCCGGGGCGGCGGTGAAGGGAGGCCATCTATGCGAGATCGGCGAAAGTTTGGTAGGTTCAGAGTCGTGGCACGCTGGTCGGAGAGGTTGCCGCGCGCATGCGTTCTCGCATTCGCCGTAGGATTCCCCTGGCTTCTTGGTTGTGGCGGCAAACAGGCGAGCGATGGCAGCGGAGCGGGCAGCGCCGGAAAGGCCGGCAGTAGCCCTTCGCGCGGGGGCTCGAGCGCCGGAGGCGGTGCTGGCGGACTCGCGCTGGCCGAAGGGGGCTACGCGGGGCAAGTGACGCTTGGCGGCGCGGGCGGGCACGCGGATCGCCCAGGCGGGACGGGCGGGCAGATGAGTGGAGCGGGCGGTCGCATGAGCGGAGCGGGCGGGATGGCCGGGGAGGGCGGAGCGCCGGGCGCGATCTGTCGCCGCTACGCGACGGAATACACGGTGGTCTCTTTCGGGAGCTCCCAAACAGTGAGCTGCGCCTTCGAGCGCGCTTCGTTGACCCAGATCTGTACGACCGAGCGCGGAGACATCACCACCACGGTTTGGGCCACGCTCGACGCCGCGGTGCGGGAAAATCAGCCCCTCGGAGCGCATCGCGCCGATCGAATGGAGCAGCTGATCGCGTTCCCTTCGGGAGCGTGCCGACTCACCCAGGATTATCAATACGACAGCTCCGGCCAGCTCACCGCGACGGTCGTGACGATCGATCCCAAAGCGCCTTGCGGGAGCAACGAAGCCGTCTACGACGCCTGGGATCCCCTCGGCCGCCAAACACACGGAGTCGAGAAGGGAGTCGGCGGTGAGCTGTGCGCGGGGGGAGAACTGTGGCTCACGTACAATGACACCCTGCGAACCATCACCACCACCCGATCGGGCGGCACCGACTGTTCGGCAGGCATGACCACGGTGAGTCACGACGCCGATGGTCTGCGCACGACTGCCGGCAATGGCACGAGTATCACCAGCACGTACCAAACACTCGCTACGGGCGAGATCTGCGAGTGAGCAAGCGGTGAGCGGTACACTTGCAGTCGCGGTCGAGTCGGCTTCGTGCGTGATCGTGTCGCTAGCGATGTCGTGCGCACGGTGTGCAATCGTGCTCCTGGCAGTTGCCGGCTGTACTGATCCGAAAGAGAGCTTCGTGAGCTTTGGTTCAGCGCGCTTCCAGTACCATGCGCGCGCTGACGACCTGAGCGTGGGCCCTTCGGTGCTCGAACTGCTCGAAGGTTATGGGGTCGCGGCAGACGCCTTGCTGGGTCTGTCGCCAACGGACCACTTGCCCATTGCGTACTACAAGTATCGCGACCTGCGCGATCTCCAAGAGCAGGGACCATGCGGTGAGGGTTACGCCGGCTGTGAATTCAAGCGCTCGGGAGTGCTGGAGGTGCATAGCCCGCTCAGCGTGGACGAGCACGAGCTCACTCATGCGTATGCCGCCGCCCTCGGCGCGCCGCCCGAGTTTCTGGTGGAGGGTATTGCCAGCAGCTTCAGCTGCTACTTGGGCGTTGAAGATCGCTTCCGGGCGGGTGAACGCCCCCGTTGGCTGGATCGTACTTGGGCTGAGAGCCTGTTTCCGGAGCAGACCCTCGACGCGCCGTTCAGCGTATTCACGACCTGGTTGCTCGACAGCTTCGGTGTCGAGCGATTCAAGAAGTTTTACGGATCGCTGGCTCGCACTGCCGGTCCAGGCGAGGTAGCGGCGGCGTTTTTCGCGAGCTACCAAACGTCGCTCGACTCCGCGTGGATGTCCTTCGTGACCGCGCCTAGTCACCGGCTCTGCCTGGCAATGAGCGCGTGTGCTGCAGAACCGGCGCTAGGTAGCGTGGCGTTCACGACTGCCGCCGAGGGCTTCAGAGCCGGGCTGCCCATCCTCGCGAGCGGCGTGTTGGTGTCGCACCTCGATCTTGAAACCCCGGTGGTGCGCGCCTGCTCGAGCCAGGACGCGCTGCCCGGGTTTTATGGGTATTGGCCGCTGCTACCCCACCGCAACTCGGTCTTTCTACCAGGCCGCCAGGGGTACGTGCTTGCCCCTCGCAATCGAGCCCTCACCCCCGGTTACGGCGATCTGCGCTCGCTGCTCGACGTACAGGCCGCGGGAGTGTCCGACGGCAGCACGGACTGTTCGACCGCGCAGACGATTTTGGTGGATGGGTTCGAACTGGGCGTAGTGCTGTGGTCTCAACCGGACCTTAGCTTCAGGCTGAGCTCGAACCAACGCGAGCTGCGGCGCTCCGGCGTGCGCATCGAAGCCCTGGATCCGGGGGATGCAGTGGTGGAGGTGTGTGGTACTTGCTCAGGCGGGCAGCTCGGCGAGTGCAGTACCGTATTGGGCCAGTTTGTCGCCGATGGTCCGGCCGAACCGTGGATTCGCGTGCATTGGAACGCGCCGAACAACGGCCTCTTGGTGCTTGGCGTCGGCTGGCGTATCTAGCCGGCGGTTGGCGCTAGTCCTTACGATAGTGGAGCCAGCGCAGATCCATGGGCGGGAGTCCTTGCTTGACCTGATAGCAGTTGAAGCCGCGTGACCAATTCTCGAACCAGCTCGTGGGTGGCCAGCCCTGGGGGGGCTGATGCGCCTTTTCGTATGCGTAGGCCGACTCGTCCGAGATCCGAGAAAAAGGCAGACCGCCCATCGCCTCGGCCAAGTCCTTGTGCGTGAAGACGGTGCTCCACGCGATTTGGGAGAACTCACGTGCCAGCGCAGAGGGCTCGAAGCCCTTGCTGGCGACGAAGGCGTTCACGAGCAAGGAGCCGCCTTTTCGGGTCCAGCGCGCCGCGCGCTCGAATAGTCGGCGGAGATCGGCTGGACCGCGAAAGTGTCCGGTTACTTCCGAACATACGACGAGAGAATAGTGCGCGCGTCCGAGGACGAGCTCGGGCGCGAGAACGTTGCCCTCGATGACCTCGATCGGAAGACGTTCGGTTCGAGCCGTGTCCCGAAGCGCGCTGCAGAACCCCGGCGTGGTCTCCAGAGCGTGCACGGCGTACCCGGCGCGAGCGAGGGCGAGCGTATTTCGCCCAGTGCCAGCACCGATGTCGAGGATGCGATGACGCTCCGGAGTTTTCAGTGCTCGTGCGATATGCAAGAGCTTCGCGTCCGGGTACGCGCCGAACAGTGGCGGCTCCCGCGATGAAGCCCAGCTGGCGTACTCGGCTTCCAGGGTACCGTTCACAAGCCAGATCCGATAATCAACGCCCGTGCCGGGGGCCTCTTCGGGTTGCCACTTGATGTGAACACGACAGTGCGGCGATTGCTCGAAGCCGTCCTTCAGGCGGGGCTCGAGCAAGCTGCGCAATGACGCGAGCTCGTCGCGAGACAACCGCTTGCCCATGCTCGCGAACAGCGACGCCAAGCGCCGCATGTAGAGATCGAGCAGCGCTGGCGCAGCCGGAAACGAGAGTTCTCCTTCGCTCCGGATCCGACGGTCAAGGCTTGCCAACAGCGCCGCATCGGCGGCGCGCGGAGCGATCAGCGGCTTGCGTGCGGCCACCGAGAAACCGATCGACCAAAACGCTGTCGTGCGTCGCCCGAGAAGGTCTTACCTGGCACCAGGCGCGCCTTTGACGCCCTCGGCGCCTTTGACGCCCTCGGCGCCTTTGACGCCCAGACTGCCTTTGGCGTCCTTGTGTCCGTTCTTGAGGTCGCTGGCACCCTTGCCAGTCGCGCCCTTGTCGCCCAGACTGCCTTTGGCGTCCTTGTGACCACTCTTGAGGTCACTAGCGCCTTTGCCAGTGGCGCCCTTGTCGGACATGCCGCCTTTGGCGTCCTTGTGTCCGTTCTTGAGGTCGCTG
>DATEPG010000267.1:0-11189 GCA_035273265.1 Polyangiaceae bacterium
GCCCTGGACCGAAAGCAGCTGCGAGGATGCGCTCTCGGCCGGCAAGACCGGCGACCCTTGCGTCGGGAACTTCAAGTGCTCGGTGACCATCGATTGCTGCAGCATTCTCGCATACTGCGAGGGCTCGGCGCTGACCGCGCAGAGCAACTGCACGCTGTGCCCAGTGAAGTGCAGCGCTGACTCCGATTGCGGCGCGAAGGAGCTGTGCGAAAATTACCAATGCCGCAGCTGTCCCACTCAGCCCTGCCCCGAAACCTGGTCGGCAGTGCTGCGCAACGGCTGCCCGGTGTGCGTGCCCCCGAGCCAGTGCAAGCAAACCGGGGATCCAGTTTGCGGTGAGCTCAGCTGTATCGCGGGCTTCAGTTGTCTGCCGGGCTGCAAATCAGACCCTTCGTGTTGCTTCGGCAATCGTTGCGTCGAGGCGAGTTGCTCGATCCTCAAAGAGCTGGATTGCGTGGTCGTGGGTTGCTTCCCAGGCTCAATCTGCAAAGTGGACGGCGCCGCCGTCGAATGCAAATGCCAACCAAGTTCTGGAACTTTCTCGTGTACGGGGACTCGCCGCAATTCTTGCAATGCCTACTGATTGCGCCGTGAATGAGCCATTCACCGGCGCGCGAGGCCCGCACTGGTACTCGAGCTCAGGGGTGAGCGCGAGGTAAACGAGAAAGCGAGTCCCGATGCGTAAATATTGGCTGCTATTCGTACTGTGCGGAACCATTGGCGCTTGCGCCATCTCACCAGCTGAGGATACCCCGGCCGGCGACGACGCGGTGTCCAGCGCCCACCAGCCCCACGCGAACGCGGGCAAGGGCCAGGGCACGAGCCCCAAAGACGACAAAGTTACGAGACCGACAGACGACAAGGGCGTCAGCCCGAAGGATGGCAAAGGCTGCCCCGGCAACTCGGGAGGCACGAAGCCAAGCGATTTCGCCAGCGCTTGTAAGCAACTGCTCGCGGTCGTTCGAGCCGACATCGATGCTGCGATTGGGAAGGGAGACCAAAAACAGGCCGCCGCCCTGAAAGCCAGATACACGGTTTTTTCGAACGAGTGCGGCGGGCCCGCCGCTCCGGGTAATCCCGGAGATCAGTGCACACAGGCGCTGAAAGATCTGGACCTCCAGCTGATTGCGGCCGCGAAAGCCGGCGACTACCAATTGGTTGCAGCGCTCAAATCGAAATATGAAAGCCTCCTGGCGTCCTGCGTTCCGCCGACTACGCCCGGAGATCAGTGCGCGCAGCGTCTGAAAGACCTAGAGCTTCAGATGAACGAGGCTGCGAAAGCCGGTGACCACGCCTTGTATGCAGCGCTGAAGGAAAAGTATGAAAATCTCGCGTCGTCTTGCGTTCCGCCGACTACGCCGGGAGATCAGTGCGCACAGCGTCTGAAAGACCTAGAGCTTCAGATGAACGAGGCTGCGAAAGCCGGTGACCAAGCGTTGTATGCGGCGCTCAAAGAGAAATATGCAAGCCTCGCGTCGTCTTGCGTTCCGCCGACTACGCCGGGAGATCAGTGCACGCAGACTCTGAACGACCTGCGGTTGCAGATCGATGCTGCCACCAAGGCCGGCGACTTTTCGCTAACCGTCGTGTTGAAGAAGAAATATGACACGCTCGCCGCGTCGTGCGCGAACTCGGGCACCGGCGGCGCGCCTTCCGACAAGAAGTGAGGATGGAACGCGCGAGGCACGGGCACCCGCCTCGCGTTTCGTGAATGTGGGCAGGCTTCGCTGGAGGGCGCGCCGGAGTTGAGCTAGAAAGAGAGCCATGTGGGGCTTTTGCTCGTGGCGTGGGGTGTTTGGGGCGTGCCTGTTTTGCTCGACCATGGCAAGTGCAGGGCCCGCGGCTGCGCAAGTTGTCGATCCCCCCGGCGAGGCTCCGGCTACACCCAAGGTCGCGCCCACCGCTTGGCCCTACAAGGGCGGCCCCGTGCCGGCGGGGTATCACATCGAGGAGCGCCCGCAGCAGGGCTTAATCGTCGGTGGCACCCTGACGCTCGTTATCCCTTGGGCATTGGGTGTTGCGGCCGCCGGGAGCTCCGACTTCTCGAACCAATCAGGATGGCTGCTCGTGCCAGTGCTGGGACCTTGGATCAACATCGCCGCGCGTAAGCCGGAGTTGACGTGCCGCTTCTCGGGCGACGCCTGCCACGTGGAGGCGGACAATAGCTATCGGATCGTGATGATCATCGATGGGCTCACCCAAGCCGCCGGCGCGTTCATGCTCGTCTACGGTTTGGCATCGCCGAAGGAAGTCGTGACGCGTGATCTCGTGAGTCGCCTGCATTTCACGCCCGCCCAGATGGGCAAGCTTGGCTACGGCGGTGTTCTGAGCGGCGAGTTCTAAATCCGTTCACTCGACCTGCCCGTGACCAAAGTTTCTCTATCGATCCGGCCCAGGGCGCGCTGACAGGCCAAAGAGTGGCGCGAGCACTTGCACAATCTCGATCAATAGCGCGTCTTTGGTGCGCTCCGTCTCGGAGAGTTCCTGGAAGGGCCGCAGACTCGGGTGGGTCTTGGCGGCCTCGTTCTTGACTGGTCCATAAGTCCAGCCGTCACGCACTTTAGCTCGCAGCCACGCTTCATGCTGCGCGCCCGGCGTCGGATTGCCAAGAGCAAACTCGACCGCCTCGCGCGACGAGTCTTGCATCCAACCGGCTTCATCCCAGGGTGGCGAGAGTGCTTCACCCAGCGCCGCCTGATAGGCGCGCATTGCCTCGTGAACTGAGCGAGCGATGGCGTTCAAAGCGATGGCACGGTCCACGGCTGCTCCTGTCGCTGTGGGTGCTCGCACGGCGTCGCTCAGGGCGAAATCGGTATTTGCGAGTGACGGTGCAGCCCGAAATTTGCTCGCTAAATGCGACCGCTGGGCGCAGCTAAAGCGCGTGCTCTGCGGCGTGCACGCTGAACGCGAGCGGTAAAATCGCGGCCTTGGCCTCGGCGCTGAGCGCTCCATCGATGCGGCCGCCACCGTGGCGTTCGAGCACTAGGTGTTCGACGAGTCCCCCAGCGTCCGGCCGCGCGCGGTACGAGGAAATATCGAGGCCGAGCGCGAACAGCGCGCGGTGCATCGAGCCAATGAGCGGGGAACACGAACGCTGTCCGATTTCGACGGCCACCAGTTCGGGGCCGCGTTGCTCGAAGCGGACTTGGGGTTGAGTGATCACGGCGAGTTCGAGCCTGACGGGAGGGAGTGACAGGATGGGGAAGGAACACCAACGTTTTGGTGACCTGTGGTTCACGTCCCAGCGGTCAAAGGCAGCCCGAAGATAAGCCGGGGCTAGGGGCAACTCGCACTATTGCGGGGTCTCACGCCGCGGGCGTGCGCGGCCGGACAGGCAGCTTCCAGCCGGCCCTGGCGAAATGGCAGGTATAGCCATTGGGTATCCGCTGTAGGTAGTCCTGGTGCTCCGGCTCGGCTTCCCAGAACGGCCCTGCAGCAGCCACGACCGTCACCACTTTGCCGGGCCACAAGCCGGAAGCATCCACGTCGGCGATCGTGTCCTCGGCGGTGCGACGCTGCTCTTCGCTCGTGTAGAGGATCTCCGAACGGTAGCTCAGCCCGCGGTCATTGCCCTGACGGTTGAGCGTGGTCGGGTCATGGATTTGGAAAAACAACTCGAGCAGCGCTCGATAGCTGAGCTTCTCGGGATCGAAAACGATCTCGATGGCTTCGGCGTGGGTGCCGTGATTTCGGTAGGTCGCATTCGGCACATCTCCGCCCGAATAGCCCACCCGGGTCGACAGCACGCCTTCACGGCGACGAATCAGCTCTTGCATGCCCCAGAAGCAACCACCCGCCAGCACCGCGCGTTCTTCGGTCATTTTACGTCCTCGACTGGTAGATGCCGATCATCTGCGGTCTCGCCACGGGAAAGCAAGGGCAAATAGGCGCGGAAGGTGCTGCCTCGTCCGATCACGCTCTCGACCTCGATCCGACCCCCGTGCGCCTCGACGATTCGCTTGGCCAACGTGAGTCCAAGACCGACTCCGCCCGTGCCGCGCGAGCGGCTGCGTTCACCGCGAAAGAAGGCGGTGAACACCAGCGGCAGATCGTGGTCGGAAATCCCCATGCCCTGATCGCGAACTTCGAAGCAGGCTTGCCCGGCGTGCTCGCTGACCGAGAGCGAAATGCTGCTGTCCGCCTCGGGTGAATACTTGTGCGCGTTCTCGAGCAAGTTGTCGAGCACCCGCCGGAGCAATACCGGGTCGGCTTGGATCACGCGCGAGACGTCCGAGAAGTTTTTGGAAAGTGGCCGGCTCGGATGGCGCCCGCGGAACAAATCTGCCGACCGTTCAGCGATCGCTTGCGGAGCGAGCTCTTGCAGGTGCAGGGCGAAGCCAGAGCTCGGTGCCAAGCCCTCCGCCAACTCGAAGCGCGCTGCGGTGAGCACGTCGTTGATCAACGCTTCGAGCTCGGCCAAATCGACGGCGATCTCGGCGAGCGAAGCGCGCGCGGCTTCGGCATCACCCTCGCCCGCGATCTCCAGCGCGACGCGAATGCGCGCGAGCGGCGTCCGCAGCTCGTGGGCGACGTTGGCCAAGAGCTCCTTCTCCGTCTGAAGCAAGCGCTGGATACGTTCGGCCATTTCGTCGAAGGCGCGTCCGACATCGCCGAGCTCGTCGTTGCGCTGTAGCTCGCTGCGGACGCTCAGATCGCCCCGACCGAGCGAGGTGGCCATGCGCGACAAGTGTGATAACGGCCTCGCGATCCAACGCGCCGTCAGAAAGGCGCCCACACCGAGCACGAGCAGCCCGCTCACCATGGTCAAAATCAGCGGCAAACGCCCCGGACGCTGGTGCTCGAAGCGCGCGATCAACAGGCACTCCAAGCCGTTCATTTCGAAGCGCCCAAAGGTATCCGGCGGACGCGGCTCGCCTTCGGGTCCGCCAAACTGACGCGGGCGCGCGCCGAACAAGGGCGGGCCGTCCGGCGCTGACCCGAAGGGCGGGCCGTTCATGTCCGGTGCCTGCCCTTCGCCAGCAGGAGCGGCAGGGGGCCACTCAGGCAGTGTGGCGAGGCGCGGCGCGCGCAGGGCGGGCACCACATTGCTCACGAGTAGCTTGCCCTCCTCGTCGTACAGCGAAACCATCAACCTTTCGCGCGCGCGCAGCTCTTGCAGTTCGTGCGCGAGCGCAACGCGATCGTTGGCGAAGGGCTTCAGTCGTGCGCTCAGGGCCACCATGTCCCAGCGCTGGGGAAAACGCGTCAGCAGATAGCCGATCACGATGGCCGACAGCACGACCAACGAGAACTGTGCCAAGCCGACGGCGTACAGGCGCCACACCAGCCCAGTGCGCGGCGCTCGCTTCATCGCTCTTCGGGCGCGAGCATGTAGCCCACGCCGCGGATCGTCTTCAAATATTGCGGGTTCTTGGGATCGTTCTCCAATTTGTGCCGCAACCTCGAGATATGCACATCGATTGAGCGATCGAAGGCGTCTTCGGCCGAGCCGTGCAAGAGCTCCAGCAGCTGCTCGCGGGCGAGCACGCGCCCAGCCCGCTCAGCCAAGACCCTGAGCAGGGCAAACTCATGGGTCGTGAGCGCGAGCCGCGTGCCATGTAGGGTGGCAGTCATGGTCGCGCTGTCCACGACCAGCGCGCCGAGTTCGATGCGTGGCGTTGCCGGTCCGGTCTTGCCTCGGGAGCGCCGCGCGTGAGCACGAATGCGAGCCAAGAGCTCGCGCGTCGAGAACGGCTTGCTCATGTAGTCGTCCGCGCCACCTTCCAGGCCCATCACGCGATCGGCCTCTTCACCGCGGGCGGTGAGCATGATGATCGGCACGCTCACTCGCTCGCGTAGCCGACGACAAACTTCGTGTCCGTCCGCCCCAGGTAACATCAGATCGAGCAACACCACATCCGGTCGTGCGCGGAGCACCTCGCCCAGGGCCAAGTCGCCGCGAGCGACGACGGTGACCTCGACGCGGTGCGACCGCAGGTACTGCGCCGTCAAGCGGGCCAAACGCTCGTCATCTTCGACGTACACCACGCTCAGGTGTTCTTGGGGTTCGTCCGCGGCGCTCATGGCTGGAGAGAATTGCACTCCTAAAAGCCTGCGTCCGGCGTTCTGAGCAGGTGTTACCGGGGTATTTCGGAATATTTCACACCTCCTGCGCTAGACGCCCCCTGAAATGTCAGGCCCATCTACCCTGGTGCACCCGGTTCGCGAGGAGTTTCAGCGAGCGCGGCTGAGTGCGAAACCGAGCGTGACGGCGAATAGCAGCGCGATCAAAAGCGGCACGATCAGCTTCTTGGCGCCGCGCTCCTCGACGATCGGCTTGGCTTCGCGCGGGCTGGACTCGCGCTTGACGGGCAAGGTCTCGGACGCTGCCGTGCGCCCGGTCTGTTCGCGACGAACGCGCTTGGCGGTTCGCTTGGGCGCCTCCGCCTTGGCCTTCGTGGGCACCTCCGCCTTCGGCGGGACTCGCTTGCGGGCGACTCCTTGGCGAACTCGTCGCTCGGCGAGCGCTCGTTGCTCACTCTCGCGCTGCTGCTCGCTCGCCCGCTGTGCCTCTGCTTGTCGTTCGCTTTTGCGCAGCTTCTTGTTGGCTGCCTTTTGCTGGGCTTCGTGGGCGCGGCGCTTGCGCTCGGCGTCACGACGCTCCTGCTTGCTGGCGCGCACCACCGGGCTCGAGGAGGCCACCGGCGGAGTGACGGCGCGCGTCGGACTTGGCCGCGCAGGGCTCGGGCGCGCCGCGTTCGGCCGCGGCTGACCCGAACGCGCCGGCGTGCCCGTGGGCGCGGCTGGCTTGGCTGCAACGTCCCACTCGGCGTCGAGCGCTTCCAGTGCCTCGGGGAGTGGCGATGATCGTGGCGGCTGCGACGGTAACGTTTCGGCCGGCTCTTCGTCCCAGCCTGCGTCGAGGCCGGCCGCAAGTTCGTCCAGCTGAGCGGGGTCGGGAATAATCGATTTCATGATGGGGAAGGGATTGACAGAGAGCGGACGAGCTTAGCCCGGCCGGCTGGCATTTGTCCCAGTAATCGCCGAGAATTCGGCGATTACGTCTAGGAATTTTGCGGCAAAGCTCGATTTAGGCCGAGAAATCGCCAAAAATCGGCGGACCTAAGTCCCGAAGTAGACGACCAAGCCAGTCTGAATGCCAAACTCGAGCGCGTTGAAATCTTGGGAGATCTTGGTGCCATTCCCCTGCTGAGTGCTCTGAGAGCCAGTCAGCCCCAGGTCGAGCGTGGGACCGGCCCAAAACACGACGTGCGGGATGAGCGTGAACGCAAACGGCGCTTCGAGCGTCAACGCAAGATCGTGCCCGCTGTTATTCCCGGCGCTGAAGGTGCGGTAGCTGAAGCCACCGCGTGGCCAGAAGCCAACCTTTTCGTTGAACGTGAGAAAGTAGCCGACGCGCGGTGCAAACGTGAACGAATCTCCTGTGAGGGTCTCCTCGGCGTCGCCGAAAGTCTCGGTGGTGCCCGACCAATGCGCGTAGCCCAACGCGGCGCCCACCGACAGGCGATCGATCACGAAATAATCGCCAGCTACGCGCGGAGAACCGTAGCCCGCCCAAACACCGGTGGCGCCGCCGGTGCCGCCGATGGTCACCGGCGAGGACAACACACTGAAGTGCGTGACGCTGGCGTTCGTGTCCTGGCCATTCTCGGTGACGCGGGCGCTGGCGTAGGTGAACCCGAACAGGCGTTCGGCGCTGATCGCAATCTGGCCCTTTTCACCGAACGTCTGTGCCCAAGCGCTCGAACTAGCGAGCAGAGCCGCAGCCGCAAACGCACACGGGAGAGTTCGTTTCATGCTATTCGAGTCCTGGTTTCCGGTTGGGCGGGCGACTGCCCGGCGTTGAGCTCTCTGACGGACGGACCAGTACCAGACCCCGTTGCACTCGCCAAGCCGTGGTCGGCTGAGCCGTCAGAACAGCGCTGGTCCGAACGGCAAATAGCAGTCGAGCTTCCCGAACGCTGCGCTCGACAAGAAATGCGAAGCGGACACCAGCCGCAATCCGGCTCGAGTTGCCACTCGGATCGCGGTTGGGTTCGAGCCGAGCGCAACTAGCTTCACGCTCGACGCCTGCGCGCTCGCTTGCTGCAAGGCATGGCTCATGAGCGCGTCACCGTGTGCCGGGTCGAGCCATGCCGCAGGACCGATTGCGCCGTCTTTCACGTAGAAGTAGCCCACCACCCGTTGCTCGATTTCCAGTTGTCGAGCGGCCATTCCGCGCGCGCGCCAGAAGGCGTGATCCTGCTCACGCCGGGTGCCGCGCACCAGGCAATCGATCGCGCTCGCTTGCTCGGGATCGAGCTCGCGGAGGCGCGCATCAGCGGGCGCCGTGGGCGGCTTTTCGAGCGGCCCCGTGAACGTGAAGATCGGACCTGCGGGCATCATCTCGAGCTTCAAATAGCTGGCAATGGCCGCGAAATCGACGGACGACCAGACGCAGCGGATGCTCGCGCCTTGCTCCTCTCCGAGCCGCCGCACGCGCTCGAGCAGCGGGCGGCCGATGCCCTGCAACTTGTGCTCGGGCAAGACCCAGAACATGGCCAAGAACCAGATCGCGTCGCGGACCACGGCCGCGGCGATACCGACGATCTTCCCGTCGAGCTCCGCGACCTCGAAGATCCCTGTCTCGAGTAGATGCTCGTAGACCGGCGCTACCGAAGCTTGCGTGTAGCTCACCGGAGCCGGCAGGCCATGCTTGTGCGCCAGCTCGGCGAGGCTGACTAAGAGGATGTCCACGGCGATCGGGATCTCTTCGCGGCGCAGGCGACGGTAGCTGGCTTCCACAGCGCGGTCGATATCACGAATCCCGCCGCCGCACGAGTGCTCAGGGCACGGCGGCGGAGTTCGGATCGAAGCCTGCGCGCGTCGAGATCGGAGTCAGATCGACGGCCTCGAACTCACTGCTCGGCACCGATTGAACCTGACTGAAAGTGTCTTCTTCCCAGCTCGCGCTCGGTTCTGCTTGGATGTACATCGAGCTGCCGCCGTCCGCCAAGTACATGCCGTAGGTCTTCAGCGCCTGCAGGATGGCGCGTGACTGTGTGTTGAACTTGGCTGGAATATCGTAGCTGGATTTCAAGCGGAAGGCCTGGCCCATCGGCGGCAGACTCGCCGCGTTCGTGCCATTGCCAGTCAAGTGGCGCGCGGGCCAGGTGTACTCCGTGCGGATCTTGTTGCTTTCGATGGTGAAGCGAAGGGCGTGCTGGATGCGGCCGGCGCTTGCTTCGTCGGCGCGCAGTACCAGCGGCATGATCGGAAAGCCGGCGGCGTCCGCGGAGGTCCATCCGGCTGGGCGTAGCGCGTTCGACTTCAAGTCGAAGTAGGCGGCCCCGAAGATGTCCCAGCCGCCCTTGGGGTCTGGGTACACGTGATACAGCTCCCACAAGCTGCAGGTATCCGCGTCCAAGAGCAGGAGATGATGATCGCCATAGGGCTGCGCCGGGTCGGTGACGATGCCTCCCTCGACCAATGGCATCGCCGGGATCGGAAACTGAGGCTCGGGCGCGACGGCCGCGGTGCAGGGCGATTTCAGCTCGTGCTCGGGGCCAACGGCGCAGTCCGATTCTTGCGTCGGATCCCATCCCAGATCATCCGTGCTGCTGAAGGAGACCGTCTGCCAAGGGATGGTCTTGGAGTGCACGACGTTGTACGGAATGCCGTAGTACTCGTCCGATTGGAGATCGACCGACGTGCCGAGATCGAGGTGAATGTTGCGCGTGCCCACGGCCTTCATGAAGTCACTGCTGTTGCCGTGCGCAGGCAGGTCGTCTATCGGCGTATTGAAGAGGTGATTGCTCGGCAAGATGGCGCAGCCAGCGACGATCGGCGAACTGCCGCTCGCAGGCGCACTCCCGGCTTGTCCGCTGCCCGCGCTCGCCCCGCCACTGGTCCCGCCGGAGCCGTTCTGGCTACCAGCACCCGCGATCGCCGGAGTTCCACCAGCGACGCCTGAAGACGTCGCGCCAGCGGCACCCGCCGCGCTCGGCGCCGCGTCGCTTCCGCCACCGCAAGCGGCAGCGCCGAGGCCAACGAATAGCAGCGCCAAGACCCCTCTCGCCTGCCCGATCGACCGAAAACGCATCTCTACAAAGTGTCACGGTCTCTGCGGGTTGCCAATCCTACCGTGTAGGATGCGCGGTAATCGTGCTACAAATGCGGGTTCCACGGATGGCCAACTGCAAAGACGAGTGCGAGGCATTGATGAGCGCGTTATTGCCCGTAGCCGAGCAGATCTTGAGCGAGCATCGCGCGCTCCGTCCTTTCGGATACACGCTCTCGGCGACCGATCAGATCGTGCAAGTGGGCGGCTGGAGCGCGCTACCCAGTGCGGATGACGCCACGTTGATCGCGCAGTATCGCGAGACCTTTCGCGATGGCGCAGCGCGCGGTGAGCTCAAAGCGACCGCGCTTTCGTACTCCGCGCGGAGCGCAGCGCCGAGTCTAAGCAGAGCTCGAGATGCTGTTTTCGTGCACTTGAACCATCGCGACAATTACTCGCTCGTGCTTACGTTCCCTTATCACTTTGGGGCTTCGGGCGAGCTCGTGATCGAAGAACCGTTCGCGAATGACGGTGAGTACGACGTCTTTGTGGGCTGAAGCGTCGGGCACAATGGTAATTGAGGGAGCAGAGCATGAGCATAGCGATCAAACGTTTGGGACCGGGCGACGAAGCAATCCTAGATCTGTTGGCCAATGAGGATGCAGACTTCGATCTCGAAGGTCGCAGCGCTGCGCTCCCACAGCTCAAGCCGAGCATGGCGCAGCGCTACCTGGCGAATCCCGGAGTCTTACACTGGGTGGCCATGCAAGACGGCATCGTGACCGGATTTTTGTATTGCGCGCACGTGCTCCTGCGCTGCCATCCGGGGCAGGAACTCTTGCTGTACGAGATCGGCGTGGGCAAGGCCCATCGCCGAAAGGGCGTGGGTCGGGCGCTGCTCGATCACATGGCGCGTTGGATGCAGAAAAACGAGATCTCGGTGGTCTGGGTCTGCGCGGACAACCCGGTGGCGGTCGACTTCTATCGCGGCTGCGGCTTTGCTGAAGAACCGCAGCCGGTGTACATGACGCGCACCATCGATCCCCCGTCGAAGAATCCCGCCACGACTACCTTGCTATCGCGCGGGTAGCCGCTCTCCGTACTCGCTCCGAAATTGCGCGAACCGCGCCAACACGATTTGCACGAGCTCCGCCGTGGCGCGCTCGGGCGAGCCACTATCGAATGGCGG
>DATEPG010000268.1:0-7025 GCA_035273265.1 Polyangiaceae bacterium
CTCGATCGAATACTTGCGGATCCAGCTCTGTCCGTATGGGCGAGACAGTACCTCCTCCCTCGCAACGAAGCGCTGTACATGCGGAGAAGCCGTAGCCTCCTTCGGTCGGCTCTGTTGCCAGTTCTGTCGGACGAGGTCATCACCGCGCACGTCACCGAGGTCGTCACTGTTGCGGACCTGAAGCAACGCTCAGTTCTTCAGGAAATGACGAAGACCGAATCACACCTGGCACTGCTTCGCCGTCACTACCGCGCCCTGCCTCGGCAGGCTGTCGCTCATGTCATTAATCTTGTCGCGACTGTCCTTGTCGATCCGGACCTGCACGTGTCCGTCCGTGAAAGTTGGCTGGCGCTGCCGCTCTCCGACTGGTTTAAGATGGGGGCTATCGAGCCGGAAGATCAATGCTTGGTCGCATTGGTGTCGTCACTCGAAGAAGCATTCCGACAGGGCGCTGACGCAAAGGACTCATTTGCAAGACGCGCGCGGCTCGATCTCCTCGACGAGATCCAGGATGCGGGCGTACTGCCGGAAGGGAGGCGCGCCACATTCGAATCGCTGATCGAGGCTGAGATTGCGTCAGGCCTTGATGGACCTAACAACGAGCCATACGAGATACTGGAGCTTGCAAGGATGCGAGCGAGCCTTGGACCCTGGTCGCCGCCGATATCTCTTCGTGGAGTGTTTTTGGACGCATACAAACGTGTGCGGAATTCAACGGTTGCTGGGACTTGGATGAACGCGATATCGCTGCTTGCGCCTCTGCTTACGGAAGACGATAGGAAAGCAGTGGCGGATAACGTGACCGACTACGTGGCTGCGACCCTGAGTGACCGAGGTCCGCTACTGGGCCCTTTTCCGGACTGGGCTGCGACGGCAGTCCACCAGGCTGCCAAGGTGCAAATAATTACGGCCGCGGATGCTCAGAGCAAGTTGCACGCGCTAGCGCACAGATTTCCTGAGTGCGCACCTTTTGCGTTGGGCCTTGAAGGTGTGGATGCAGCTGGGGCAGAGCAGGCCCTTCTGCAGGGCTTCGTGCGTGAATCCGCTGACGAGAACGACCTTCTGCGTTGGTGCAACTGGTGGCCTGAGGGAGTAATGGCAAGCGCACGCCTTGAAGCCGCGCTCCTTGGCGGGTTGTTTGCTCGGGAGCACGACGTCCGACGCGGTGCCTACTTGTCGCTTTCTGCTTTGGTGAAAAAAACGTCGCTCTCCGCGGGGTCGCTGAAGCGGTTCGCCGATACCACAATGGAATTCGGAGTAAGCGATGCTCACTGGGGTCCGCGCGCCGCCGCCGTCGTAGCGACGACCCGCCTGCTCAGCTGGCTCGAACGCGGGCGCGTAGAGAGTGTTCTTTATCGCGCCATTGCTGACGAATCCGCGACAGTTCGACGAGTTGCTGGACTTCTTGAGCTGGCGCTCAAGCGCGAACTTCAGGACACGGGGGCGTAGCGCGGCCTGCTAGGTCTGGATCACTGTGTCACCGAGCTGGTTGACGCAGCAGGCCTGTTTCCCACATGCCTCCCGTGCTGCTGCGTTGCTCCGAAGGCCAAGTGCTTCTGGGCATGGTCGCCGTCACGAGCGAACGGGCGATGGTTTCAATCAGTGAGCTCGTTCAACGCCGCCATGAATTCCGCCGCCTGCGCCTCGAACTCGCGCCGCTCGGCGGCCTGTTCAGCCTGCTCGCGTTGGTGCTGCGCCTTGAGCGCTTCTAGCTCGCGTCGGTGAAGTCGACGCTCCTCCTCGAGCTCGTCCCGAAGGGCTCGCACCTGTCTCGCGAGCTCGGAGAGCTCTGGAGCAACCTGGCGCGGCTCGAAGTCAAAATCCGAGTCGACCTTGGCAGCTTTGTCGCGGAGTGCCTGCCAAAGCGTCACCTCGCCACGCTCAAGCCGCCGCGCCAAGGCCTCGACCTGGGCCTGATCAAATCGATGCACTCCTTGGGCATCCTGCGCTGAGTGAAGAAGAACGCCCTCGATGCGCCTCACCGTTGCCAAACTCTTGCCGAGTCGCTTAGCAACCTGTCCTCGCGTCATGCGTGCATGGTAGCACGGGCATGGATGCAGGCAGTCGCAGTCACAGCTGTGTTGATGGCGATTGCTAGCGAAGGATGTTAGTTGAAAAGAAATGACGAGCAGTGCCGACGTACCGATCACCGCCGTTCGAAAGCTTGCTCGATCGTTCTCGCAGTGGTTGCAACGAGCCGGTTTCGCGCCGCGAGGGCGGTACGCACCGACGGCGGTGTTTTGGAAGCTCGACCATCAGCGGATCGAAGAGCACAACAAAGCGCGGCTGATCCGGGATGCCCTACATTGGCTCGTCGCGGGTGCCCTCGCCCCAGCTCGTCGCAATGTTGCGCGTCATCGAATCGCTAAAGACGAGGACGCTTCGCGTAAGCTCGCTCTGGGGAACGAGGCGGCCGACCTAGCACGCAAGCTGCGCAATATCATCGCCAAGCTGGAGAACCTTGAAGGTCCTGTTCGAGCTGTTTCCGAGCGGCAGTCGGCAATTGCCGCGCGAATGAAGGCTCCTTCGACGGTGATGTCGCTTGCAGCCTTCGGACAATTCGTCGGTACGGGAAAATTGCTAGTCTGGGCGATTGATCCCCCGCCGGTGCATGGACGCGGAGTCGCGAGCCTGCCTCTTCCTCGCACCGCGAGCGAATGGTTTGAGGCCGTCGTGGAGATTGAAGTATTTATGGCGGGCGCTGGATTTAAGCACGAAGAAATCGCTTTGCTGACGGATCGAGATGGTCCGGAGGCGGTCGCAACCGCGATTTATCTGCGAAATAAGCGTAAGCGACCACGGGCATAGGGCTTAGGGCTCCCCCTACCCACCATGGTGCCATTGCTGGCGATTGCTCATCATCGCCGACGTGATGCTGAAAGACGGCGACCTCCTACGACTCGACGACGTCTCTCGCATCGCGTGCGTCTCGGTCAGCACTGTAAGGCACTGGATTAAGACAGGCCGGCTCGCGAGCATCCGGCCGGGTCGGCGTCGGCTCGTTCTTCGGTCCGAGTTCGAACGCTTCTTTCTCCAGCAACCTGGGCCGGCTGCAGTAATCGCGGAGCCCAAGTCGACGTGCGACTGCCGCGCGAATGCCCGCGATGCTGGCCTTCCGCGGGCCGTCTAGGCGCGACTTTATTATCAGGACCGCAAACCTTGAACTCACGATCTCCCCGATACGACATCGAAGCTCGCGTCCCTGACACGGACCGGGACCTCCTCGGGGCCGACACCTCGTCGGCCGCGAGCTTCGGTGCCGCATCGCTATTAGCTAGTGGTTCGGCGAGGCTGTTCGGCCCCGAGGGGGTGCGGCGTAGCCGGCGTGTCCGCGGCGAGGGGCCCCGCGTGAGCGGGGAGCGGCCGCGCGTGATGCCCCAAGCGCTGCAGAGCGCGATCACGTGCGGGGGCCGACTAACAGCCCCCGCGCCACACCACGGTTGCGAAGGCACACCGCCGAAACTTCGGAATCCGCTCCGGATTTTGTTCCTCGTTGCTCGCCCACAGGTGCTGGTGTGACGCAGGAGGTGCCAGATGCAGGCGCCACTAGGTTGGTGGCTTGTCGAGTTGACTGGCTCCAGGTGGCCTACGGCGTTGCGCTGAGTGCGGCCTGCGCGCAGGCGCTCGTCGCGGCCCAGTTGCTCGCTGACGTAGCCGGCCGGGCCGAGTTTAGGGAGATCGGTATCCCTTTCGAGCTGCGACGAAACGCGACTCCGAGCCGCATCGGATTCTCGAACGCTGATGTGGGCGGGATGTTTGATTCGGGTGCTCCGGATGGCTGGTCCTTGGTTCTCGAGGTCCGCGCGATTTACCTGGCAACACATGCCATCGAAGCCGCGATCGCGCTCTGCCGCCGAATCGCTCGCGGGTTCGGCGACGTGCGAAAAGAACGCCTTCGACGCTTTGACCTCTCCGGTGACTACACGGGCTTTCCGATCGACCCGCTCGACGTCAACCGCCTGCACACACGAGCAAGGAAGCGCACGACGTTTCTGTCGCAGTCCAAGGATCTTGACGACGTCAAAAATGCTGAAGTGCGGATGTACACAAACTCGGCGCGCCAGGTGACCGGCATCACTGTCGCGCCAGGGCAGGACTTGATGTGCCGGATCTACAACAAGTCAGCTGAGCTTGCTTTGCCTGGTCGAGAACAGAAGCGGCTCGTGGAGGAAGAACGCTGGACACGAAACGGTTGGGCCGACGAAAGCGTTACACGAGTCGAAGTGCAGCACCGTGGCGAGCACCTAGTAGACTTGGGGCTAAGAAATTCCGTCGATGAAGCCAAGTTTCGCGTGCTCGATCTTCTGATCGAACGCATTGACGCGATTTGGCAGCGCGATGTTCGGGAATGGCTTCGCATTATCGACCCTGAATCATCCACACGGCCTGAAAGGTGTCGGATTGATCCTCGCTGGCTGCCGGTTCAGCAAACCGTCTTTCACCAGCAATCGACGCCGATCGTGCTGCACCGCTTGCGAGGGGGGCCCAGCGACGCGCAGGCCCTGGGGGTCGTGCTTTCGCACGCTGCTGCTCACGGCCACTTGTTGCCCGTCTTGAACAGCGCGCACATACCACGCCGCGAGGACGGGACCGACGATGGATTGGCCAACGCGATGTGGGAATTGGACGTCGCTGAGGAGGTCCGCTGCCTGCTCACCACACGGGCGGTCGCCGGAGTGCAAGCGGCGACGGACGAGTATGCGCGGAACCTTGTGCGTCTACATGGGCCGCTGCGGGCGCGCGAAATGGTTCAAGCGAAGGTGAACGGCGTGCGGGCCCGATTCTTCAGCGTTGATGACGAACGGGAGGGTTCGACGTGCGCAGGCTGACCGTCATCACTGCTACTGAGGGCGGACGTGTCCGCGTCGAATGCGGCGGGTTCGTGGCCGAGTGTTGGTATGCGCCGGAGGCGGTTAGATGGCGCGCGCAGTACGTTGATCGAGACGGGTTAGAAGCCCCCGGTTCGCCCGAAGCCTTGCCGAAGCGCCGAGAGTCGGCCGGGCGTGCGCAGGAAGTCGCGGCTCGTTGGCTACGCCAGCTCTACCGCCAGGAGCGACAAGCGAGGTACGAGGAGATCCGCGGGCCCTTCCGCTGCCGTGCCTGTCAAGCGTGCCAAGCACGTGGAGGAGACCCGTGAAGGGAGCGCCGCGCAACCCCGCGTCCGCGATGCTGGCGCGACCGTGGCTGGAAAGTGTTGCCAACCCGACGCACATTCCTTCGCCGGTGGGCGATATCGCGACGCCAGCTCCTTTCGATGCTACCGACGAGAGGTTCATAGACCTTCTCGTCGACGAGGCACTGAAAACATGGCGAACACGGATCTCGTAGGCCAGCAGATCGCAATTTACGCGCGTTTCTCTTCTGAGGACCAACGCGAGGCAAGCATCGACGAACAGGTGCGCCGCTGCACCGCGTTCGCGCACGAGCACGGCGGTGACGTTCGCAGCGGCCTGATTTTCTCTGACCGTGCCACGAGCGGTGCCGGAATAGACCGTCCCGGCTACGAACGCATGATGCGACTCGCAACGGCGAAGCCGCGCCAGGTCGATGTCATCCTTGTCGAAGACCTCTCGCGCCTTTCGCGAGCGCAGGCAGACTTGTTCACCATCCAACGCCTGCTCGAGTTCTCGGAGGTCCGACTAGTTGGCATCTCCGACGGCATCGATACGAGCGCGAAGCATTCGCGGTTGACGTTCGGCCTGAAGAGCCTGGTCTCCGCTGTTTATCTCGATGAGCTGCGAGACAAGACCCTGCGTGGCCTCGAGGGACGTGCGCTCGCCGGTTTTGCGACGGGTGGCGTGGCGTTCGGCTATTCGCTTCACAAGCAGACTACCGTCGACGGCAAGTCGGTCGGCACGAGCATCGAGATCAACGAGGAACAGGCTTGCGTCGTTCGTCGAATCTTCGGATTGTATTTGGAAGGGCGCTCGCTATCTGCGATCGCGCGCACTCTGAATGAAGACGGAGTCGCCCCTCCGCGTGTGCACGCGAAGGGCCGTCGCGTCGGATGGAAGGATTCGACGATCCGCGCGATGCTGCACAACGAGAGCTACGCCGGGAAATGGAAGTATCGCGCTTCGCAGTGGCGCAAGGTGCCGGGGACAAACCGTCGCGTCCCGGTACGTCGCGATGACCCGCAAGCTATTGTCGACGACCGCCAACACCTCCGCCTCGTCGACGCGAACACGTGGCACGCCGTGCAAGAACGCCTAGCTCAGGTGCGCCGTTTCTACACGCGCACTGAAGAGGGCAAACCGAAGGGCCGCGCGGTCCCGAGCCGCCACAGCCGATACCTGTTCAGCAGCCCGCTGAGCTGCGGCGTGTGCGGCGGCAAGATGATCATCAGCGGCGGAAGCAAAATGTGTACTACCGATGCGAAGCGCACTCCAAGCGCGGTGTGTGCCCCAACGCGCTCTCGGTGCGTGAAAGCATCGTGCGCACGGGCCTACTCGACGAGCTCCGCCACCGCCTGCTCTCGGACCAGGGCATCGCCTACGCCCGCAAGTGTCCGATTGCACTTGGAGTTGACCACCCGTTTGCAACGAAGTTGACCACCCCCTGATCAGGGAAGTTGACCACCCGTTTGCACGGGAAGTTGACCAGGGATGATCAGCGGAATTGACCACCATTTGCAGGGTGGTCAAGTTCCCTGGCCTGGGGGGAGCGGCGACGCGCACAGGACCTACTGGGCATGGCACTGGTGCCGGCCATGGCCAGAGACAGGAAGACCGCGCGTATGCAAGAGCAGATCAAGGTGTTGTTGAGCCAGGGCCTCTCAATCCGAAAGGTGGCGCTGGCGCTGGGGATATCGCGTCAGACGGTGCGCAAGTTCGGGATGGATCAGCCCGCGGATGTGAGCGGTGCTGGTGCCGCCACAAGCGAGTCGGCTTGGGATGCCGCTATCGACTGGCAAGACGTGGCGAAGCAGGCCGCAGGCGGCGCGACCATCAAGCAGCTGCACAGCGAGCTCGCGCCTGAAGCTAGCTACACGCGCTTCCGACGCCGGCTGATCGCGATGTCGCCGC
>DATEPG010000269.1:0-3120 GCA_035273265.1 Polyangiaceae bacterium
CCGAACTGCAATCTCTCGTCGCTCGCTACAACGCCGCTGCTGACGACGCCATCGACGCCCGGGACCTCGACGACGACCTGCCGTTTTGACCATCAGAAAACGTGACCACGAGCCCATCGATCTTTGTGACCACGCTCAGCGAGCGCCCGGGCGCGTTCAATCAACTCGCGCAACTCCGCGTCGGCCGTGAAGTGCACCCCAAAGCGTTCGGCTGAAAGCGGCTCGAGTTCGCGAGCACGTCGACGCGCGTCGGCAAGCGCCGGGGCCGGAGCCGGCATTGGCGCAGAGTTCGGTCTAGTTGTCGGCACCGCAGCGTCCGCCGCTAGCAAAGCCGAACCGCTCGATCGCGATGACGGCGAAGCTTGCTCAACGGCCGCTACCGGCAACACCGGTACTTGAGCGCGCTGGCAAACGCCGGATCTGCTCTCGCACATCCGGCCGCGGAAACCGTGCAGCGAGCAATTCCTCGATCTGTCGCCGAGTCTTGCCCCGACACGCCACAAAGAGCTCACCGGCGTTTTCAGCGCTCAAGTGCGGCGCGAGCGCGCACAAAGCACACAAGTGCAATTCGCCGCGATTCACCCGCTCGAATACCTCCGGAAATCGTCGACACACCCGCGCCGCCGCAACGCGCCGTCCTGCCGTGCCCTCACTCATTCCCAAAGCTTCCACGCAATAGGCAAACAGTGACGAAACCCCCAGCTCCAGGTGCAGTAGGCGCTCTTCCAGCTCCACCAAGTGTGCGAGCAACTGCGCGGTAAGCCCGTTGCTCTGCCGAACCAGCTCCGACAATCCCGCCAAGAGCTGCGAATTCCCCAACCCCACCAAGCGATATTGGCTGCCCATCACTTCTCTCTACCATGCGTTATTTCGAGCTTCAGATTGCACTGCCAACGCTGGTTTCGTCGGCAAAACGAGTCCAATTCGTCCAAGCCCGTGCAAGCCCCACCTCGCCTAACGTGGCCCCAGCAACAACCACAAACCCATCCGACTCCCAACGATGACGACACCGGACGCCAAAAACCTGTCTACAAAAATCGTCATCCTAACCGCCGAGTCAGCTAAGGCGGGCGAGCAAGTGATCCGCGCAGCAACGCCCTCGCCGTTTACTGCGCCGCACCAATCGAGCTCCGCTCAGCACCGGCAGCGCGCCTTGACAGGAGCCTCCCGTTGTGAGAATGAATACGCGAATCATTCGCGAGTCGGCCGCGGCCCACCGCTTTATCACCGAAATAGAAGGCACATCATGAGTCGCTACCGTGGTCCGAGGGTGCGTGTTCTGCGAGCGCTGGGCACTGATCTCCCCGGGCTAACTCGAAAGAAGTTCGAACGAAGGCCGACTCGACCCGGTCAGCATGGACAGGCTCGGAAGAAGTTTTCCGAGTACGCGCTGCGCCTGATCGAGAAGCAGAAGCTGCGCATGAACTATGGGCTCAATGAGCGTCAGCTGCTGGGCCTGTTCCTGGAAGCGGCGGCCAGCAAGGGCAACACCGCCGAACGACTGGTTGAACTACTGGAGCGCCGCCTCGACAACATCGTCTTTCGGGCCGGCTTCGCGCGCACCATTCCAGCCGCGCGCCAGCTGATCATGCACGGGCACGTGTTGGTCGAGAACAAGAAGCTGGATATTCCCAGCTTTCGCATGAAGCAGGGACAAGCCGTGTCCGTCCGCGAGCGTAGTCGCCAGATGCCGAGTCTGATCTCGAGCCTGGCCGCAGCGCTGCCTTTTCCGACCGAATGGATCTCGGTGGATCCGGCACAGGTGCGCGCGACCGTGACGTCGCTGCCCGACGTCACGGCCATTCCGTTTCCGATCCGCTTGCAACTGGTCGTCGAATTTTACTCGCAGCGAACTTGAAAATCGGAGTCACACGCAGGCGCGTCTTCGGCGCTAACGGGGGCGCTAGCGGAGGCGCTAGCGGAGGCGCTAGCGGAGGCGCTAGCGGGAAAGTGGCGACACTCGCCACGAAACCTCAGCTGGCGTAAGCTCGTAGTGATTGTTCTCCCGTGAAGGAAGCGCGCGTTCGGACAGCCAAAATCGTTGGCTTGCGGGCTATCTTGCGTTCGTCGGTGGCTTCGTCAATTCTAGCGGCTTCGTCCTGATCGGTACGTTTAGCTCCCACGTGACGGGCAACGTTGGGCGGCTCGCGAACGACGCGGCGACCGGGCAATACGCCGCGGCGCTTGCCGCGCTCAGCCTGGTGTTGTGTTTCTTCGCTGGTGCGTTTGCCGCGAGCGTCATCCTCGAGAGCCGATTCTTGGGCGGACCCAGCTCGCGCGCGTATGCGTTGGCGTTGGCAACCGAGACGTTGCTCTTGCTAATCTTCGCCCTGTTGTCCTATGTGACCACCTCCGCCTCGGCGCATCCGCGAGTGCGAGACGCCGAGACCGCCCTGCTCTGTGCGGCGATGGGGCTGCAAAATGCGCTCGTTTCGCGGCTTTCGGGCGCGGTCGTGCGTACCACGCACCTGACCGGCGTGGTGACCGACCTCGGCATCGAAGGCGCGCGTTGGTTCCGTTTTTGGAGGCGGTCCTTGTCCGAAGTGATGCAGGTGCCGCTCGTCCTCGGTCGCAATCGAGCCGAGCGCCCGGCGGCGCAGAAGATACTGCTGCTCGCTACGATCGCCGCGAGCTTCTTGGCGGGCGCGAGCACGGGTGCCTATCTTGCCGTTCATTGGCACCAGGCATCCATGTTGATCGCCGCCGCAGCCGTGGGCGCCGGCGCGGTGCACGCCCTGCGTAACTGACGGGCCACAGAACCAGCCTTCGGCCGGACCCGTCCGTGCCCTTCGGCTAGGCTGCCCACAGGTGTTGGGCCGCGTACGCGCGCCAGGGGCGCCAGCGTTCGGCGCGGGCCAAGACTTCCGTAGCCTTGGGGCGAAGCCCGCGTTCGTCGGTCAGCGCGCGCATCACCCCCAGATCCGAGGCTGGAAATGCGTCGGGCTCGCGCAATTGACGGAGCGCGATGTACTGCGCGGTCCACTCACCGACGCCGCGAATCGCACGTAAGCGCCGCACCGCCTCGTCGAGCGCGCAGCTGTTGGCGAAGATCTCCGGGCTCTCGAGCCACGCGGCAGCCACCGCCGATAGCGTTGCCGCGCGGCTTTTGGGCATGCCGAG
>DATEPG010000270.1:0-4151 GCA_035273265.1 Polyangiaceae bacterium
AGCGGTGCGCAGGCCAAGGCCGATTCCCAGGTTGGGTAGTTGAAACCTATTTGCCATCTCTAGCCCGACTGAACGGCACGCTACGCCGGGAAAACCCGACGTAGCGCGCGATCACGTCAGCGAGAACGAATCAGCTCTTGCAGCCGCCCTGCGCCTTACACTCGTTTTTGCCCTTGCAGTCGTGCTTGTCGGTCTTGCAGCCGCCATTGCCCTTGCAATCGTTCTTTCCCTTGCAGTCGTGCTTGGCACCGGCAGCGACCGCGTCGCCCGCGGCAGCCGGAGCTTCGGCGGCCGGAGCATCAGCAGCCGGCGTCGTCGGCAGTTCGGCAGACGGTGCCTCGGCTGGCGGGGTCGAGCCGCCGCAAGCGACAACGCCGCCCGCCATGATCCCAGAAACAGCAGCCGCCATCAGAACATTGGATAGATTCATGACTAATAACCCTCGTGAAGTTAGCTAGCAGCGTGCGCTGAAGGCGCACGATGGTCTCGTAGCCCGTGGCGTTTCACGGCCCTGGTTTCTTCGAGCGGCACGCAGACTCGCGCCGCCCACGCTTCCGGTCAACTTCTCGTGCTCAAGCGCGCGCGCAGTTGAACCTGAAATGGCTGCCGAAATCCGCTCAGCCCGGGCGACGGGCCGCGCTGGATTGGCGAAGCTTGGCCAGCGGTGCTCACTCGTTGCAGCCCCTGGAAGCCGCCGCCGCGCGCACCTCATGCCACACAAAAAGCCGAGCAACATCCACAGTTCCGGGCTCATTTGCCAGGCGCTCGAAAAGCTCGCGCGTGACTTTCGTGCCGCTTTGGCGCTCCGCCATGTGAAGCAAGCGCTCGATCGGCCACTGGTTTCGTCCGAGTCTCCGGTTTTGCCAAGCGCGAGCAGTACGTCGTCGAGCGAGTACTGGTTACTCGTCTTTTCGCGTAATTCGACCTCGAGCATCGGACAGAAGAGAGCACCGCCCCGCCTACGACGAGCCCGGAGTTCATCCGGCCGCTCAGGTCGCACGTTCCGCGGGGGCGGGCGGCTCGGAGTCCAGTTCCGGTGTCCAATGGGTGATGCAGTTTCGCCCGGCTCGCTTGGCTCGGTACAGCGCGCGGTCGGCACGGTCGATCAGCTCCTTGGCATTGGGGGTCGGGCCACGGCCGTCACACACGCTGATCCCGAAACTTGCCGTGCACTGGACACGGTTTCCCAGATACTCGTGAGAAAAATCGGCCAAGCGCTGGCGCAAGCGTTCGGTCACCTCCGTCACCCCGGGGGCGGTCGTCTGGGTAAAGACGATCGCGATCTCCTCGCCGCCATAGCGCGCGGCCGAGTCGGTCACGCGCACGCTCGACGTCACCACGCGGCTGACGTTGCGCAACACCTCGTCGCCCATGGAGTGACCCAAGCTGTCGTTGATCCGCTTGAAGTGGTCGATATCGAGCAAAACTAGACCGAGCGGAGTCTTGTAGCGTTCGGTGCGCTGTAGCTCACGCAGTAAGAGCGCGTCGAAATAGCGACGGTTGAATAGCCCAGTCAAGCCGTCGGTATCTGCCAACGCCTCGAGGCGCTTGTTCACCTCTCGCAGTTGGTCTTGCACCACCTTGAGCCGATAGTGCACCTTGACTCGAGCCAAGAGCTCTCGATCGTTGAACGGCTTCGTGACGTAGTCCGAAGCGCCTTGATCGAACACCTCGAGTTTGCGATCGGCGTCGCCCTCCGCGGTCAGCATGATCACCGGGATGTTGGCCAGCTCGGGCCGGGTGGCGCGCAGCGCCAGGAACTTCAAGCCGTCGAAGACTGGCATGATCAAATCGCACACCACCAGATCCGGCTGCCGGTCGAGCATCAGCTTGAAAGCCTGCAGGCCGTCACCTGCCTCGATGAACTCGTCGAAACCCTCCACTTGCTGGAGCACGGCCCGTATCTGGCCGCGGATGCTGGCGCTGTCGTCGACCACCAGGATCAAGGCGCCCATCGTGGCAGAGTAGCCACTTTGCTCCAGCGCACCAAGCTGCCCATGCAATCATCGACTGCACACACTCAACTACCTCCCCACCCCGCCACGCCCAACGCGCGGCGCCGCAGGCCGCCAACGCCGACGATCGGCATTTCCGCAACGAACGGCGCCACAGGCGAATTTGGTCCGCGCCGAACCAACAAATTTGGCCCTGGCTCGGCTGTTCGGGAAAAATGCTGGGCATGGAGCATCGCTGCGAAGTTTGTGAGTCGTTCCGTCCGCGTGGCGCTCTCGGTGCAGCGCGCGAGCTGCTCGAGGTCATTTTTGGCGAACGACGCGTGCTGCTCTGTCGCGGACACGCGGGAATCGCGCGCAATTCAGAAGTGCAGTCGTTCGATGAGCTGCGTGCGCTATACGCCGAGAGCGAGGGCCAGCGTTCGTATATCGCACGGCGAGCGCAGCGCAGCCTGCCGAGCGACGGCACGCCGCGCAATGCCGGACGGCGTGCGGGCGACTCGGCTCGATAATTCCGGCAAAGACGGCCGTACCTTTGGGTACACTCTGCGACTCGAGTCACGCACTGTGCTTTTTTGCCGAGCCGCTACGGGTAGCCATGGCTATATGGAAAGCACACTTGTTGCTTGCCCGAGTCACCGTACATGAACGAGCGCAGCCCCGACCGACGACCCGCACGGCGCTTCGACGTTAGCCGAGCCCTGGCTGCCGCGGCAAAGCACGCGGCGAGCGCCGGATTGCTCGGCGCGGCGCTGACGCTGACGATTGCCGGCTGCCAAGACCAGTATCCGATCGAGGCCACGCGTTGCGATTACCTGTGCGATCTCACGGAAGCGACCTTTTGCGAGGACTACAACCCAGCCGCCTGCGTGGTGGGCTGCGAGCAAAACCTCGGCGGCTCCGCCTGCCCTGAGCTGCTCGACGACTTCATCCGTTGTCTAGAAATGCACGAGTCGGAACTCACCTGCGGTGGCTTCGACGATCGGACCGTTCCAGAATGCAAAAAGGCACTGGACGCGGCGGGCGCCTGCGGAATGGTGCATGCGCGTCGCGCGCCGAGCAGCGCTGAGTAGACGATTAAAACGCACCCTCGGCGCCGATGCTCGGAATGGTCACGGGACCGATGCTATCGAACTTGCAAGTGAAAGCGTTGCAATCGCCGTTCAGCACCTCCTTGTTCAGGGTGGTGTTGAGCACTTCCAGCGCAAGGCCCCACCAAACGTCCGGGCGCTTGATGTACCAGCGTTTTTGCACTTTGAAGTCCAAGCGCCAGAAGGGCGGTGTACGCGGCGGCGCCTTGGCGGCGGCAACGTACGCCACGTGCGTTGGGATGCCGCTGTAGAACAACCAGCGCCCACCGACCCGCCAATCTCCCCCCAAATCTCCAGAGAGCGCGACGTTGAGTACGTGCGTTCGGTCGGTCGTGGCCGGCCCCTCGAGCTCGCCAGAGCTCCGCACCGAGCGCGACAGGGTATACG
Organism: Polyangiaceae bacterium; assembly: GCA_035273265.1. Classification (GTDB taxonomy): domain Bacteria; phylum Myxococcota_A; class Polyangia; order Polyangiales; family Polyangiaceae; genus PMG-095. The sequence goes on from DATEPG010000270.1 coordinate 3,431, forward strand.
ATACGAAGCCACCCACCCGACGCGAAAGACTGCGCCGCAGCATCAATTCGACGCCATAGGCGTGACCGGTGGAGCGAAAGTCCGGTTCGTCCTGACTGGTCGTGCTCTGCAGCTGAATCAAGCTGATCAGGTCGGTCATGTTGAAGAACGAATTCTGAAACACCGAAAGCGAGGACTCGAACCCGGCGGGCAGCGAATACGACACTCCCGCGCTGTACTGGACGGCACTCTGCAGCCCGCCCTCGAGCGACGGCTTGAAACCCGGCACTGGCACGACGAAGCTCGGAGCCTGATGTACGAGCGCGAGCCCATGCGTCACGGTCAGCTTCTTCGACAACAGGTAGCGCGCGCTGATCCTCGGATCGATTGCCAGCGCGACCCGGCCACCGGAGACGAACAGATCGGCGCGCAGGCCTGGCGTGATTTCCAGCTTGGGAGCAACCGCGAGCACGAAATCCGCCCACAGGCCGCCCGTGAAGTCGCGACGCGCGCGATTGAAGCCGAAATTCGGACCATCGTCCTTCGGTTGGACGCCGCCCTGCACGTCGTCCTCGTCGTCCGTGGATTGGCCGATATTCTCGACTTGTGCCAATGACTCGAACAGCGCGTCGGCACCGGCGCGCAGGGTCGTGCGCTTGTCGAGCGCTTGGCGATACTCGGATCGCAAGCCGACCATCCGGTTTCGCACGGTCAGGTTGCCGTTGTCACCGCCCGTGCGATC
>DATEPG010000271.1:0-9277 GCA_035273265.1 Polyangiaceae bacterium
CGCTCAAATTCAGCGTCATTTGAGCCAAAATTCGGCCAGCCAGAGTGGCTGGATCGAAGGCAAAGCTGCCCCCGAGGTGAGCGCCGAGCAGCGTGGCGGTGAGCGTGGCCGTGTCTTTGTTGGTGGCCGCGAGCACGCCTCGGAAGCTTTCGTGAAAAGCACCGCCGGCAGAGTCGAGCTCGACCGTTACATCGCTGAGCACGCTCGGCAGACAGAACGGCTCATTGAGCGCGCGCTCGTCGCCATTCGTCGCGAACCGCGCGCTGCCAAGACTCGTGATGGTGACTTGCAGCTGACTGTCCCCGCTCTCCGGGCCGTAAGCGTAGGTCGTGGCGGGGATCCAATGTAAGCTCGCCGTGTGCTCGCCTGTGGCGAAGTTCAAGCTGTCTTGCGCGGAGAAGCCCAGAGGCGACTCGGCCGAGAGCGCGAGCGGAGTGATCTTGGTCCAGCACGGTGCTTGCTCTTCGCCGGTCTGGCCGCCGGTATGCGCGCAGCTGCTCGAAAGAGCGCCCAGTAACGCCGCCGAGAGTGCGAGTCGTTTTCTCGTTTCCATCGCCACACGAGCAATAAGCCACGCGGCGGGCAGCCGAACAAGTGCCGGTCCGCACTTTGCGGCTGCTATTTCGCGTGTCGATGTGCAAAATGGCAATAGATGGACTACGAAAGCCTCAGTTCCGAGCTGCTTCGCGCGCTGCGCGGCAAGCGCTCGCAGACCGCATTCAGCAAGCGGCTCGGCTATCGCAGCAATGTGGCCTATGCCTGGGAGTCCGGTCGCGCGTGGCCAACGGCGCTCGACTTCTTCGGCATCTTGGAGCGCTCGGGGCGAAAGCTCGAGCCGCTGCTGCTGGCCTTCTTTCGCCTGCCTGATGGCGCCAGCCTGAAGACCGATTTGAAGAGCGCGCGTGGAGTCGCCGGCTTCCTCGATGAGCTGCGCGGTCGCACCGCGGTCGTCGATCTCGCGCGTGCTGCGCAGCGCAGCCGCTTCGCGGTCGCGCGTTGGCTCAAGGGCGAAGCGGAGCCGCGCCTGCCTGACTTTCTGCGCCTGGTCGAGTGCGCGTCCTTGCGCTTGCTTGATTTCATCGCCTGCTTCATCGACCCGAGCACGCTGCCTTCGGTGGCAAAGCTGTGGCGCGAGCTGGAGACCGCTCGCCGCGCAGCGTACGAGATGCCTTGGTCGCACGCGGTGTTGCGCGTGATCGAGCTGCCGGCGTATCGCAAGTTGCGCGTGCACGAGCCCGGCTTCATCGCCGAGCGCTTGTGCATCAGCCGCGAAGAAGAAGAGCGTTGCGTCGCGCTCTTGCTCACGACCGGTCAGCTCAAAAGGCAGGCCAAGCGTCTGATCCCCGGCGCCGCGCTGACCGTCGACACTCGTGGAGACGCAGCGCGCTCGCGCCAAGCCAAGGCCTTCTGGACGCGCGTGTCGCTCGAGCGCATCGAAGCCGGCGCGGACGGCACTTTTTCGTACAATCTTTTTTCAGTCTCGCGCGCCGACCTGGAACGCATTCGGGAGCTGCATCGCGCCTATTTCCGTGAGCTCCGCCGGATCGTCGCCGCGTCGGAGCCGGCCGAATGCGTCGCGCTCGCCAACGTGCATTTGCTGGAGCTCGGCGCGCGCCCGGCCTGACTCACTTGGGCACCACGGGCCCGCAAAAGCCACCGATGCAACTGTGGCTCTTGTCGCAACAATCCACGCTCGTCGAGCATTTGTCCTGCAGCCCCGAGCACGAGTACGTCGGCGGTTTCGCCCCGCAGACCAGCGCGCCGGTGTCGGCATCTGGCTGGCAAAAGCCGTTGCAGCACTGGTCACCCGTGGCGCAAGATTTGCCGTCGGCACGGCACGGATCGAGCACCCAGAAACCTCGCGAGTTGCCGGCCATGAGTTCCTGCCCGGGCAGGTAGAAGGCTGGATGACTGGCATCCTTGCCCGGCTTGGCGTCGAGATCGATGGCGGCGACCCACAGCTTCTTGGGCGTGATGTTGGCGAGCAGATCGACGCCGCGCGGGTCGCTACAGAACGGCGGGATGGTGGCGACGTGCGCGTAGCGACGACGACTCGTGAATACGACCCAAGCGTAGCCGCCACCCGCGACGGGATTGACCGTCGGCTCGTAGTTCAGGTCGACGTCGCTTTCGTGGCTGGTTTGGATATCGCCCACGTTCGAACCGTCTCCCTTGCAGTTCAAGGTGACGGGCGCGCTCAGGGGGGCAAGATAGGATTTGCCCGTGGCGTCGAGCCCATTGAGTTGGTTCAACGCAGTCGAGGTTTCGGTTCCGCTCAACCCGTTCCAATACAGACGAGCGAGGGCACCCTTTCGAGTCCGCAAGTCCGCCAGCTCGTTTCCGTCGAAGCCGGCCTTCGTCTGGCGGTGGTAAACGATCGACTTTCCGTCCGGAAAGAACGCAGGCCAACCGGGGCGTGTTTCATCGGGCTGACCGCTGTAGTCCACGGCCACGATTGGATTGGAAAACGCGAGGGTTTTCCGGTCGAAGTCGACGACGAACAGCTTTTGCTTGGGATTGACCGTCGAGCCACCGCTCAGCGGATTGAAGACGAGCCGCTTCCCGTCCGGCGAAAACATCGGTGTGCCAATGTTGGTCGCGATGTCGCTCAGACCTGTCGAGGCCATGGAGGCGGTCGCGTCCGGCAACGGGAGGACCTGGCCCAGCGCGGAGAGCGCGAGACTTCCGTCGGGATACATGCCGGGGAACTCGGCATAGTTGCCCATCTTGGTTTCGTCGACGTCGCCATTCACGTTGAGCGCGTAGGACCACGTGCCGCCATCTTGGTTCGCGCTGACCAGTCGTGAGCCATCGGCAGAGACCGAGTGACAGACCCGGCAGTTGCTCGAGGCTCCGTCACCGCCAGCCACGAGTTTCGGGTCGGCGTCGCCCACGCGGATGCCGAGCGTGGCTCCACCAAACTTGCCGTCGCCGGCAACGGCCCCCGTGAAGTTCTTGGCGAGCTGCGTGCCGTAGGAGTTGTAGTAGATGATTCCTGAAAGCCGGGCATCGGCGATCACCCAGTGTTGCTCGAGGGGTCCGTAGGCTTCGCCTCCGCTCGCGACCGTCAGGGCCATGGTCAAAGGATCTGCCTTGCCCGATGCGCTATTGGACGCCCGCTCCCAAACATCCTGCGGGATTGGATGTTGAACGAAGGGGCCGCCCGTGTCGGTCAAGATTGCAGGTCGACCAAAACTACCCGACCAATGAAACGATCCGCTTTTAGTCGAAAGCTCGATCTTGATCGCGTCTGCGTCGCCCTTGCTAAAGTCCCAGGCGATCAGCGGCGCGAGTACCCCGCGCGGGAACACCGTGCCGTCGTACGGGTAGACGAGCTTCAAGTTCAAGCTACTGCCGTCCGAGCCTGGATCGTTCAGTGCATCCAGGACGGCGTCATCATCGACCGCGGGGCCGAGGCCTTGCCCACCGACGCCGCCAGGCCCGCCGCCTTCGGTCAGTTTCTCTACGCTCGTGGGGACCTGCAAGACCTGCCCGGGAATGCCCGTGTCCGCGCCGTTCTGCGTGCCGTCGATTTGGATCGTGATGTCGACGTGGGCTTGCTGATCGCCGACCACCGCGGTGACCGTGACTTGCCCGCCCGCACTACCGGTGGGAACGAGCGACGTTTTGGAGCCGACACCCGGGCTGACGCTGGCGAGATCGCCGCGATCGACACTCCAGGCCACTTTCACCGGAACGTCTCCGAGATACGCCGTAACGGCGACCTTTGGCAGAGCGGCACCGAGCTCGACCGTGACCGTGGTGCGCTCCGCTTTTACCGTGAGTGTCTCGTTCACTCCATCGTTGGAGCCTGCGTTGCCAACGATCAGTCCGCTATCGTTGCCATTGGAGCCTGCCGCTGCTGCATCCAGATCGTCGTCGTTGCCTCCCGCGTCGAACGGTTGGTCTTTGTTTTGGACGACGGGATTACTACCGCATGCGCTGACGGCAGCGACTGAACTCAGGAGCAGGAGCAGGAATGGCGCGGTGCGAAGCATCTGGATAGTATGCAAACGCTTGGGCAGTAGCAGAAGCCAAAATGGCAGGGTGGCTCGATATTTGGTGCGCTTGCAGCAGCAGCTGTGCGCAATCGAGCAGCCGCGGGCCCATACACGCACTTCGACGTACCCGGGTCGGCGAGGTAGAGCGGGGCAGGCGGCGCGCTGATCGCTGCGACGGGACCGCCCCCTTGGACGGCCCCGTCGGGGATGGCTCTTACCTACCTGGTGTAGGCCGACCGCTTCGTTACTGACACTTCGCCAGATCGAGTGTGCAGGTATTGGCACAGACGTCGGACTGTGCCTTCAGGCAGTCGTAGTAGGTCTTGAATGCCGTGTCACAGGCGCCCATTGCCTTGTCGAGGTCAGCGCACTCGTCGGCCTTGCAATCCGCGGAGTCCGTGCAGCTCTTCGCGATCGCTGCGTCACAGTAGGCGTTGCACGAGGTCAGGGCAGCACCCCCGCCGCTTTCGCTGTCACTGCTACACCCCACCGCGCTGGACACCGCCAACAACAGCGCCACCACCCCAAACCATTTACTCTTCATCAGTTGCTCCTCCAGATTGATCCCGCTGAGACCACTCCCCGCGTGACCCGCCGTTTGTTCGCTCAGCAGCTTACAAAGCTTCCCCACTCGAGCCTCAATTTCTGCAGATTGGCCCCCCCCTCGTGCGCTGAAATTGAAAATATCCAGTCAGTCAACGTTTCCGTCCCTGCGCGGGGGGACGGTCGGCGAACGCTTCCTGGTTTTCCGCACGCCCGTCGGCCGGGTTTTCGCTGGTATCGCTGGCGACGCGCAGCCTCGCGGCTTCAGGCGGCGCGTCGATGCGTTTCCAGGTCGTCGGCTCGTGCTGCTGTTGCCGGTTCTCCAGCCACCATTGCATGCCCTGGTTGTGCTCGTTCCAATCGTGCTCGTTGGTGGTGAACGCGACCAGACCGTGGATGGCCAGACCAACGCTCCAGGCCAGCGCGGGCAAGAACCAAATCCACCACGGGCTGAAGCTCAGCAGCGCTAGGCCGAGCACCAGGATCGCGGCGTTGACGATGGCGTAGATCCCCGCGTGCCGAAAGAAGACCAGCCGCTGCTGCCGGAGCCAAGCGTCGCGTTTGCTGGCGTTCGCGAGCGCCGTTGCGCTTTGTTGGCCGTGCATCCGCAGCGCGCGGCTGGCGTCGCGCAAGGACTCGACATCCACGCCCACCTCGGCCGCAATGGCGATCAAGTCGTCGAAGCCGAGCTTGCTGGATCCGTCCTTCGCTGCTTGCTGCTCGATCGCCCGACCGAGCACCTCGTTGACTTCGGCCGTGGAGAACTGCTGCGCCAGCGTTTCGCCCACGGTGGGTCCGGCTGGCATGGGTTGGCTCGGCGCCTCGCCTCGTTCGGCGGATTCGAGCGCGGCGCGAAGCTCGTTCATCGAGGTGAAGCGAGCCTCGGGCTTCTTCTGCAGCGCGCGTAGTACGACCCGGGCCACGGCGGGTGCCACTCCGGCTCGTTCGAGCGCTGCGCGATCCACGGGATCGGTAAGTATGGACGCCATCACTGCGAGCAGATCGCCGCCACCGCGCCAGGGAAGCGCGCCCACCAGGAGCTCGTACGCGAGGACACCCCAGGCGAACTGGTCGGCGCGCCCGTCGAGTTCGTCGCCGCGGATCTGCTCAGGGGCCATGTACACGGGCGTGCCGAGCTTGACGCCCTCCACGGTGAGCGTCGGCAAGGCGCTCGACTGCGAGTCGCTCCGCGGACCGACGCTCCCGCCGATGCGCCGAGCGATGCCGAAATCGAGGACCTTGACCATGCCGTCCTCGCGGACCATCACGTTTTCTGGCTTGATATCGCGGTGGACTAAGCCTCGCTCGTGGGCAGCCGCCAAGGCCCGTGCGACGCCAGAGAGCTGCGCCAAGCGCGTCGAGAGGGGCTGCTCCGAATCACCGGGCGAACGTCGCAGGGTGCGCCCTTCGACCAGCTCCATGACGATGTACGGCACACCATCGACCTCGCCGACGTCGAAGATCGCGACCGCGTTGGGGTGGTCGAAGGCGGCCGCCGCGCGGGCCTCACGCACGAGGCGCACGGTGCTGGCTGCCGGTGCGGAGCTCTCGGAGATCACCTTGAGCGCCACGCGGCGGCCAAGGCGCGGATCGTACGCGCGGTAGACGCAGCCCATGCCGCCCTGACCGATCAGGGCCTCGATCGTGTAGCGCTCGAACGCTTCGCCGGGTTTCAGCATGGCCGCCGCGAGGCTAGCGGATCCGGAGCAGCAATTGTCACTTGCTCTGCCGTAGCGTGTCGGCTATCAAAACAGGGTGAGCGTGCGCGGGGCGCTCGAGGGGAGTGCATTCGCGCCCTCTTTCGGAGTTGATCAGGGAAGGGACAAGATCATGGGGCAGATGCGAGACAAGTTGGGTCTTTGTTGCGCGGGGTTGATTGCCACCGGTGTGCTTGGTGCTTGCGGGGCGGACGCCGCGGGTGAAGGGAGCGTGGCGCAAGCGAGCGAAGCGTTGGTCGTCAGCAACTGCACGGGGGCGGCGATCTCCGCTGCGATCATGGCCGGTGGCAACATCGTGCTCAGCTGCGGGAGCGCGCCGATCACGATCCCAATGCCCTTCACCCCGGTAGCGAAATCGGTGCAGCTGACCGCGGCGGTGCCGCGCACCGTGACGTTTTCGCACCCCTCGCTGCTATTTCAGGTCCAGTCGGGTGTTACGTTCAACGTCAGCGGCATCTCTTTCAACGGCGCACTCCCGACAACGGGCAGCGCGTTCAACGCGGTGTCGAGCGGCACCACGCTGACCATCAGCAATGCGACCTTCACGCAGTCTCACGGCCCTTTGATTGTGCATGCCGGCGCCGGAGCATCGCTCACGGTATCGAACACGACGTTCGAGGGTAACACCGGGGCCGGGTAGTACTTTCTTCGCCAACTTTGCCAGTGCCAGTGGCGGCGCTGTCTACTCGACCACCCTTGCCCGAATTTCGAACTCTACCTTTGCCATGAACACGAGCCCAAGCGGCAGCATTTTCAACGCGCAGGTCGTTTCGAGCATCATCCACGAGGCTCAGGTGAGTCAGGCTCCGTGCGCGATCACAGGGACGAGCAACATTCAATGGCCCGCCGTTGGGCCCTTGTGTGGACCTGGGTTTCGTTTCGCCGATCCCAAGCTCGGTGCTCTGGCCAACAACGGCGGCTTCACCGAGTCGATGGCGTTGCTGCGAGGCAGCGCTGCCATCGACTCGTCCTCCGCCAGCTGTGTGCCTGGCTCTTTGGACCAACGCGGGACCTTCCGCCCGCGCGACGGGGATGGCAACGGCAGCGCGCTCTGTGACATCGGGGCTTACGAGGCCACCTTCTGAGCGCTCTGCTAGGCTGGAGCGCGATGCGATGCCAAACGTCAATCAGCGCGCTGCTCGCGGCAGGCGTTGCGCTCGGCTGCGGCAGCCATGATGACGAAGGGCCCGGCAGCGCAGCCGGCCAGCCCGGTGCGGGCGCTGGAATGGCGAGCGCTGGCGCCACCAGCGATGGCGGGCGGATCAACGTCGGCGGCGCCTTCGGACACGCGGGCGTGACCGACACGGGTGGCGGGCACGCGGGCGCGACCGCGACCGTTGGCTCGAGCGGCAACGCAACCGGCGGCGCTGGCGCGGGCGGTGCGGGCGGAACGGGCGGAACGGGCGCATCGGGAGGCCGCGCGGGTAGTGGCGGCGCTGCGACTTGTCAGCTGCCGCTCGCGGCCGGCGATCACTCGAAGCTGGCTGCGATGGAGCGAGTCGAGACCTACTCGGTGAGCGGCACGACGGCGCAGCAGCTGAGGCAGAGCATCAACGCCAACCGCGGACATGAGTACGACGCGCTCACCAATTGGAACATCACTTGGAGCTACCAGAACTGTGCGAGCCCGGTGTGGACGGTCTCGCTGGACATCGTGTACGACCTGCCCCGATGGGACGCGCCGCCCTCGGCGAACGAAGCTCTCAGTGCTAGTTGGGACCGCTACCTCGATGCGCTCAATTGCCATGAATATGGGCACGGCAAGCTCGGGCTCGAGTGCGCCAACGGGATCTACGACGCACTGGCCGCGCTCACCAGCACCGGCGACTGCAGCGCGCTCTCGACGGCCGCTAGTTCGACATTTCAGGCGCTGTTCGAGCAATGCAAAACGCGCCAAGCGGCTTACGATACCGAGACCATGCACGGAGCGACGATGGGCGCAGTGTTCCCCCCTCCGAACTAGGCCCTGTGCCTGAATTGCTCGGGCACCCGTGCCCGTGCCCGTGCCCGTGCCCGTGCCCGAAAGAGGCAACGAGGGAGGCGGATGACCGATAGGGTCGGATGGATGCGAACCGTCGACTCCCCATGGAGCACACCCCCCATCCAAATGGAGCACACCCCCCATCCATTGGAAAGCCATTTCCCACCTTCCGGCACGGGAACGGGCACGGGAGGACCTGAATTCAGGGACCGACCCTACTTGCCTGTCCTTCGACAGCCGCTATGTCTGACAACAGACGACGGTAGCCGAACCGATCGTCGGAGCGCTGCCGGTGGTCGATGACGGAACGACGACCTTGCAATCACCCGGAGTCACGGTGTACTGACCGCGGACGCTGGTCGGGTGAGCGTTGTTCCCGACGAGCGTGAACGGCTGACACAGGCTGCCGAGCTTATATTCGACGCCGCCGCTGCAATCGGTTTCGGCGCTGATCAAGAGTTTGCTGCCCGTGCAAGCGCCGCCGCTCACGGCGCTGCAGGTGCAGCCAGAGCAGCTGCGGTCATCCGAGAAGGACTTGTACAGCGTCTTACCGTTGGGATACTGAGCGGGACAAGTCGGTAGCGGCAGCCCTTCCGTGGCCACACGCGTGACACACAGCTGCGCAGCGTACGGTTGCGGCGGGCTTGGCGCGCAAACCTGGCGGCGATCCTCGCAGACGCTCGCGCCGCTGGTGGAGCAAAGCCGCGAGTCGTACTGCCAGGCCGCCGGGGCTGGCGGACTGACTTGGGCTTCACAGAAGCCTCCCGAAGGGGTCGGCATCGCGGCCTTCAGCGTGCCTTGGCTGTGCGTGCAGCCCGACACGGCTCCGCACGCCAGCGGCGATGCCACCGTCGCGCACGGAGTTCCTTCGCACTTCTGATCGTCGTAAATGGACAGCGTCGTGTTCGTGCTGCAGACCTGATCCTTCGCGGCGCAGGCGCACTGGCACCCGTCCATCGGCAGATCGATGCCGTGATGCAAGTCTATCGGGTTGGCGTAACCCTCGGGACAGATCGGTAGCGGGTCGGTTTGAT
>DATEPG010000272.1:0-9088 GCA_035273265.1 Polyangiaceae bacterium
CTGGAGCGGGCGAAGCGGGGGCAGCACCCAAGATCCCGAAGGTCTTGCTCTCATCGCCCAAGGCGGCGGCGCTCAGCCCGATGTCCGACAGCGAGCGACGCTGGGATTGCCTGAGCGGATTGACCGGCAGCTCGGGATGCGAGCGAAAGCCTTGCTTGTCAGCCAGCGCTAGCGCCTCGGCCAAGGCCGCGCGGCTCTCTTCGCGCTTGCTGCCGAACAGCTGGCGAATGAACGCGCCGACGTCTTCGTCCGTATTGGCGCGCTCGGCGGCGGGAAGGCTCTGATCCAGCGCTCGTAGAAACTCGCTTGCGGTAGCGAAGCGCTCGGTCTTGTCCTTGGCCAGAGCCTTGAGCAGCACGGCTTCCAAACTGGCCGGATAGTTCGGCACGAACTTGCTGGGTGCAACGACGGCCTCGTCCGAGGCGATCGTGTACATCGTGGCGGCCTCGCTCTCGCGCCGAAATGGGTGCTTTCCGCTGGTCAGCGCATACAGCACGATGCCCATCGCGAAGATATCGACGCGCCGATCGATGGCTTCTCCGCGCACCTGTTCGGGCGCCATGTAGCTGACTTTGCCCTTGAGCTGACCGGCCACTGTCGCGCCGCCGCCCATGGCGGTGGCCTTGGCCACGCCGAAGTCGACGACCTTGGACACGCCGTCGTACGTGACCAAGATGTTTTGCGGCGAGACATCACGATGCACGAGTCCGATCAGCTGGCCCTTGGCGTCACGCAGCTCGTGCGCGGCATGCAAACCGGCGCAGGCGTTCATCACGATGCGCACGGCAATGGGCAGGGGCACGCCACCGGCGGCCTTGGCCACCTTCATCAGTTGATTGAGCGGGACGCCGTCAATCCACTCCATCGCCAGGTACAGCACGCCCTCTTGCTCGCCGAGATCCGAGATCTCGACCACGTTGGGGTGCCGGATCTGCGACGCCAGGGACGCCTCGTCCAAGAACATTTGCTCGAACTGCGCGTCTTCGCTCAGCTTGGAGAGCATGGTCTTGACCGCGACGATTTTTTGGAACCCGCGGGTGCCCTTGACCCGCGCCGCCCACACCATCGCCATGCCACCGGTCGCCAGCGGCAGCAGGAGCTCGTATCTCCCGAGCAGGTGCCCTTGGGAGATTTCCCCGGCCATGGGGCGCGGGGCAGGGACGTGGGGCGCGGTATTCACACTAGATCTCGAAATATTTGCAGAATCCGGCCCGTGGCTCAAGCTGACCCGGGATCTTTTCTCGATCCGGGCGAAAAGGGTTCGGGCGCCGCGGGGCTAGTTCGTCTGCCAATGCCCGTGTGTCATTGTGCCCGTTCGACACCGCGGCGCCACGCCCGACCCGAGAAAACTCAGTCGTGAACGGTAACTTTGAGCATTTGTACCGGGGTCAGCGGACGGTCCCCAGATGCGGTGGGTGTGGTTTCGATCTTTTTCACGATCTCCAGGCCCTTGACCACCTTGGCAAACACCGGGTGTTTCGAGGCACCGGGCGTGAACCAATCCAAATAACTATTGTGTACGGTGTTGATGAAGAATTGACAGCTGCCACTGTCGGGGCGCCCGGTGTTGGCCATGGACAGCGTGCCCGGCTCATTCGAAAGCTTGGCGTCCGCGGGGTGCTCGTCCTTGATCGTGCCGTCCGGGCTGTTGCCGGTGCCAGCACGCGGGCTCTTGGGGTCTCTGCTGTGCGGACAGCCAAATTGGATCATGAAGCCATTGATGACCCGGTGAAAGTGCAGCCCATCGTAGAAGCCGGCTTTTGACAGCTTGATGAAGTTCGCTGCGGTGAGCGGCATCTTGTCACTGTAGATTTCGATTTCCACGTCGCCGAGCGAGGTGGAAAGTGTCGCGGTTGGGTTCGCCATGGGGGCGCAAGCTAGCAGCTCACCCGAGCGGTAACCAGCGTAAGACGCCTGGAATTCCGGCGGCCAATCGCGACAATCCGCGGTCCGACGGCATGAAAAACGGGGACATGGCCGGGACGACGGACTATAAGCGTCCGACCGGTAGCTCCCATGAAGGATCTTCTCAAGACGTCCGATCTCAGTCGGGCGGACTTCAAATATTTGCTGGCACGTTCGGTCAAGTTCAAAGCCAAGCCGTACCAGCGGTGCACGGCGTTGCAGAACGATTCCGTTGCCTTGTACTTCAACAAGCCGTCCACCCGCACGCGCGTCTCCTTCGAAACCGCGATCGGCCGCCTCGGCGGGCAGGCCATCAGCATGGGGCCGAACGATCTCCAGCTCGGCCGCGGCGAGACGATCGAGGACACGGCCCGCGTGCTCAGTCGCTTCGTGCGCGCGTTCGTGATTCGCACCTTCAAGGACGAAGACGTGGAGCGCTTTGCCGCGGCCGCCTCGATCCCAGTGATCAACGCGCTCACTGATGGCCACCATCCATGCCAGAGTTTGGCTGATCTGATGACCTTGGCCGAGCAGCGCGGCCCGCTGGATAAGTGCAAGATCGCCTACATCGGCGACGGCAACAACGTGGCCGTCAGTCTGATGGAAGCCTGCGCCATCATGGGCACGACCTTCGCCATTGCGGCGCCCAAGGGCTATCAGATGCCCGAGGCGCTGGTCGATGCCGCGCGCCAAGTCGCCAAGAAGAGCGGCAGCGAGATCCTGATCAGCGAAGATCCGGCCGAAGCAGCCAATGACGCCGACGCGCTGTACAGCGATGTTTGGCTGTCGATGGGCGATTCGGAGGATCAAAAGGCGGCTCGTCAACAGGCGTTGGGCCCGTACCAGATCCAAGAAAAGACCTTCGCCACCGCCAAGTCGGATGCGATCTTGATGCATTGTCTGCCTGCGCACCGCGGTGAAGAGGTTTCGGCTGAAGTCGCTGACGGGCCGCGTTCGGTGATCTTCGATCAAGCCGGAAATCGGCTATATACCGCGGCCGCCGTGCTCTACGCTCTGCTCGAGGGCAAGCTCGAAGGCTCCAAGCGCTGAGCCGTCAGTCTTCGACCGATGCCGATCGGTCGAAGACTGAGTCTCGATTCATTCCCGTTCGTGCGTCGAGAGCGAGCGCGTTGCCTCGCCCAGCTCGCGACGCACGGGCGGCAGGCGGCGCGCGGGAAGGCGCAGCCGCTCGGTATGCGGGATGCGAACGCCGCCACTGAGCGGAATGCGGTACACCGCCTGCTCACGAATCAAGCTCGAGCGTAGACCATTGGCGTCTTTGATGGCGCGCACGGTGCTGCCGTATTTCTTGGCGATCATTGCCAAAGTCTCGTTCTTTTTGGCCTTGTGCGTGGTGTATTGCACGGGCGCACGGACCAGCCGGTGACGAGCCAGCGCGGGGTAGCAACGCCGCGCCGTTTCTTGCGCCAGCGGGTTCCAGAAACGCAGATGCAAGTGGGTTGCGTGGCCGGGCGCGTGCCGGATGATGGCGCGCTGAGCGCCCTTGCCTTGAAAAATCTGTGACAGCCACGTTTGATCTTCGCCGATCGTCAACGCGTACTCCTTCAACGGCTCTTGCAGCCCGCGATCGAGCAAGATCAAATCGATGTCCGTCTTGGCGATTAGCGCGCGGACCAGGGCCCACAAGCGCGGAAAATCCAGATTGTCTCGGGTGCCGCGCGCGTACCAGCGCGTGCCGTCCTTGTAGTAAAAACTAATATCGAGATCGCGGCCGGCTTGATGACTGATGTGTGGGCGTAGTGGGCCGCCGTGGCGCGCGCCGATATCCCCCAAGGCCAACGGCGGCGTGTCCGGAAATTGATCGTGAACGGCTTGCACCGCCGCATTCAGGTAGTCGATCGTTTCCTGAGTGCCCCAGGCCGAGCCGGGGCTGACCAACGAATAGAGGGGCGAAGCCGTGGCTTGCAGGCCGTTGACCAAGCCGCCTGCATTGGGCGTTCCGACGGACATGGGCCCGAGCGAGGCCAGATCCGTCGTGACCGCGCGCTCCAGGCGCTCATCCGTCCAACCGTCGAGCGGGTGCGGCAGGGGCACGCCAGGCGCTGGCTCGGCCAGCTCGCCGTCGTCGAGTGGCTCGTCGTCGCTTTCGCTCTCGTGCTCGCTGTCCCCGGAGTCGTCGAGCGCGCTTTCGGCGGCCTGGGGGGCCAGGGCAGCGTCCGACGCGGGGAGCACGCTGCCTGGCGCAGCAACGCCCGGTAGCGCGCTCCCGGAAGGCGTGCGCGGAGCCGCTGGTGCGCACGCTGCACACACCGCGACGACCAGCAGCCAGCAACGCCCGGTCGGCGAATGCCTCACTGGAGCGAACGATACCATTCGAAGGTGTGCCGTAAGCCTTCGCTGATCGGCACGGGCGTGCCGAGAGCAGCGCTGAAACGCTGCGGGTCGAGCACGGAGCGCCCGATATCGCCCGCGCGCGGGGGCGTGAAGACCGTGCGCAGTTCGACGCCCGCGACCGCGGAGATCTCCCGAGCCAGGTCGAGCGTGGACACCTCTGCGCCGGTGCAGACGTTCATCATGCGCTCGGGCAAGCGCCCCGCGAGCGCGGCGAGGTTGGCACGCGCGGCGTCCCCCACGTAGGCGTAGTCGCGCAAACAGCCGGGATCGCCTTCGGCGCGCATGCCGTTCACGCGCAGGGTTTTGCCGGCCAGCACGCTGTCGAAGAAGATTGCCACGACGCCCGCCTCGCCGTGCGGATCTTGGCGAGGACCGTAGATGTTCGCGTAGCGGAGGATCACGCTGTCTAGGCCGTGGTGTGTACGATACACGTCCAACAGCTGCTCGAAGGCCAGCTTGTGAATGGCGTAGGGGCTGATCGGTGCAGGGCGTACGGCCTCGTCTGCCCGTTGCCCGTCAGCGACCTCACCGCAGATCGCGCCCCCGGTGCTGGCGAACACCACGCGCTTCACCTGCTGCGCGACGCAAGCATCCAACAGGTTGATGCCCCCCAGGACGTTGACCTCGCCATCCAAGTACGGCTCACGCACACTGACCGCGACGCTGATCTGCGCGCCCTGGTGACTCACGAGCTCTGGTTTGAAAGCAGCCAGGGCTTCGCTCACGGCGCTGCGATTGCGCAGGTCGACCTGGAACAGGGGCACGCCGCTCGGCAGATTGCCGAGCTTGCCCGAGCTCAGGTTGTCGAGGACGGCGACTTCATGGCCCTCTGCCAGCGCTCCTTCGACGACGTGACTGCCGATGAAACCCGCGCCGCCGGTGACCAAAACTCGCATCGCGCTGTCATATAGCCGAGATGCGGGGCGCCGCAACCGCAACGGCTCACGGGCTGAATAGCGCGTCTCCGCAGCAGCGAAAGCCGATTTCTTTGTCTCGTGTGGAACGCGCCCTGGTCGCCGCCTTTGGGCTACCGTGGACGTTCGAATTGCACAGGAGCGACGGCGCGCTGCCGACGGTCTTGTTGGTGTCTAGGTAGCTGCCTCCACGCGCGAGGCATTGGTCGGTTGCGCCGCTCTCTGCGGCACAAGAGTCCTCCCACTCGGCGACGTTGCCGCTCATGTCGTACAGGCCGCTGTAGCCACCTTCACAATCGGTATGAGGCACGGCGAGCGGGAAGATGGCGAAGTTGTCCAAGCCCACGCACTTCATCCCGTCGTACCCATTGCCATACGGTAAGTCGAGATCGCCCGCGTGCGAGCAAGCGCGGTACCACGCGCTCTTGTTGGCATCGGCGAACGAAGCCGGTGGGTTGGATCCGGCCGCATCGAGCCGGCCACACAAGTGTTTGCCCTCCCATTTGCAATACGCCGCGGCGTCGCACCAATCCACGCACGCGACCGGGACGTTTGCTTTGCCGACGGGATCGTACCGTCGAATGACACGAAACACCCGGCGAATGACGCGATCGCGAGCAGCGCGGCAGCCGCCGCGTGGGCGGGCGCCCTGAAACGAGCGCGCAATGTCCAACGAAGTCTCGGCACGGGACGCGCAATCAACACGACCCGCGCGATCGACACGACTTGACCGCAGAGGCCGCGGCTCACCGTTGGGGCAGCACTGGGGCTGGAGGCTTCGCCTTGGGTTCCTTGGGGGTCGGCTCCTTGGGTTCCTTGGGGGTCGGCTCCTTGGGCTCCTTCGGCTTCGGCGTGGAGTTGGCAAACTGCTTGGCTTTGATGATTTCGCCCTGGGCGCGCATGAGCAGTTCGACCGCGGCCATGCGATGACCGCCAAATTCTCGCTTCGGATCCGGGTTCTCGGCTGCCTTCAGCACCGCCACCGCTTTGGTGATCAGGGCCGTGGCTTCATCGAGTTTGGGATCCGCCGCGTACGCAGCGCCGGCGAAAAAGGCGCCGGCGAGGCTCAGTGCGCCCGCCACCAGCACCGCCGATCGCTTCATTGACGTATTTTGCATCTAGAAATTCCCTCAAAAGAATCGACAAAAAAGCCGATGATACCGAGCTTACGCGCGATGGCCGCATTTCTTCCCAAGCGCTGCGTCGCCGTCCGAGTTCAGCAGCGTTCCAGTCTGCGCCTCGCGGCCATCTGGCCGAGAGCATAGGTATTAAAGCAGTCCCGCTAGATCGCCGTGCACGCTTCGTGCGTAGCTAACCTGCGACCCAGGTTTTCCGCCAAAGCATCATGGCCCTGCACAAGGACATCATCGAGCGCGCCAATGCGCGGCTCGGCAGCGTGCTGAAAGGCAAATGGCGACTCGACGCGCTGATCGGCATTGGCGGGATGGCCAGCGTGTATGCGGCAACCCATCGCAATCAAGCTCGCGCCGCGATCAAGCTACTGCATCCCGAGGTCGCGCTCGACGCCGAAGTTACCGCACGCTTCCTGCGAGAAGGGTACGTCGCCAACAAGCTGGCTCATCCCGGCGCGGTGACGGTCCTCGATGACGACGTGAGCGAAGATCATGCACCATCCCGAGCCACCCCAGCACTGCCAAATCGAGCAACACCGCCGCCTATCTACTCGGTGGTCTCGGCGCAGCCAGTCTCGTGACCGGAGTCGTGGCGGGGATCCTGGTGCTCGACCGCAAGAACACCGTGGACCAAAACTGCACGGACCATGTCTGTAACCAGACGGGGCACGACGCGGCACAATCCGGCAAAACCCTGGGCGTGCTGACCAGCGTTGGGTTGATCACGGGAGCGGTGGGCCTGGGCGCCGCAACGTACCTGTTCCTGTCGGCGCCCGCGCCGTCGGAAAAGTCTCATTCGGGCGCCTACCTGGTCGGGATCCGCGCTAGATGGTAATGGCGTGAACCAAGAAACACTCGGTCCTGATCCAATCACCGTGTTCGAAGGCTGGTTTGCCGAGGCTCGCGCGCTCGACCCTCGCTTCGCGGACGCCATGACTCTGGCCACCGCGAGTCCGGACGGGCGACCCTCTGCGCGCACGGTGCTGTACAAAGGCGTGACAGACGGCGCGCTGTACTTCGTCAGCAACTACGGCAGTCAAAAGGGTCGAGAGTTGGAGCAAAACCCACGCGCCGCGTTGGTCTTCTTTTGGGCCAGCTTGAACCGCCAAGTGCGCCTCGAAGGGCGCGTCGAGCGAGCTCCCGCCGCTTGGTCGGATCGTTACTTCGCGGCACGAGCGCGCACTAGTCAGATCGGCGCCTGGGCTTCCTCACAAAGCCAAGTGATCGCCTCTCGCGAAGCTCTCGAGGCGCGCATCGCCGAGGCGGAAGCGCGCTTCCGCGATCAGCCCGTGCCACGTCCCGCGTTCTGGGGCGGCTATTGCTTGGCGCCCGAGCGGATCGAGTTCTGGCTCGGTCAAGACGCGCGCCTGCACGATCGCTTCTCGTATCGCCCGAGCGCATCGGGTTGGGACGTCGAGCGGCTCTCGCCCTAGCGCTAGTGAATGAACCTTCTAGCCGTCCGCGTCGGTCGAGCGACGAGGACGCAAGCTGCGTTCGATGGCAGCCTGAAACTCCAGGGGCGGCGAGCAGAACACCGCCTGGTGCCCGGCGCCTTCCGAGCGCAACCCGGTTGGCATCTCCGGGCATTCGTTCTTCTTCAAGAACTCACGCAAGTGAATCAAAAAGTGCTGCGCGGTGCCTTCCGCGCGGGGACCGAAAAAGTCCCAGAAATAGCTCTTCATTGCGTTGCCGTTCGCCGTTCGCCGTTCGCCGGCGCTAAGTCGCAAAGTAGAGGACACCGAGCAAGATCAGCCAGATCACGCCCAGGTAGTCCCAGTATTGCCCGCACAGCTTCACGCCTTCGTGATTCGAGCTCGAATATTCGCGCCGCTTGGCTTTGCCCAGCACCACGAGCAACGGCACGAAGCCGCCGATCACGTGTAGGGCGTGTAGGCCGGTCAGCATATAGAACGTGAAAGCGTACAGCGTGCGCGCGTCCGTCGCGACCGCCGCTCCGTACATCGAACGCCAATTGGCGGCTTGGCCTAGCACGAAGGCCAGGCCCAAGAAGAGCGCGACCGTCAGCGCTCGCTGCAGCGCCTCGAAGCGATTCTGACGCACGGCACGCAGAGCCGCGTGCATCGCCAGGCTCAGCGCCGCGATCACGAGGCTGCTGGCGATTAGCCCCAGCGGCAGCCCGGGCATGCTGGCCGTCTTCCACACGTCGTTGTTCGAACGGGTGATCAAGTAACCGACCACGCTCGCCCCGAACAGCATGGTGAGCGTGCCGAAAAGCACGATCATCGCCAATTGTTTCGGAGACACCCCGCTCGCCTGGGAGGCTCCGGGCGTGTTCGCGATCCGAGACAGTGGGGAGTGAGGTTCGAGCATTTTTCGTCGCACCCATGGCCTAAAACGTTTCCGTTCCCGTGACAACGGGGGCAGTGCTCAATATGCTCCGGCCAATACGCCCCAGCGCTCGTGCCGAGCGCGCTCACCCCTGGGTCGTGCGAACCCTGGCCCCTGAGCTCTCCCCGTCACGCGACACTCGCCCCTTGAATTTCGCGGGCTTACTAGCGCGGCTGGTGAGCGCCGGAGTGTTGGCCACCTGGTGCATGGTGGCTGCCGATGGCTGCGTGCGTTCAGGTTGGGCGTACTTCTCGGTGCCGCGCCACGTGTTTGGGGCGCTCGGCTTGTACGCCATGGTCGGCGCGCTGCTCGGTCTGTTGGCGACCTGCTTGGTGTGGCTCGAATGGCGGCTGATCGGTCTGCGCTTGCTAGCAAGACCGGCACGGGCGTTCTGGGGACGCGCCGCGTTCTACGGTGCAGTCGGTGCGTTGG
>DATEPG010000273.1:0-10423 GCA_035273265.1 Polyangiaceae bacterium
ATCGTCGCCACCTTTGCGCCATCGGGCGTGCCAAGCTCGGTGCATTTCGGAGCCTCGGCTCCGCCCGCGTCGCTGCGCTCATGTGTGCTCAGCGCGGTTGCACGCACTCGCGTGACGCCGTTCGTGGGCGACCCTGTGACGGTTTCAAAGAGCCTGAGCTGGTAGACCTGCGCTAGTTCGCAAAGGCCGCGCTCGGCGGCTCGCCGGACGGCGTTCCCGCCGGAGCTGCCGGAGGCGTCACTGGCGGGAGCGTTGGCGTCGGCGCCGCTGGCGGCGCCGGGCTAACGGGCGCTGCAGCTGGGGCCGCAGCAGGTTCGATGGGCTGAACGGGCTGGGGTTCTTTGGCTCGCTGTTCCGGCGTGAGCCACTGGTCGGCGCTGGGACAACTGCGGAAACGGGCCTCGATTGCCTCGCAGTCTTCGCGCTCCAAGCGACGTTCGACCGGAAGGACTGCGGGCGCGATGTCGTCCCAGCGGTAACCCAGGCCGGCGCCGAGCGTGAACGCCGAACTGCCAGCAAACGCGCCGCCGAAGGTCCCGATCGACGAGTACAGGTTGAAGTCCACGCTTTGGCTGAGGTGAATGCTGGTTTCGAGTCCGGCGCGCATTGGCACGTAGAACCCCGAGTCGACGCTGACGCCCTTCTTGACCGCGGCTTCGACTGCGCCGTCCTTGAGACTCACGTTGATGGTGCCGTCCGGATTGACTTTGGTCGTCACCGCATCGGGTCCGACCGTGATGTCGGTGGATTTGAAAATCGTATCGAGGTTGGCGCTGAACGAGGCTTCGAACCACGGGGTCAAGGTGATGGCCCGGTGCGGTGACACAGGCACGCCGAAGCCGAGTATCAAGGGCAAGGTCACGTATTGGCGTTGCCCGCTGACGTAGACCGTGGGCACGGAACCAACGTTGAAAGCGATGGCGGCCTTCGGCACGCCGTCTGCCCAGCGGGCCGCCACCGGAAAAACGAACAGCGCGACGCCGCTCGCCCCCACGCCGTGAGCCGTAGAATCGTTGGCCTTGGCGTCGAAGTTCACATAGTGAATGCCGAACTGCGCGCTCAGGATGCCGGTCGTATTACTGAAGTTGGCGTTGTAGCTGAAGGTGTTGATCGGCCCAGCGTCGCTCGCGCTATGACGATAGGCGAGCACCACGCTCGAGGCTCGCGTATCGTAGGTGGAAATGCCGGGCGCGTGCGTGCCCGGTAATGCTTGGGCCGATCGGCTGAGCAGCAGCAGCAGCGCGGGGACTGAGCCGAGGATGAGGCGGGTTCGCACACTGCCTGCTACGCCCGCGGCTCATCGAATTTTAATCCCAAGCGCAGAGTTTGGACGACGCGGTTCGGCGCCGCTTTCGGCTCCCGGGCCGTAACGCGCCCGGGTTCGGCGGCTGAGCGCCTGCGGAATCGGCGTCTTTTTGGCTCGGTTCTCAGTTCGGTTCCGGGCGACTGGCGCCCGCGTCCAGATTTCGTTAGAGCCCTGCACCATGACCGAGCTCGCGAAACTTTCCGCCCCAGAACGTGCAGCCCTCACGCAGGAACTCGAGCAGCGTTACAACGCGTTCAAGGCCCAAGGCCTCAAGTTGGACATGACGCGAGGCAAGCCCTCGTCCGAGCAACTCGACCTGGCTTCCAAGCTGATGGTGGCGTTGTCCGAGACCGACTACAAGGGCAGCGACGGCAGCGACGGCCGCAACTACGGCGGCCTCGATGGCCTGCCGGAAATGAAGGCCATCTTCGCAGAAATGCTGGGTGCGCCAGCAGCGCAGGTCGTGGTTGGCGGCGCTTCGAGCTTGACCATGATGCATGACACCGTGGTTCGAGCGCTCTTGCATGGGGTGCCCGGCGGCAGTGCACCCTGGGCTCGCGAGAAGGTGAAGTTCATCTGTCCGACTCCCGGCTACGATCGTCATTTTGCGATCTGCGAGCATCACGGCATCGAGATGCTCAGCGTGGCCTTGAACGATGACGGCCCGGACTTGACGGAGGTGGAGCGCCTCGTCGCCAGCGACCCCACGATTAAGGGCATGTGGTGTGTGCCGAAGTACAGTAACCCCACCGGCACCACCTACGGCGAAAGCGTGGTCGAGCGTCTGGCCTCGATGCCAGCGGCAGCGCCGGATTTTCGCTTGCTCTGGGACAACGCATACGCGGTTCATGACTTGTACGCGGAGGGCGACCAGCTCGCCAACGTGCTGGCCGCCTGCGCAGCAGCGGGCAATCCGGACCGCGCGATCGTGTTTGGCTCGACCTCTAAGATCTCGTTCGCGGGCGCTGGCGTCGCGGCGCTTGCCTCGAGCCCGGCGAACATCGCCGATGTCAAGCGTCACAGCGGCATCCAGACGATCGGTCCGGACAAGCTCAACCAATTGCGACACGTGCGCTTCTTCAAAGACTACGCCGGTGTGCTGCTGCACATGAAGAAGCACGCCGAGTTGCTACGTCCGAAGTTCGAAGCGGTAACGGACGCCTTCGCCAAGGAACTCGCGGACAAGGGCGTTGCGTCTTGGACCAAGCCGCGCGGTGGCTACTTCGTCAGCTTGGATACCTTGGACGGTTGCGCCAGCGAGGTCGTGCGCTTGGCGGACGCGGCGGGCGTGAAACTCACGGCCGCTGGAGCGACCTTCCCGTACGGCAAGGACGCGCGCGATCGCAACATTCGCATCGCGCCGTCGATGCCGCCGCTCGCTCAAGTCAAGAGCGCCATGGAAGTCGTTACGGTCTGCGTTCTGCTCGCGAGCTTGAAGAAACTCGGCGCTTGAACGGGAGCGCGCGAGCGCAGCCCCGGAAAACAGAAAGCCCTCGACGCGGCCGGCGCTCGAGGGCTTTTTTCTGGCTGAGGGGCGACTCGGAGTCTACGCGGCGCGGTCCACCATCGCCTTCAGATCACTCCACTCTTTATCCAAGCGACTCTTGGTCGAGTCCCAAGTGACGGCGGACGCGGTCTCGATCGTCTTCCAATCATTGGCAAACGCCTCACGCTGGGTGCGGATCTGGGCCAGCTGAGCATCGAGGTCGGCCTTCTTCTTGCCGGTGGAGGTCTTCGACTTGGCTTCGAGATCGGCAATCTTGTGATCCAGGTCGACGAGCTTCTGCGTCGTTTCGTGCCGGTAGTCCTCTCGCATTTTGAGGAAGCTCGCTTGGGCTTCGGCGATCTTCTTGTCCGCTTCGGCCTGCGCTTCGTTCGCCTTCTTGTCGGCTTCCTGATTTGCTTCGACGATCTTTTCG
The DNA here is from genome assembly GCA_035273265.1 of Polyangiaceae bacterium. Taxonomy (GTDB): domain Bacteria; phylum Myxococcota_A; class Polyangia; order Polyangiales; family Polyangiaceae; genus PMG-095. Next base: position 3,226 of record DATEPG010000273.1, read on the forward strand.
TTGGCCTTCGTCTGAGCGTTGATGGCTTTCTCTTGTTCGTCAGCGGCCTTGTTGCAGCCGCTCCCGAGCGCCAGCACCAGAGCACTGAGACCGCAGACGACGATTGAAGAGCGAATCATGAAAGTTCCTCCTGTTGAGTTGCGAACAGGCTCAAAGCACGCCACGTGCCATCGGTAAGGTGATGAGATTATTGCTGAAATCGGCGCGTGTTCGAGCGGCCTTGGGTCGCAAAAGGTCACATCGGGCGCCGCTGACACAGCCCGCTGAAGCGCGCGGTTGGCAAGCCCGGCGGAAGATCTCAGAGGCAGTAACCGAGTAGGCAGCCGAGCGCGCCTTTGCACTCTTCGCCGCAAGAGCCGCAATTCTTGTCGTCGGACTTCAGATCGACGCATTTGCTGTTGCAGCTCGACTTCCCCGAAGGGCAGGTCACGCCACATTGCCCGTCCTTGCACGTCGCCGTTCCCCCGTTCGGGGCCTTGCACACCGTCTGGCAGTCGCCGCAGTGATTCGAGTCGGTGCGCGGATCCACGCAGCTGGTTCCGCAGGCGATGAACGGCAGCTGGCAGCTGAACTGACACTTGCCCGCCTGACAGGAAGGCGCCGAGTGCGCCGGAGCCATGCACGCCTTGCCGCAGGCGCCACAGTTCGCGGTGTCACTGGCGGTGTCCACGCAGGCCGCGCCGCAGGTGGTTTTGCTTCCGCAGGCCAGCGCACAGGCGCCGTTTTCGCAGACCTCGCGGGCAGCACAGGCTTTGCCGCAGCCGCCGCAGTTCTTGGGGTCGGAGCTGTAATTGACGCAGCTGCCAGCACAGTTCGAATAGCCGCCGTTGCAACTCAGCGCGCATTGTCCGCCGCTGCACAGCGCAAGGCCATTGGCGGCGGAAGCGCAGGCCTTGCCGCAGGAGCCACAATTGTCGACGTCTGCATCGAACTTCTGGCAGCCGCCGTCGCAGGCACCGTAGCCTGCCGCACAGGCCAGCGCGCAGACTGAGTTTTGGCAAATGGCGGTGGCGTGTGCCGCGCCGTTGCAACTCTCGCCGCAGGCACCGCAGTGAGCTGGGTCAGCTGCCAAATTCACGCATGATCCGCCGCAGTTGCTGGTGCCCGCGGGACAGGTCGAGGTGCACTTGCCGCTCGTACACACTTCGTTCTGCTGGCACTTCGTGCCGCAGGCTCCACAGTTGCTCGGATCCAGATCGGTCTTCACGCAGGCACTGCCGCATTGAGCGTAGCCGACGTTGCACGTTGAGCCGCACTTTCCCACGGCGCAAGTCGCAGATCCATTGGCTGGCGCGTCGCAAACGCGGTTGCACTCGCCGCAATTTCCGGGACTGCGCTGGGTATCGACGCAGCTCGCACCGCACTTCTCGAAGCCGTCCGCGCATGCGAAATCGCAGCTCGACTCGCTACACAGGGGGCTGCCGTGGTTCGGACTGGGGCAGGCCGTGTCGCAATCTCCGCAGTGGTGCGCATCCTGGCGGAGATCGAGGCACGCCCCGCCGCAGTTGCTCAGCTCGTCTTCGCAGCTCGCTTTGCAGCTGCCTCCCGAACACACCAGACCCTCGTCACACGCCTCGTCGCAGGCGCCGCAATTGGCGGGATCGCTTCGCAAATCCACGCAGGCATCGCCGCAGCTCTTGCGCCCCGGAGCGCAGGTGACCTGGCATTTGCGGGACACGCAACGCGCGTGACCGCCCAGCGGATCGGCGCAGGCTTGCCCGCACGCCCCGCAGTTTTCCCGGTCGCTCTCGAAGTCGACGCACACATCGCCGCAAGCGGCGTAGTCAGGACAAGCGAAGTTACACGTGCCTTGTAAGCAAACGGCGACACCATGCGCGGGGACCGAGCAAGTGGCGCCGCAGCCGCCGCAATTTTGGGGATCTGAAGCGAGCAGCGCACATTTGCCATCGCACTCGGCGGCTCCCTCCGGACAGGCTGTGGGCTGACTCGTGACGTGCACGCAGATCAGCGAAGTCTCGTCGCAGCGGTAGCCGCTGCTGCACTCGAGGTTCGCGTTGCACGCCTTGCCGTCCAAATTCTTTTGCAGGTCGTTGGCGCAAGACCAATCCAGCGCAGCAAACAGCGTCAATGGCAAAGCTTGCAGCAGTCGAGCGAGCCGCATCAGAATCGCCGCTCCAGCGAGAACGTTGCGCCGCCCGGCATCCCGGCCACGACGGCGCGCGACTGCGGTGTCAGGCGCGCGTTGAAGAACAACAGCGTTGCGCCCGTGACGGCGAGCACACTGCCGACTCCGAGCAGCACTCGAGCCGTCGTTTGACGGCTTTGCATGGCATCGATATCTCGTTCGTAGTCGAGCTGTACCTGCTCGTTCGCAGCGGAGTTCTGCGCCGAGCGGCGCGACAGTTCGAAGATCGCAGCGCCGCTCAGGCAGGCGGCCGCGGCACCCAAAGTGAGATAGGGCACGATTCCGAAGCGCCGGCCTGGTTCAGGGTTGGCGTCGTCGGATGGACGATTTTTGTTCGGCGCCGCCTGCAGCGTGACACTCAAATCCAGCGGTGTTGCCTCGGGTAGCACGAAGCTGCCCGTGAAGTCCGAAAACCCACGACGACTCAGCTGCGCGTTATGGCTACCGGGACGTAGCTCGACGGTCAGCGGGCTGACTCCCAAGGGCGTCCCGTCGATCGCGACTGTCGCTCCGGGCGGGGACGTCAAGACCGTCAGTTGTTGGATCCCCTGCTTGGCCAAGGCGTTACTCAAGGCATGAACGTACCCCTCGACCTCGGCAGCATTCTTTGCCTGCGGATCGAGCCGTAGATAGTTGCGGTACCAACGCAGCGATTGCGCGTCGTCCGCGAGCTTCTCGTAGGCGCGTGCGATGTTGTAAGACAAGGCAGGGCTGGGCGAGATCGCGTCGGCTTCTAGAAACAGACGTACGGCATCTACGTAGCGCGCAACGCGGTACGCCTCGACGCCTTCTTCATACTTGGCCTTGGCTAGGTCTCGTCGTTGCTCGGCAGGGTTGCCTGCGTCGGCTTGGCCATCCGTCGCGAAGGCTGGCCGCGGGATGCTCAGCGAGAGCGAAACGGAGAGCAGTAGCGGGGCAGCACGTGCCCATGGCCGACAGGGCTTGGCCTCGATTCTGGCCGTTGATTCGCTATGCGTCACCGCCGCTCCGGGAATTCAGTAGGGGGCCAAGAGGTCCAGCGGACGATTGGGCTTCGGCGGGGTGAGCGGCGTGCTGGGCGACGCGGCGGGAACAGCCGCGGGCGCTTTGGCGCGAACCGCGTTCACTGCTGGCTTGATCTGGCGCGGTGCGCTCGGTGTCTTGATTTCAGCCTTGGCTTCGGGGTGCGCGGAGCCTGCAGGCCAGACTTCGATCGGCGTCGGCGATGTTTGTAGGGGGATGGCAGCAGGTGGGGGAAGAGGGGAGGAAGCTGGGCGCGAAAAGGAGGCGGTGGCGGGCATTGCAGTGCCTGCCGCGGGGCCGCGAGCGGTTGGACCCGTTGTAAGCCGTGCATGGCCGAGTGCGAGTGCGGACAGGCCGAGTAGCGCACAGCCCACGAGGGCCGCGCTCAGCGTCCATGTGCGCGCAACGTTCACCGGACGGATGGTCGCGGTGAATGGCCCTCCCGCCAGTCCCATGCTGTCCGGAATCGATTCGTGGCTGGGCTTTGTTTGCGAGTGGCTGCTTGCGCTGAGCACCGGTGCAGCTTTGCCCGCGCTCAGTGAGTCGCTTCGGTGACCGAACCATTTGGAATCGATGGAACTGCCGCAGGCGTCCTCCGTCACCCCTTGGCTCAGCAGCCAGCCCGCCAGCGCTTCTCCCAATTGAGAGATCTTCGCGTAGCGCTGCGCGCGATCCTTGTGCAGGCCTCGCGCCAGGATTTGCCATAGCTCCTCATCCCCTGCCGCGTGCTCGGAAAGTGGTTGCGGGTCGTCCTCCACGATGCTGCGCAACAAGGCGTTGTAGTTGGAGGCGGCAAAGGGCGTTGAACCGGTCAACGCTTCGTAGAGCACGATGCACATCGACCAGACGTCGGTGCTTGCGTCGACGTCGTCCTGCCCGCGCGCTTGCTCGGGCGACATGTACTCCGGGCTGCCGACCACCACTCCGGCCTCCGTCAACTTGGCATCCAAGTCACGCGGGTCAGTCAGCTTGGCCACGCCGAAGTCCAATATTTTTGGACAAACGTGCTGGTCTTCGCGTGCGATCATCAAATTGTCTGGTTTGAGATCGCGATGCACGATTCCGCGCGCGTGCGCCATCGCCAGGGCATCGATGATCGGCAACAGCAATTGCACGGCGCGCGTGGCCGACAAGCGTCCAGCACAGAGCAGCTGCGCCAAAGTCTCGCCGCGCAAGTGCTCCATGACGATGAACGGATCACCGAATTCGCTCTCGCCTACATCGTACACACGCACGATGGCCGGATGCCCGAGCTTGGCGGCCGAGCGCGCTTCGAGTTGCAAACGCGCGCGCAACGCACCGCGATCGAGATCGGCGCGAATCAGCTTGATCGCGACGGGCAGATCCAGAAGGAGATTACTGGCCCGCCACACCGCGCCCATGCCGCCCTCGCCCAGCAGCGCTTCGAGTCGGTATTTGCCGGCCAGCACGACGCCCGGCTGGTAAGTAGCCACGGGCGGACGATCGAGCGCGGTCTGCGCATCGCCCGTTGCTTGGTCGTCGATGGGCGTGGGCATCGAGCACCCCTCAAAGCAATAGCTGCGCCATCCTCGAGGGAGCACTCGGGTCCCGCTATTTGCACCCCGATGCACCGGCTGCCCGGGGCAAAGTGCGCTTTTCTCAGTCTGCGATCGTGATCGAATGACCCACTGTGGCGATCTGCGGCAGCCGCCGACGACTCCATTCGACTCTCGTGGCAAATTTTTAGCGGGGTAATCTGTTGCGCGAAGCCACACGAAGCGTGCTTAGACTCGGATATGCGCTCGCTGGTGATCGCTTCGTTCGTGCTCGCCTCCGTGCTCGGGCTTTCGTTGGGTTCTGCGCAATCGAGTCCAGAGGCCACGTTTGCCGGCCTGCCAGCGCTTCGCTTCAGCAATCAAAGCACCGGCCAGAGCGCCTTGGTCAGGCTGTACGACGACGTTGGACACGTGGACGAACGAGAAGCATCGCGTCTCGACGCATTGTTGGCCGATACGCGCGACCCCAAAAATTGCGAGCAGATCAACCTCGGGCGGCGCACGTTGCAATTGGCGGTGCGCGCGGCGTTGCATTTTCACGTGCGTGAAGTGCAAGTGGTGTCCGCCTATCGCAAGCCTGGCCGTCGTCGCGAGGGCCCGCACGCGAGCGGCAAAGCCATTGATTTCAAGTTGCCGGGCGTGCCAGCGCGTACGCTCGCCTCCTACCTACGAACGCTGCCGCGAGTCGGAGTTGGCGTTTACACGCATCCAAAGACGTTGTTCGTCCATTTGGATGACCGTGAGCGCAGCTTTCACTGGCTCGATGCTTCGCCGCCAGGTCGCAGCTGGCGCGAGCTGTCTTTGGGTGGTGGAGTGCGCCTGATCAAGCGCGACGCTGCCTACGCACGTCGCGATGATTGGCCGGAAAACACCAGCCCGCCGCTGGACGTGGCTCCCTAGCCAGGCGCGTCGATTCAGCTGATTGCGGCGTTCCGTTGAGCGGGCTATGAGTCCGCCCGCCATGCCGTTTCCCTACTTGGTCCTGTTGATGCTCCATTTCGTCGGTCTGGCGCTGGGCGTGGGGGCAAGCTTTTCGCTGTTTACGCTCCGTCGAGCCAGTGCTGGCTTGGAACCTGCGGAGCGCTCGAAGTTCATTCTGCGTGCACTCAGCGTATCGAAGAACGGGAGTTGGGGGCTCCTACTGCTGCTCGCGAGTGGTCTCGGCTTGTTTTTCATGCGCGGCCCAGGCGCGGTGATGGCTGCCGGTGGCCCAGCGTTTCACGCCAAGCTCACGCTGGTGGTGATCTTGTGCGGCGTCGCAGGTTACGGGCAGGTGCTCGGTAAGCGCGCTCGTGAGGCCGGCGGCGGACCCGCCCTGACCAAGTTGCCCGCGGTGAGCATCGCCATGCTGCTGCTAGGCGTCGCGATCGTGATCGCCGCCGTGATTGCATTCCAGTAAAAATCCGTTGTTACTGTTTTAGCTCAAGATTTTACGAGCGCGGACGTAATGGCCAGAGATTGGCCCGCTTCACCGTCACCCCACCTCCGAGAAAGGCCCCTCGGGGGGAGCCCTTCGCCGCGCAGCTTGCGTTGGCCAAGGTTCACTCCTGTCTGGTTCCGCTCGAGCGGTCGGTCGGTGGTTTCAGCGCCGCCCGCGACGTGACGCGCAATTGGTTCGACCTGCATCCCAAGCGCGGGCTTGCAGGCTACGGCTTGGCGCGCGCCCTACGCATTCTGCTCGACGTACTCGCGGGCCTCAGTGCGCTGGAGGACACTCGAACCGAGACGGGCGAACCGTTCGTGCATGGCGAGCTCGTGCCGGCGATGATTCGCGTCGATCGTTCCGGCACGGCGCGGCTCATTCCGCTCGCTCCTTGGCACTGGGCAGAGCCGGGCAGGTTGCCGGCGTCCGAGCGTTGCGGGCACCTGGCCCCCGAGCGGCTATTGGGCGATGCGATCGATGCGCGTGCGGACGTGTTCAGTGCGGGTACGCTCTTGTGGGAAGCGCTCGCTGGGCGTCGCTTGTTCGAGACCGACTCGGTCGATAGCATCGTGATGCGCTTGATGGGCGAGAAGGTGACTCTGCCGGAATTGCCGCCGGGGTTGGGCTGGGCCCTGCCGTTGAAGGCGGTGGCGATGTGCGCGCTTTCCGTCGATCCCGAGCAACGCTTTGCCAGCTGCGCTGAATTGGCCCAGGCCATTGAAGCCGTCGCGGGTGAGCAAGTCGCGACTCACGCCGACGTCGCGAACTACTTCGTCGCGCCGCATCAAACCGCACGCCCGTCCGTGATCGCGCATCCGCCCCAGCTTCCGACGCACCTTTCGAGTCTGTCGGCCCTGGTCGCGCCGGTCCTGCCGCCCGCTGCGGCGGAGAGCAGCACCTCCGAGTCGATCAGCCGCAGCGCGACCGTGCCCGAGCACCGCGCCCACCGACCACTTTGGGCGATCGCCGCGCTGTCTTGCCTATTGAGTGCACTGGGTGTGACCGCCGTTGCTCGTTACAACGCGGCGCACGACCCGAGGCACAGCGCTGCCCGTAGCGCGCCGGCGCTCGGCGAGTCACTGCCGGCCGCTGCCGCGCCGCTCGGCGGAG